>JANPKP010000412.1:0-6545 GCA_031426095.1 Gemmataceae bacterium
CTCGGCCGGCAAGGGGCGGCCGTCGAGATGATGGCCCACCTCCCGGCCGACGCCGACACCGCGTGGGGGACGAACTACACCCAGTTCCAGAAGTACAAGGAGTTCTACAAGGACTTCGACAAGTTGCAGGACGGCCCGGCCGGCCTCAAGAAGCGGCTCGAACCGATCACCAAGGCGCTCAAGACCGAGTTCAACGACTTCGTCGACTACGCCGTGGGCGGCGGCAAGACCGTGGTCGGGGACGAGACGCGGGTGGACCAGCGGGTGGACGTGGTCCGCTCGAAGAAGGAGTTCGACCCGGCCCAGCTCAAAGACATCGCCGGGGCCAAGTCGCAGTCGGCCGACGGAACGACCTACTACGAGGCCAACTTCGGCCCGGCGTTCGGCGTCGTGCGGGTGTTCGCCCCCACCAACCGGCTGATCGTCCTCGCCCCGGCGTCGATGCCGGCGGGCAAATTCACCGCCCTGTTCAAGCCGGCCAAGGAGGGCGGCTTCATCGAGAAGTCCGGCACGCTCGGCAAGCGGTGCGCCCGCGGCAACCAGTGGTGCTTCACCGTCGCCGACGGCAAGCGGAAGGGGAACGTCGGGTTCCTGGCGGCCTTCGACCCGCCGACGGGGGCCGACCCGAAAGACACCCGCTACCAGGGGCTGACCAGGGACTACAAGGTGCAGGGAACGAGGGGGAGCGGGTACCGCTTCAACATGGGGGCCCGGGAGGTCAAGTTCGAGGTGGTGTGCTGGTACGCGGCCGGGACCGAGGACCAAATCTCCGAGCACGTCAAGGCCTGGAACAAGAGTGACATGATCGACAAGGAAGAAATCCCGGGGTGGTGGAAGACGTTCACGAACGCCTACATCGGGGAGGCCAAGCTCGACCGCCAGCTCCGCTCGAATCTGGACCCGACGGCGGCCGGCGACCTGTTCGTCATGCGGACGGCGGCCAACGTCGAGCAGGTGAAGGAGAAGATGTCGGCCACCTTCTCCAAGTTCAACCCCGCCCCCGGGACGGCGCCGTGAGCGGTGCCGCAGGCCCGCCCGCCGCACGGGTGGGCGTTGCCCCTGCCGCCCGCCCTAGAATGCGATCATGCCGCCGCACGACGACCCCGCCGCCCCGCCGTGGCCGCCCGCCGCCCCCACGACCCCCCTGGCCGTCCTCGTCAGCGGCGGGCTCGACAGCGCCGTTCTCCTGGCCGAAGCCGCCCGCGTTTACCCGGCCGTCCACCCCGTCTACGTCCGCACCGGGCTGCTGTGGGAGGCGGTCGAACGCGACCACCTGGCCCGCTTCCTCCACGCCATCCGCTCCCCCGCCCTCCGGCCGCTCACGGTCCTCGACCAGCCGGTCGAAGATCTGTACGGCCGGCACTGGAGTCTGACCGGCGACGGCGTGCCGGGGGCCGATACCCCGGACCAGGCGGTGTTCCTCCCCGGGCGGAACGTACTGTTGTTGGCCAAGCCGCTCCTCTGGTGCCACCTCCGCGGGGTGCCGGAACTGGCCACCGCCCCGCTCGGGGCCAATCCCTTCCCGGACGCCACCCCGGCCTTCTACGACGGCTACGCGGCGGCCGTGGCCCGGGCCGTCGGGGCGGCCGCCGTCCGCGTCCTGCGGCCCTACGCCGACCTGCACAAGTGCGACGTCCTCCGCCGCGGCCGGGGCCTGCCGCTGGGGGAGACGTTCTCGTGCCTCCGCCCCGCCTCAAGCAGCCACTGCGGGCGGTGCAACAAGTGCGCGGAACGCCGCCACGGCTTCTTGGAGGCGGGCGTCGAAGACCCCACCTTGTACGCGGCGTAAATCCGAAGGAGAGTCATGTTTCGCGTCACGAAAGAGATTCACTTCTGCTACGGTCACCGGCTGCTGAACTACGCCGGCAAGTGCCGCAACCTGCACGGGCACAACGCCCGGGCGGTGGTGACGCTCGAAGGGCCGGCCCTCGACCGGCTCGGCATGGTCGTCGACTTCGGCGAGATCAAGCGCGTGCTGGGGACGTGGATCGACGACACCCTCGACCACCGGATGCTGCTCCACAAGGACGACCCCGTCCTCCCCGAGCTGCGGCGGCTCGGCGAGCCGTTCGTGACCCTGGACGTGAACCCGACGGCCGAGAACATCGCCAAGTTGATCGCCGACCGGGCCGCCGCCCACGGCCTGCCGGTGGTGGAGGTGACTCTCTGGGAGACGGAGAACTCGTTCGCCACCTATCGCCCGGGAGCGGGGCCGAACCGCCTGCCGCCGACGGCGATGACGGTGGAGGAGGGGAGCGGGCGGAACGGGGCGACGGAAGGGGGCTAGAAGTGGGGTTTCTCCCGCTTGACCTTCCAACATGGGAGCGGGAGCCGCAAGGGCAGACGGGGACGAGGTCAAGGCGAATCGCAACACGCGAAAATCGGTAAATAGCGGTAACGCCGGCGGCTCAATGGCTATGGCTGCCGACGCCCTTCGACCAGCGGAACGGGGCCTCCCCGCGGTACAACTCGCCGAGCATCCGCACCGCCGTCGGGTCGAGGCCGGCGGCCGCCACCGCGGCGAGCGTCTCGGCCACGGGGTAGTCGATCCGCTTCAACTCCACGTCGTCGCCGTCGATCACCGCGTAGGCGGCCCGGGCGTCGGTGTCGCGCGGCAGGCCGACGCTGCCGGGGTTCACCACGGTTGTATTGCCGACCTTCAACACGTGCGGCTGGTGGGTGTGGCCGACGCAGACGTAGTCCACGTCGCGGCCGGCCCCGCTCAAGCCCGCGAGTACGGCGGCCCAGTAGGCGGGGTCGGCCGGGGCGTACTCGTCCATTGGGTCGCGGGGGGTGGCGTGGACGAGGAGGAACCGCTTCCCCCCGAGGCGGACGAACTGGGACGTGGGGAGGGCGGCCAGGAACCGCCGCTGGCACGGGCTGAGGGCGGCGACGTGGTGCGGGCGGGTTGCGGCCGTCAGGAAGCGGAACCCGCCGGCCCCCTCGACGTGGACGTTCTGGGCCACCCCGTGGTCGTGGTTGCCCCGCACCGCGTGCGTGGCGTGCCGGCGGACCCACTCGACGCACGCCGCCGGCTCCGGGCCGTAATCGACCACGTCGCCCAGGCAGAGGCAGGCGTCGTACTGCTCCCGCACGGCGTCGAGTGCGGCCCGGTTGCCGTGGATGTCGGCCACCAACAGGATGCGCATGCCGGCCCTCCTTGAACCCGATTGTAGAACCGGGCAGGCGGGCGGCGGGACGGCGGCTCGGGAATTTGGGTCGTTTCGACCGGGGTGGATGGGTTGTAGTGGCACCCGTGGGCAAAGCCCGCCCATTGCGACGGGCGGGCTTTTGGGCTCCGTTACCTCGGGGCGACGTTCCCGACGATCACCTGCCGGACCCCCGGCACCCGGCGGGCGGCGTCGGCGAAGTCCCACGCGTCGGCCGCCTGCGGGGCCCGGCCGGTGAGGACCACCACCCCGTTCCGCAGGTCGAGCGACAGCCCGGCGAAGCGGTCGTCGGCCCGCCGGAGGTCGAGGAGGCCGCCCATCACCTCGGCCGCCCGGGTCGGGAGCGACACCGGGATGGCCGGCCCCGGCCGCACCCGCACCGCCTCGGGCACACTCGCCACGGCCGCCGCCGGCCCGGCGTCGGCCGCCACCGGGGCGAGCAGGAAGCTCGGCCGCCGGCCCGCGTCGCTGGGAATCTTGCGGGCCACCACGGCGGCCGCCGTCGGGCCGGCGGCGACGGCCGTTTCCGGCGGCAACGGGTTTGCAACGACCGCCGGGGTGCCGCGGGGCGGCCGCACGACCCCGGGCAGGTCGGAGGCGGCCGGGGTCCGCGCCCCCGGGGTCAGGCGGTCGGCCACGGCCCGGATGAGCGGGTCGGGCTTCCCCTGGACGAAGCAGCGGTTCTTCACGTCGCCGGCCCCGGTCGCCCGCCGCACGACCTCCTCGGCCCGCTTCCCGAGGTCGGCACTCGGGACCGCCCCGCCGACGACCGCCACCCCGTCCACGACCGACACCACCAGGTTCACGTCCCGCAGGGCCGGGTCGGCGTCCAACGCCACCAGCGCGGAGCGGGCGGCGAGCACGTCGGCCATCCCCGGGCGGGCCGGCTCGACGGCCTGGGCGAAAGCGCCCCCTAGGGCGACGGCGGTCACGGCGGACTTGAAGTGAAGACGCATGGCGGACCTCACGGGTGCGGCGGGGGGCGGGACGACCGTCAGGACGCCCCCAGCCGCGAGAGTGTCTGCCACCATCATCTGTCGCGGACGCCGGCCTTGTGGTCGGACTTGAGTAGAAGTTGCCGAAGGGGGGCCGCGCCCCCGAAGACCCGTCCGCAGGGGCAACGGTGCCCGGTCGGCGAAGGGCGGCGGGTCGTCCGGCGGGCGCGGGTTGGCGGGGTCGAAAGGGCGCACGGTAGGCGGCACCGAGGCCGGCGCACGCCCGGGTTGGCGTCCAAGTGCCCCCGGATTCTCCCGCTTTTAAATGGTGTGTTCTGCCCGAAGTGTTGACGGGGCCGACGTATCCGCGTTACCGCTCCCACCCCCTCCGGTAAAACGGGAGCGGCGGTGAAGTTTGTGCGGAATGGCGGCTCAGAGCTTGCTTATCCGATTACGAAGCGCGACCCGCGTCCAACGGGACCACATCGTCCGCGTTGGCGATGCGAAACTCGGTCGGCGAGCGGGCGGACGGCTGCCAACCGCGTCCGAGCCCTTCCAATACTAGCGCCCGCACGGTACGGGGCGTGACTGCCCGCCTTTGACCAGCTAACTGCCACACACCCGGCCCAACCGACACCAATACGTCCTGGTATTTGAAGTAGGCGTGGAGGCGTTGGGCTGGGCGGTCGAGTAGCCAGACGATCACCGCCATATACCCGTCATCGGGTGACAGTACCCAGCGGTACCCCACGCCCTTGACGGTGATCCTTCGCTTCTCTCGTCTGCTCCGCCCCACCGCACACACTCCCGTCAGTCGTGCCGCAGCGCCTCGATCGGGTCGAGCTTGGACGCACGCCACGCCGGGTAGAGGCCGAACGCCACCCCCACGAACACGGCGAACCCGAGCGCGATGAAGATGATCGGGACGTGGACCACGGCCGGCAGCGACGCCCCGCTCACCAGCCGCCACGCCACCGGCACAACGAACACCATCCCGAGCCCGAGGACGACGCCGGCCAGCCCGCCGACCGTCGTCTGCACCACGGCTTCGACCAGGAATTGCAGCGTAATGTCCTTCCGCTTCGCCCCCAGCGCCCGGCGGATGCCGATCTCCCGGGTCCGCTCCGTCACGGTGGCGAGCATGATGTTCATGATGCCGATGCCGCCCACCACGAGCGAGATCGAGGCGATCATCGCCATGAGCATCGTGAACCGCTCCTGCGACCGCTCCGCTTCTTCGAGCCGGTCGAGCGGGACCGTGACGGCCCAGTCCTTCCGCGGGTGCTCCTGCTCGAGCATCGCCTTGATCTCGTTCCCGACGGCCTGCACGGTCGCCCGCCCGTCGGCGCTGTCCACCTCGGCGGCCACCGTGAGCGTCACCTGGCTCACGTCCACCCGCTCGGCGCTGCGGGAGCCGGACGACCGGGTGTAGATGATGTCGCCGAACCGCTTGCGGCTGGTCCGGAACGGGATGTACACGTCCTTGTTGTAGACCTCGCCCGCCTGGCTCCCGCCGCTCCCGCCGGTCGGCATCCGGTCCTTCACGACCCCCACCACCTTGAAGAAGTGCCCCTTCATCCCGACCGTCTCGCCGAGCGGGTCGCCGAACGGGAAGAGGCGGTCGGCGACCTCGGCCCCCAGCACGCAGACGTTCTGCATCTCCCGGTCGTCGTCGGCGTTCACGAACCGCCCGCGGGAGAGCTCCAGCTTGTTCACCTCCGTGTACTCCGGGGTGGTGGCCACCACCCGCCCGCTGTACGACCGCTCCAGGTACCGGACCTCCGTGGTGAACACCCGCAAGGGCACCGTCCGCGACACGGCCTCGCCGAACGTTGAGAACCGCTCCAGGTCGCGCTGCACCAACCCGTACCCGGTCACGAACGAGCGGTTCGAACTCGCCGCGTCGTCCGGCGGCTTGACGCTGCGGACGATGATGTTCGTGGCCCCCTGCCGCTTGATGTCGTCCAGGGCGTCCTGCATGCTCCCCTTGCCGAAGGCCATGAGGGCGATGACGGCGCTGGTGCCGATGATGATGCCGAGCACGGAGAGGAACGACCGCAGCTTGTGCAGCCAGAGGCTCCGGCAAGCCAGCACGAAGCTCCGCCGGAGCTTCGACCACGACGCCCCGCGGGCCAGTTCGCCGACGCCGCCCCGGCGGAAGCGGACCCACAGCACGCCGACCGCGAACAGGAACACGGCGACCCCGCCGGCGGCGGCCCCGAGGTGGTCGTTGACCCAGGCGACGATCTCGCGCGCGAGCAGGTTCATGGTGCGGTGGCCCGGGGGGCGGGGGCGGACTCTTAGTGACTGTCCCATAAGAGGCCTGGGGGCCTAAAATGGCCCATGAGAAGCCGATCTTACCCGAGCGACATTACCGACCCCCAGTGGGCCTTGATCGAGCCACACCTGCCGGTCTATCCGGGCGGGCGGCCCCGCACCA
>JANPKP010000413.1:0-15081 GCA_031426095.1 Gemmataceae bacterium
CATCGGCCGACTTCCGGCCCTGCTCCAGGGCGTGTCGCTCGGTGGCCGTGAGGGGGCGGACAAAGGTTCGTGCCTTGTTCATCCGGGCAGGATACGACCCCGCACGGATTCGCAAATCGTCAGGATCGAGCCTGCATTAACCTCGGCCGTCGTCCGGTAGATCGGGAAGTCGACGACCGCCTTCGGGTCGGTCCCCGACGGGTACGACGGTGGCGAAACGAGGACGGCGTAGGTGCCGGGCTTGAGCATCTTCTCGCCGGTCGCGGCGAACGCCCCGTCCTTGACCTCCACCACCGCCCCCGGGCCGGTCGTCCCAGCCGCCGGGTCGGCCTGGAAAGCCACCGCCCCCTCCTTGAGCGGGCGGCCGTCGTAGGTCACGGTGCCGCTGAACGGGATGTCCCCGCCCCCGCACCCGGCCAGCCCGGCCGACACTGCCGCCACCGCCGCCCAGGTGAGGTGCCTCACGGGGCACCCCCGACGGGCAGCCCGTCCGAGATGGTGGCGAGGGTCTGGTGGGTCGCCAGGTCGAGGGTGTTGGGCATGAACCGGATGCTCCCGTCGGCGAACGCCACGTTGCACCCCCCGGTGTGGAAGCTGCCGAACGTCCGCCCGATCACCGGCTCGTCGGTCCGCTGGGTCGCCCCGGTGTAGTCGCCGGCCGCCAGGTACGGCTTGTTGATCCCCTCCACCGCCCCGGCCATACTGATGTAGTACCGGTAGTTCTCTTGCAGGTAGATGCCCCCCGACCACAGACTCTCCTTGCCCGCCCGGTCGGCCACCTGGTACTTGCTCTCGGCCAGCAGGTAAGTGTTCGAGCTGCCGTCGGTGACGTCGGTGATCTTGGTCCGCGAGTTCAGGTAGGTGATGCCGTTCGTGTACATGATGAAGTTGGAGCTGCTCACCCCCTTGCACGGGCAGGCGTCGGCGGGGCCGCCGCCGGCCACCGCCAGGTAGTTGCTCCGGTTCGACCCGGCCGCCCGCGGGTCCGACGGGCACTGGTACGATGGCATCGGGACGACCTGGGCGACTTTGTTCTTGGCGTCGGCCCGGCTCACGGTCTGGTTGTTGATGTCGAACAGCCCGTCCAGGTTGAACGTCGCGTACAGCGCACCCTGCTCGATGTACGGCAGGACCGTCACGCTCCACGGGGCCCGGTTGTTCGTGTCCACGTCGGACTGCTTCGGGCAGCCCTGGCCGCTGACCGTGGCCCCGGGGACGAGCGCCCCCGACGGGAAATACGTGAGGGAGTCGTGGGCGGTGTGCATGGCCAGGGCGATTTGCTTCATTTTGTTCGAGCACGTCGTCCGGGCGGCCGCCTCGCGGACCTTCTGCACGGCGGGTAGCAGCAGGCCGATGAGAATCGCGATGATGGCGATGACGACCAGCAGTTCGATCAAGGTGAACGCGCGGGGCGGGCCGGGCGGCCTGCCGTGACGGGGAGAGAACATAGGCCTACCTTTCGGGCGGAGAATGGATGATTGCGGCGGCCCGGGAAGGCCGCCGCCTGGCGGGAGGAAGGCGGGGTCACAATGAAGGGCGAGAGAGGGCGAGTGACCCGGTAGCCGACTACTTAAACAACAGAGGGCACGCCGCGTGCCGGGCAACGGCGAAACCGCCGCATGGCACACGATCTGGCGGGTTTAAGCGTCACGTCCGTCACGCCCGCAAACGCGATCGGCGGGTGTCATCGGGGCTCGGGCGTCATCTCGACCCACCGCGTCCGCACGCCCTTGCCGGTCGGGACCGCCCACGGGGCCTCCCCCGGCTTGCCCGCGAAGGTGTGGGTCGCGGTGTGTTCGCCGGCGGCGTCGGCCCAGGCGAACGTGACGCGGGTCGGGTCGGTCGCCGGCAGCGTGTACGCCAGGTGCAGTTCGGCCCGGGCGAACGCCTTGCCGCCGCTGTTGCGGAACCGCACCTTCACGTTCGACGCCGGCGGGCCGGCCACCAAACCGCCGGCTAGGTCGCCCTTGCCCCACACGAAGCTCTGCGACCAGAAGTCCTTCGGCTCGTCGCCCCGCCGGTCCACCGCCCAGTCCTTGACCACCGGCGTCCAGGTCGTGCCGCCGTCGGTGCTGGCCTCGACCTGGTACTTCACCTTCGGGTCGGGCGGGGTGCCGGAGCGGACGTGGCCGGCGGCGTACACCTCGCCCACCGGCTCGCCGTGCGGGGTGGCCAGCCCGAGGGTGACGGCCGGGGTGTCGAGCTTGCCGGCCGCCACCGCGGCGGCCGCCTGCGGGACGGCGGGGCCGGCCGAAACCACGGCCCGCCCGCTCGCCTCGAAGCGGACCGCCGTCCCGCCGTCCTTGAGCCGCGGCATCACCGCCGCGCTCGCCTCGCACACGGTCGTGACCGTCAGCCCGCTCGCGGCCAGCGCCCCCGCCCCGGCGTGCAGCTTGAGGCGGTACTGGCGGAAGCCCTTCACCACGTCGGTGACGTCCGGCGACGCCGCGAGCTTGCCGCCGTCGTGCCACGTCGCCCCGCGGTCGACCGACACCGACACGCCGACATCGCCGGCCCCGCGGACGACGAGGCCGTTCTTGCACCCGGCGTCGTACACGCCCCACGGCTTGTCGTTCGGCGGGGTGGCGGCGATCACGTACGGGGTGGTGAACTCGAACGTCACCGAGCCGTCGTCCTCGGACACCACGCCCTCCTTGTAGTCGGCGGTGGCGAAGTCCGGGCGGTAGGTGTACACGGCGTTGGCGAACCGGGCCTGCCCGGCCTTCGACCCGGCCCCCTTCTTCGACTGGTACATGGCGTCCGGCTGGTTCACCCAGGTGATCGAGCGCTCCGGCCCGGGGACGCCGGCGGCGTTCATGTTGCGGCCCCAGAAGGCGAACGTCTTGCCGTCTTCCAGCCCGGGGGCGAGGTACCGGCGGAGGGTCTCGCCGCGGCGGAGGTGGACGACCGGCGGCGGGCCGGCGTACCCCGGTTGGTACTCGGCCGTGCGGTAGTCGGCGTAACAGTGGTTGTCGCCGGGGTGGAGGCCGCAAATCAACCACCCGTGCTGGCGGGCCGGGGCGAACCCGCGGTCGGTCAGCCGCTTCCAGTCGGCCGCCACTTCCTTCAGGCCGAGGAGGCGCTTGCCGGTCGGGTCGTAGACGACGGTGGAAAGGTCGTGGTCGAACAGCACCCACTTGCCGTCGCCGTACGGGCCGCCCTTCAAGAACGCCTCGAACGAGTTGTGCCCGCTCACCCCCATCGCCCGCCCGCGGCCGCGGCCGAGGAGCACGTCCATTTCGGCGGCCCACTGGGCGTGGGTGGTGCCGCACAGCCCGTACCCGTGGGCGAACAGCCCGGCCCAGTACTCGCGGCCCTTCGCCTCGCCCCCCTTGCCGTAGCCCTTGCCCCACAGGTCGGGGGCCGCCTCCTCGCCGTGCCAGTAGTGGGTGTTCCGCCACAGCCACGCGGCGAGAACCTTGTCCTCGTCGGCCGCCACGTCCCGCCCCGTGACCCGCTTATAAACGGCCGCCTGCGTGGCGAAGAGCCGCTCGAAGGTGGAGCACGACAGGTCGCCGGGGTACCACGGGTCGTCGGTCCCGAGTTGCGGGTCGCCGACCCCGGCGGGCGCGAACGCGGGGGCGAGCAGAAGGAGGGCGAGGGCGAAGAGGGTGCGGGGCATCGAGGCACCGGGGAGAGAAGTGGAAGTGGTCACTTCGCCGACAGCGACGCCGGCGGCGGGAGCGCGGCGTTCACCTCCGGGCCGAGCCGGCGGTAGCCCTCGGCCGACAGGTGGAGGCCGTCGGGCGACACCGCATCGGAGAGCGTGCCGTCCGAGTCGAGCAGCACCGCCCCGGCGTCGAGGTAGCGGACGCCCGGGCCGTGGTCGTCGGCCGCGAGGCGGGCGTTCACCGCCGCCGCCCACACCCGCTCGCGTGAACCAGCCGCCTTGCCCCGGGGGAGCAGTGCGAGCAGGACCACGGCGGCCGCCGGCTGTTTCGCCCGCACGTCGGCGAGAAGGACGGACACGCCCTCGGCGACCTGGTCCGGGGTGTTGCGGCCGAGGTTGTTGGTGCCGGCGAGGACGACCACGGCGGCCGCCGGGGGGCCGTCGAGGGCACCGTTCTCGACCCGCCAGAGGATGTGTTCGACCCGCTCCTCGCCGACGCCCAGGTTGCACGCCCCGCGGGGGGCGAAGTGGCGGTCCCACGCCTCCCGGCCGTCGGTCCGCCACCGGCTGGTGAGGGAGTCGCCGAGGAAGATCACCGCGTCCGGCCCGGCCCACGGCCCCGGCCACGGCGGCGGGGGCGGCACGCCGGGTTCGCGGGGCGTCGGGCGGGTCGCCGCGTTCCCCCGCCAGCCTTCGAGGCCGAGGGCGGCGACGGCCTTCATGCGGGAGAGGGACGGGACGTTCGCCAGGAGGGCGGCGGGCAGGCCGAGCAGGAGCACGAGGGGGACCACGGCCCGCCCCCACCGCGGCCCCGGCACCCGGGCGGTGCGGGCGAGCCACGACCCGGCCAGCACGGCCGCCGCGGCGAACAGGAGGGCCAGCCAGCCGCGCGGGGGGTCGGCGGCGGCCACGGTCGCGGCCATCAGCGCCAGCCACGCCCCGGCGGCCAACGCCTCCGCCCGGGCCCACGTCCGCCGTCCCCGGTCGCTCACGCGCATCCTTGCCCCTACGCCCGCCGGGGCGGCTCCCCGACCACGCCCGGTCGGTCAGTTGTACGCCCGGCCGGGCGCCCCCGGAACGGGCGGCCGGCCGCGGGTGGTGCCGTGCGACCTCACCACTCGTCGCCGACGGCCAGGGCGGCCCCGTCCACGAGCGACGCGGCCCGGGCGAAGTCGTGCTCGTCCGGCCGCTCGCACCAGTCGGCGAAGTCGGCCCGGCCGACCTCCGCGCACCGCCGCCAGTGGGCCGTGTACCGCCCGTACGGGTCGGCCAGCAGCCCCTCCCGGCGGGCCGAGCGGGCGTCCCCGCCCGTCGCAGGGGCGACCCCGGCGTACAGCCCGAGGACGGACGCGTCCTCGTCGTACCACCCGAGCCGGTCTTCCAGCTCCCCGAACGCGATTTCGCACAAGTCCTGGTGGGAGAATCGGGGGGCGAACTGCTCGGCGAGCGGGGCGACGGCCCCGCCGACGAAGCACGCCAGGGCCCGCTCCCGGCCGCCGGACGCCCGGACGCGGTCCAGGTCGAGGGCCGTGAGCAGGTGTTCCAGGTAGTCCCGCAGGAGCGGCTCGGCCTGGTCGGGGGTCGCGGTCAGGGGGGCGACGGCGGTGTCGAAGATGTCGCGCATGGCCACCTCGGAGTCGAGAGACTGAAGTGAGACGTGATAGGGCGCGAAGGCGAACGCCCCGATTGTAACGGTCGTAACGTCGGGTGGGAAATGGAAAATGCCCGCGGCGGCGTAATCGCACCACCGGGGCGAGAAATGTCTGTAACGATCCCATCTCGTCGGGCCGGAGGTGGTTCGGGGTCTACCACCACCCCGGCCCCGACGGGCCGGGCTTCACCGGGCACGCTACTTCAGGTCGAACAGCAGCACCTCGCCCGCCGCCTCGCCCCGCACGTCGATCACCGGTTCGCCCTCGATGGCGACGGCGTCCCCGGCGTCGAGGCGGTGTCCGTTCACGGTCACCGCCCCCGTGGCCACGTGCAGGTACGCCCCGCGGCCGGCCGCCAGCGTGTGCGTCACCGCGTCCCCCGCGTCGAGCTTCGCGGAATAGATGCGGGCGTCCTGGTGGATCGGCAGCGACCCGTCGGCCCCGTCGGGCGACACCGCCAGCCGCCACCGGCCGCGGGTCTCGGCGTCCGGGAAGGCCCGCTGGGCGTACCGCGGCGTGTGCCCCCGGCGGTCGGGCACGAGCCAGATTTGCAGCAGGTGGACCGGCTCCGCCTCGGACGGGTTGAACTCGCTGTGGAGCAGCCCCGTCCCGGCCGTCATGGCCTGCCACTCGCCGGCCCGGATGACCTCGCCGTTGCCCATGCTGTCGCGGTGTTCGAGCCCGCCGGCCAGCACGTGGGTGACGATCTCCATGTCCCGGTGCGGGTGGGTGCCGAACCCGCCGCCGGGGGCGACGCGGTCGTCGTTGATGACGCGCAACGCCCGGTAGTGGTGGTGCGCCGGATCGGCGTAGTCGCCGAACGAGAAGGTGTGCCGGCTGTCGAGCCAGTCGATGGCCGTGGTGCCGCGGTCGGCCGACTTGCGGATCGTGAACATGGAAGGGTTCCCGGAAGCGTCCCCGTGATGCCCGTCGGGGACACCCGTGGATACCGCCGGCCGGGACGTGTGTTACGCGCCCGGGTCAGTCGCCGCCGGCCGGCTCGCCGCCGGCCCGGGTGCCGAGGGCCTTCCAGGCGTCCGCCGGGATGGCGTCGCGGACGAACCGCACGCCCCCGTCGGCCAGTACGGCGTTCACCCCGCCGCCGTGCCGGCTGCGGGCCGCCTTCCAGGCCGGGTTGCTGTGCTGCACGCAGTCCATCGCCGGGTCGTTCGGCGGGCGGACGTGGTTGTACAGCCCGCAGTTGTACGCCCCGTCCGCCCACAGGGCCCCGCGGTCGGTCACGAGCGTCGTGCTGCTGTCGCAGTTCGCTTGCGTCAAGCCGGTCACTTGCTTGTAGAAGAGCCGCACGTCGGTGGCCCCGGCCGGGGCCGTGCCGCCGGCCCCGAGGAGGCTCTCGGAGAAGGCGACGGTGTTGCTCGTCCCGTCCGTCACGCCCGAGACCCGCACCCCGGCGTTCGGCGACACGTCGCGGTCCACGCCGTAGAAGATGCCGTCCCCGGTGAGCGCGTTGCCGTCGGCGTTCGCCCCGCTGCACGCCACGTAGTTGCTCGGCCCCCGCCCCGCGACGATCACCCGCACCGGGTCCGACGGGCAGAGGAACGACGGCACCACGGCCGCGACCGCCGTCCGGTTCTCCGGGAACGGGGCCACCTCCGGCTGGACCGCCCCGCCGCCGTACAGGGGCACGGTGAGGGTCAGGCCCCGGTAGACGTTCGTCTGTTCGAGGTATGGCGTGAGCTGGGCCAGGGCCGACCAGCGGAAGTGCCCCTTCGGGTTGGTGGGGTCGGCCGCCCACGTCATCCGCCAGTACCCGGTCGGGAAGGCCCCGGTCGCGCTCTCGTAGTTGTGGACGGCGAGGCCGATCTGCTTCAGGTTGTTCTGGCACTTCGTCCGCGCCGCGGCCGCCCGCACCTTCTGCACCGCGGGCAGCAACAGGCCGATCAGGACGGCGATGATGGCGATGACGACCAGCAACTCGATGAGCGTGAAGCCGCGCGGGGCGGGGCGGGTCGCGGGCATGGGGCGCACCTCGAAGTCGTTCGTGTTACGAACATGAAATCAGTGTTACCGCGAGACCTGGGAGGCGGCCAACGAATTCCCCGTGAAGGCGGGCGGCCGGCGGGATAAGAACGGGGTGGGGCGAACGCTTCGAAGTGGGAGGAACGGCCGTGTCCGAACTGGTGCGGTTCTCGGTGTCGCTGGAAGCCGACCTGCTAGAGCGGTTCGACGCCCACTGCGCGGACGGCAAGTTCGCCACCCGCAGCGAGGCGATCCGCCAACTGTTGCGGGAGAAGCTCACGAGCGCCGCCTGGGCGGCCGACGCGGCCGACGTGGCGGCCAGCCTGACGCTCGTCTACGACCACCACAAGACGAAGCTCAACGACACGCTCGTCGAGGTCCAGCACGCCCACGCGGAGGCGGTGGTGGCCGCCATGCACGTCCACCTGAGCCACGACCTGTGCATGGAGGTGATCGCCCTCCGCGGCCCGGCCGCCACCCTCCAGCACCTCGCCGCCGAGCTCGGCGGCCTCAAGGGCATCCACCAGGCCCAACTGGTGGTGGCCGCCGCCGTCGAAGGGGGAAAAGGGCACGGGCACAAGCACCCCCACTGAGAGGGGTCACCCGCCGCGGCCGCCCGCGGTCAGCACCTCGTGCATCCCCACGCCGACCCACGCGGCGGCAGCGGCGCTTAGCACCAGCACGGCCATTCCGGTCCACCGCGTGGCCTTGATCTGCCACCACATCAGCAGCCCGCTCGCGCCCCAGAAGACCATGATGAAGGCCATCGCGTCCACCGCCACGGCCCACGCGAACTTCGCGTTCACCTCGCCCGGGTAGCCGTGGGCCAGGTGCAGCCGCGTCAGGAAGCGGCGCGCGGAGAGCCCGTCGCCAACCGGTTCCGCGTCGGCCGGCTTCCCGGCGACACTGCCGGCCTGGGCGTTGTACGTCACCACCCACTCCCGGGTGCCGTCCGTCATGCGGAATTGGAGGTCGGGGACCGACGTGACCTTGACCTCGCCCGTCGGGAAGCCGGTCGCCGCCAGCACCCCGGGCGCGGCCGCCGCCACCCGCTCGTGCAGCGGCGCGTCGAGCTTCAGGGCGTCGTCGCCGTGGGCCCCGTGGTCGGTCATGCGCCCGCCGGCGGGGCCGCCCGGCCCGCGCGGGCCTTTCGCACCGGCGGACCCGCCGGCTGCCCCGCGGCCGACGGCGAACGGGGCCCGCTCCTCGGCCGGCTTCGGGGCCTTCGCCGCCGGCTTGCTCCGCACGGTGCCGCCCGCCCCGGTCGCGTCGAACAGGAGGCTCACCTCCTGCCCGTCGGCCGTCACCGTGGCGAACGCGAACTCGCGGGTGTACCTCGCCTTCTCCGGCCCCACCAGCGTGTAAGTCGCGCCGTCCTTCGCCCTCTTCTGGAGGGCACCCACCACCCGCGCCGCGACCTCGGCCGGCGATGGCGGCGACGCCATCGGCGACCCGGCCAGCGCCGCCGGGCCGAACGACGCGGCCGGCTGGTCGCTGAAGGCGTTCGGGTGGTTGAACAGGAACCCCGTGATTCCGTACAGGACGACCCACGGGACCATCAGGAGGCCGGCGTACATGTGCAGCCGGCGGAGGAGTTGGACGACCCGCCGGTGGAACGGCCGGCGGCGCGGGGCGGGGGCGGCGTCCGAGGAATCGGCGTCCGCGACGTGGGGTGTCCTCATGTGGCACTCGTCGTGTGGCACCGGCCTCGAACCGGTTTAAGTGAGCTACAAGCCCGAGGCCGGCGCGACGAGTCCGAATTAATACTCGCCCGGCACCTCGCCGCCGCCGCGGGTGGCGAGGCCGGCCCACGTCCCGGCCGCGACCCCGTCGTTCACGAAGCGGACCGAGCCGTCCATCAGGAGGGCGTTCACCCCGCCCCCGTGGTGGCTCCGGGCCGTCACGGCCGCGTAGGTGACCTTCCCCGTCCCCCCGGCGGTCTTCCCCTCCCGGCTGGAGTTGAAGTCGATGTCGTAGGCCGTGCCGCCGGAAGAGTACGGCACCCGGGTGTTCGGCGGGAAGGTGGCGGTGAACCCGGACTGGTGGGTCCGGGCGTCGACCCATTCGGTGTGCCCGGAGTCGGTCTTGAAGCTCCCCCCGAACCCGGCCACGGCCGCCGGGTCGGTCGGCGGGGCGGTGCCGGCGGCCGCCGGGCTGCCGCCGTCCCGCAGGTACGGGGTGTACGCCTTCACCTCGGCCATCCCCAGGGTGTTGCTCAGCCCATCGACGATGCCCGCGACCTTGACCCCGCAGTTGAGGGTGAACGCCCCGTCCCCGGCCTGGCCGGTCGCCGGGTCGAAGACGAACCACGTCCCGGCGTTGGCCGCGTAGTTGAGCGGGTAGTACGACATCGCCCCGTCCGCCCGCTCCCGGTCGTTCACCTCGCTCGGGCACAGCAGGATCGGGACCCGCACCTTCGCGACGTGCGGGACGGTGGCGTACGGCTGCGAGAAGTCGATCAGCCGTTGGAGGCTCTCCTGCTCGACGTGCGGGAGCAACCGGGCCTGCACGCTCCAGCGGTCGGCGGTCGCCGCCGCCGGGTAGTCGCCCAGCGACGGGTACGACCCGTTCGCCCCCTCGTACCCGTGCAGGGCCAGCCCCCACTGCTTCATGTTGTTCAGGCACTTCGTCCGGGCCGCCGCCCCGCGGACCTTCTGGACGGCGGGCAGGAGCAGCCCGATCAGCACGGCGATGATCGCGATGACGACGAGCAGTTCGATGAGCGTGAAGGCGTGGCGGGACGTACGGCGCATGGGGGCCGCCCTCCGGTTCGGGGGTGTTGCGAACGGGTGTGGGTCGGAGCCGCGTTGCGACGGTAGGTGAGCGGCCGGCGGCGGGCCGAAGCCCGCGGTGGGGCCGGGACGAATCCCGGGGTGCCGGCCGCGTCCCGCACGTTGGCGGAGCGTGCCCGGCGGTGGAAGCCGAACCCGGCTTCGACCGCGTCTCTTGTTGCGACAAAATCTCAACAAGACGACTTTACTCTATCCGCACACGATGTACTGTCAACAACCACGGCGAAAAAGATCGCTCTAATCTGCTGCGGTATCGGCCCACACCGCGAATCGCCGGCCCGGGAGTGGCGACAATGTCTCAGGATGACGAGCACCGGACCGATGAGGGGGGCGAAAGTTCCCCGGGGCCGGGGGCGGCGGACAGGGTGCTGGCGGCTAGCGAACTGTTCGGCGACCGGCGGGAAGTGTGGATCGAATTGGAAGGGGTACGTTACCGCCTGCGGATCACCCGGCGGGGCAAGCTCATCCTGCAAAAGTGACGCGAGTCAAGCAATCCGACGCGATTTCTCCGGCCCTACCGCAACCTTTACCAGGGGAAGCGCATCCCCTTACCGGGCGGTGGTATGCACTCAACACGAGCGAAAAAAGCGGGAGAAACAGGTAACGCTCATGCCTTCCGGGCCACCACCACCCGCGGTTGGCCGGCCATGTCCTTGATCGCCGGGCCGGCCTCGTACCCCTGGGCCGCGAACAGGCTTCGCACCGCGTCCGCCTGGGTGTTGCCGATCTCGACCAGCACCGACCCGCCCGGCTTCAGGAACGGCCCCACGCCGGCGGCGATGCGGCGGTAGAACGCCAGCCCGTCGGGCCCGCCGTCGAGGGCCAGCCGCGGCTCGTGGTCGCGGACGCACGGGTCGAGCCCCTCGAGTTCCGCCGGCGTGACGTAGGGCGGGTTGCTCACGACCACGTCGAAGGTGCCGCCGGCCGGGAGCGGGCCGAACAGGTCGCCGCCGAGGAAGGTGAGGCGGTCGGCCACGTTGTGCCTGGCGGCGTTGCGGCGGGCGACTTCGAGGGCGTCGGGTGAGATATCGACGGCCGTCACCCGGGCGGTCTTGTGCTGGTGGGCGACGCTCACGGCGACGCACCCCGACCCCGTGCCCAGGTCGAGGACCGCCGGCGCGGCCCGCGGCTTGAGGAGCTTCAACGCCTCCAGAACGAGCGTTTCCGTGTCCGGGCGGGGGACGAGGACGGCCGGCGACACCTCGAACGGGAGGAGGTAGAACTCCTTCACCCCCGTGAGGTAGGCGACCGGCCAGCCGTCGACGCGGCGCTTGATGAGTTCGCGGAAGCTGGAGCGTTCGGCGTCCGACACGCCCTCGTCGGAGCGGGCCACGAGTTCGATCCGGGGGCACTTGAGGACGTGGGCGAGAAGGACGTGGCTTTCGAGCCGGGCCGCCTCGACGCCCTTGCCGCGGAGGAAGTCGGTCGTCCACGTCAGGAGCTTCTGGATGGTCCAGACGGCGGGCGGCGGGGCGGGGTCGGGCGGGGGCATGGGTTCGTCCTTGATCCGGGCCGGCGGCGGGCGGAGGCGGCCGGTGTTATCGCCAACGATCCGAGGACCGGGCCATCAAATCCCGCAACGGCCGGGGCATACGTTCCTTGACGGTCTGGACCCGCTC
This sequence comes from Gemmataceae bacterium, assembly GCA_031426095.1. Classification (GTDB taxonomy): domain Bacteria; phylum Planctomycetota; class Planctomycetia; order Gemmatales; family Gemmataceae; genus JANPKP01. The sequence goes on from JANPKP010000413.1 coordinate 11,654, forward strand.
GGGCGTCACGTCGCCTAATGCGAGGTCTTCCAGGTACGACACCTCAATCGCGTTGCTCAGCGCCGGGCCCGCTTCGCCGAGCATCCGTTCGAGGAAGCGGAAGTGGCGCTCGGCCAGCCAGGCCGCCCCCCGATCCATCGCCGCCTCGGTCGCCCGGCGGAACGCCGCCATCTCGCAGTGCAAAAGCCCGACCTCGTCCGCCCGGAACTGCCCGACCACGTCCGGGAATTGGGCGCGAAGTTCAGCCAGGAATTGGTCCCGATCGGCAGCCATGCGGACCCGTTCGGTTCGAGCCGGTCACTTCACCGCCGCCAGCCGCTCCTGGCGGACGTGCGCCCGCATCGGCCCGACGAGCAAGTCGAGGTCGCCGAGCATGATGGCGTCGAGCCGGTGGACGGTCACGCCGATGCGGTGGTCGGTCGCCCGGTTCTCCTTGAAGTGGTAGGTGCGGACCTTCGCCCCCCGCTCGCCCGAGCCGACCTGGTTCTTCCGCAGGTCGGCCCGCCCCTGCCGCAGCTTCTCCTGCTGTTTCTCGAAGATGCGGGTCCGCAGCACCCGCATGGCCCGGTCGTAATTCTTGTGCTGGCTCCGCTCGTCCTGGCACTTCACTTCCATCTCGTCCGGCGTGCCCTTGCGGTACCAAATGCGGACGGCGCTCTCGGTCTTGTTCACCTTCTGCCCGCCGGCCCCGCCGGCCCGCATTCGCTCCCACTCGATGTCCTGCGGGTTGATCTCGACCTGCACCTCGTCCGGCTCGGGCAGGACGGCCACGGTGGCGAGCGAGGTGTGAATCCGCCCCTGCGTCTCGGTCGCCGGCACCCGCTGGACGCGGTGACCGCCGCTCTCGTACCGGAGGTGCTGGTACACCTCCTCGCCCTTGACGCCGAACGTGACCTCCTTGTACCCCCCGGCCTCCCCCGGGTTGGCGTCGATCTCGTCGATCGTCCAGCCCTTGGTGCGGGCGTACCGGGCGTACATCTCGTACAGGTCGCCTGCGAACAGGGCCGCCTCGTCGCCGCCCTCGCCGGCCCGGATTTCCACGATGATGCGGTCGAAGTCTTCGCTCGGGTCGACGAGAAGTTGGTTCTCCAGCCACTCCTTGAGGGCCTCGTGCCGGGGCCCGAGGGCGGCCAACTCCTCCTCGCCGACGGCCCGCATTTCCGGGTTCGGGTCGGCCGCCCAGGCCGCGGCCTCGGCCACCGACTCGTCGAGTCGTCGGAAGTCGAGGTACGGCTTGACGAGCTTGGCCAGCCGGCCGTGTTCCTTGGCGGCGGCGGTGAACCGGGCGTGGTCGACGGCCACGGCCGGGTCAGCGAGTTGGGCCTCCAACTCGCGGAAGTGCGCCAGCTTCTGTTCCATAAGGGGCCACATGGCGGGTCACCCGGGGCCGGCGGGGCGGGGAAGGGGCGAACGCGGCGCGCGAAAAAGCCCACCCGCGAGCACGGGTGGGCTTCGGCGGAACTACTTGGCCTCGCCGCCCGCGGCCCCGTCGGCCTTCGGGGCGTCGCCGCCCTTCCGCTGGCCGTAGGCGCTGTTCTGGTACTTCTGCTTGAACTTCTGCACCCGCCCGGTGGTGTCGAGCAGCTTCAGCTTGCCGGTGAAGAACGGGTGGCTGGCGCTCGAGATGTCGAGCTTGTACAGCGGGTACTCGTTCCCGTCCTCCCACTTGACCGTCGAGTCCGTGTGGACGGTGGACGAGGTGAGGAACGAGAAGTTGGCGGCGGCGTCCTGGAACACCACGGGCCGGTAGTTGGGGTGAATGCCCTTCTTCATGGCGAAACGCTCCGGTGCGAACGGTGAGACGGGTTAGTGTAGGAACCCGCCCGGCCGGCGGCTACGCGGGGTCGGCCGTCATTTCCACACACAGGAGCGTGAAGTCGTCCGGCCGGCCCACCCGTACGATCAGGTCGCGGGCGACGGCGTCCACGAACGCCTGCCCCGCGAGGTGGCGGTGGCCGAGTGCCACTTGCAGCATCGCCCCGGGCTCGGCTTCCGGGCGGGTGCCGTCGGTGCCTAAAAGGAGGCGGTCGCCGGGGGCGAGGGTGCCGTGCCCGACGCCGAAGGTGGCGTCGAACGCCCCGAGCATCGGCCCCGGCGCGTGCCACGGCTCGGGGTCGCCGGCCGCGGGGACCAGCAGCGGCGGCGGCAGCCCGGCCCGGGCGAACGCCACCGCCCCGCTGCGGACGTTCACCCGGCCGTACAGCAGGGCCACCAGCGGCGGGTCGTCCAGGTTCAACCCGAGGAGTTCGCGGTTCACCCGGCCCAAGACTTCGTCCGGCGGGAGGAGCCGGTAGCCGGTATCGGTGACGTCCTTCGCCACCAGCGATCGCTTGACGAACACGCCGAGGAGGCTGCCGGCCGCGGAGCCGTGGGCGGTCACGTCGGCGAGGGCGAACCCGACGTGGTCCTCGTCCAGCCGCTGCACGTCGTAGAAGTCGCCGCCGACCCGGCTCCGGGGCCGGTAACAGACGGCGAACCGGGCCGCCCCCGCCCGGGGGAACGATTGCGGCAGGAACGCGCGGTGAACCCGCCGGGCCATCTCCAACTCGCGGTCGAGTTGGCCGTAGGCCTTCTGCAACTGGTCGCCGAGCAGGCGGGCCTCGGCCGCCTTCACGGCCTGGCGTGCGAACGCCGAGCGGGCCCGGGCCATCGCCCGCACCTGGGCCTCGAACACCCCGGCATCGACCGGCCGGGCGAGGACCGCGTCGGCCCCGGCCCCGAGTGCCCGCACGGTTAACTCGTGTGACGCGAACGGCAGCACCCACAGCACCGGAACGTGCCCGTCCGCCAACTCGGCCCGCCACCGCCGCGTCTGGGCGGCCGCCGCGTCGATCCGCTCCCCCGTCTCGACCACGGCGGCCACGACCGGCGCGAAATCGACCGGCGGTGCGGCCCCGAGCAGGTGATCCGCCACCGCGAACCCGCCGGCAGTGAGGAGCCGCCGGAGGTCGTCGGCCGGGGCCTGCGGGGAAGCACTCAGGAGAACGGCGGGTGGGGGCATGAGCGGTTCGGTTGGGGGATCGAGTCGCGTTTCAACGGAAGTAATCGTACTCGGACGGGACCGGCCGCACATCGACCCGTGTACCCCGGCGGTCGGCGGGATCGGCCCTCAAGTCACCGAGCAAGACCCAATACGCGCCGTAAAGTTCCACCCCGACGGCACCAGTACGAACCCAAACCTGCATCAGCGCACGGCCGAGGTATTCGCTCGGTGACGGCAACACGGCCCTCATCGCGTCACAAGCAGCACGATCGACCAGCGGGACCGACTGCCCGCCACCCGAGCCGTAAAGCCTCGCGCCGTTCGCATCTACTGACCGGCAGGTAGCGAACCCTGTGTACTTCTGCCCTTCGTCGGGAAGGGCAGATCGGACCCGTCCCACAAGGCACGCAGTAGGTCGGGGTCGAGCTTCAACTCCACCAACCGT
>JANPKP010000414.1:0-4594 GCA_031426095.1 Gemmataceae bacterium
CATCGGCCGACTTCCGGCCCTGCTCCAGGGCGTGTCGCTCGGTGGCCGTGAGGGGGCGGACAAAGGTTCGTGCCTTGTTCATCCGGGCAGGATACGACCCCGCACGGATTCGCAAATCGTCAGGATCGAGCCTGCACTAGTACGGTTTACCGTGCAGATACCGTGCATCTGTTCTCGTCGCGGGAGCGGCCGGTTCTGTGTCGTGGCACAGAATCCTGAACGTGCCTCCTATCACGCAGGGACGGCGAACTTCTGGGCCTGGACATCGCCGAGACGTAAAGTGCTGCCGGGTAAGGAGCTTTTATCATCGCACACATCGCACAAGAACCACTTTTGGCACGTTTCCCACCCCGTTAAGTGCAGAATTTAGTGCAGCAGAAATTCACTCTCCGAGGGGGAAGAGTATGCGCGAGAGGTGGCGGCTTGAAGTCGAACACTAAGCGACTTTCGTTTCGAAGTTGACGCAGAGTGGGTTGAGAGTGTCGGCGGCCATGTCGAAGTCCTGATACGCTGAAGCCCAGTCGTGGCAAATGGCAGCCCAAGCTATGGTGGCACCAGCGAACGCGATCTAGGGTCCCCCCTGGGACTCCCGTGGCCTTCACCTTTCGGACTTATTCGGGGGGGCCGGCCCTACTCGTCGTACAGTTTGATGTCCAAGGCTCGGGTGCGAACCGGGTTCGTGATCGTCGTCCCGTCCCCTTGCTGGCGTTATCGGGGGTGGGCTTCGTCCTCCGCCACACTGGGTCACCCTGAAGCCGCGATCAGGTGACTCTGACGAATGAACGCCCCCAGGGTGAGGCGCATCGCCGCCGTACAAATCCTCTCGCCTGAGTCTGCCGCGTACGAACGGCGTGCGGTCGGTGGCCCGCAGGTACCCTCGCTCGGCCGTGGCGAATGGGTGCGGGAGGGAACGTTCGGGACATTTGTCCGCGGGGAGACGGCCGGTCGCCGCGGCGTCAGGCGCATGTGCCGAGAAGCCGCAGCGTCCTGCCGTCCCGCTCGTCGCGGTAGTACTTGTCCAGCAGCAGCTCGAACACCGATCCCTTCGGCAACGCGGCCGCGAAGAGGGTGGCGGACGACCGCAGCTTAAGATCGTCCGGCGAGCCGAACACCTCGGCAGCCGTCCTGCCCTCGACGCCGAGGGCCGCTCCTGCACACGCCACGAGCCGGGTTCCGAGGACCGGGTGGGCCAGATAGGCTTTCGCCTCGTCGGGACCGCCGATCGCGTACCGCTGGGCCGTGGAGCTGAACCCGAGCCCGGCGAGCTGGGGGAAGACGAACCACATCCAGTGCGTCCGCTTGCGGCCGGCGGTGATCTCGGCGAGGGCCTGCTCGTAAACGCCGTCTTGGGCGTGGAGGAAGCGAGCCAGGTCGTGGGAGTCCGCTGGGTTATTTACACTCGTCTCCAGCGCAGGACCGACAGGACCTCAGGCATACCACAGCCAGAAGCCAGCGGACAGGGGCATTCCAACGAGAACCCGGAACCGGTTCAACCGGGCAGACTATGCGATGGTCATGATGGAACTTTTGACAGAGTGGAAATAGATCAAGGTAATCTGCCTGCCCAAGCGGCAATGCGGCAAGGTGACCAATTCAGAGAGTTATTTAGAGGCCGCCGAGGCGGGAACCACGAAGTCATAGGTGCTGGCCCCCACAGGCAAGTCGATCTCCACCTCGTGGTTGTAGAACAGCGTCTTCTTGCCGCCGGGAGTGAACCCCGACAGCACCGCTTTGTACGCCCCGCCCCATTGTCCGCGCTCAGGCGGGGTGCTGTACTTCCCGTGACTAATCTCGACCACCACCGAAGGTGCCCTGTTACCCCTGCCGGTGTCCGGAGTCAGGAGGATCTCACCCGTGGGAACGGGCTTGTCGTCGAACGTGACCGTCCCGGAGAGTGGGTGGTGTGTCCGGCTGCACCCAACCGACGCCATGAGGCTAACCGCAAGCGCGAATATGCGAATCATTGGTCCATTCCTCCGATCGGTGGCCCGTCGGAAATCCGACCACCGGCGCGGTAGATGTCCAGCGGGATCGAGTCCGTCACGAATCGCACTGAGCCGTCGCACAGGGCGAAGTTCGCCCCGCCGTCGTGATTACTGCCGAAGTAGCTAGTCATGTACCCTTTGTCGATCATGTGGGAGCTTGCGGCCGCGTTGAGGGTGATCGCGTTCAACGGTTTGGCTGTCACCGCCAGACTCATCGGGAGGGACCGGTCCCAATTTTGGGCGGTATCGTACTCCGCACGGAACGACCCCGCCCAAGTCGTGTAGTTGGTGGTCGGCGGCTTCAACTGCATGTACTTCGTTTCACCAATCAGGAAGGTGTTGGTCGTGCCGTCCGTAATGTCAGTGAACTTGGTCTTCGAATTCACATACAGAGCCCCATTCGTGCTGATGATTCGCCCGTAAAAGGCCTGACCCATCGCGCACCCCTCGGCGGTGGGCGACCCGGCCGTGTCCGCAGGCACGGTCCCGCAGCCGCCTTGGACGCCGAAATAATTATTGTTGGCGTTCGCCGATGTCGAGTTCGAATCGGACGGGCACTCAAACCGGACATTCCTCTCTACCGACATGGGGAGGTTCGGCGTGGTTTTGGTCGTCCACTTGTACAGGTGCAAAAACTCCGCGTTCTGATCGAACTGGTTGTAGATCGCCTCCTGCTCGATGTACGGGAGAATCTGAACCTGCCACGGTGCCCGTGCGTTGGTCGCATTCGTCGTCCGCGAGCCGTCAACAACCGTCACGCCGGCGGGTAGCTTCTGGTGGGCGTCATGGTGGTTGTGGAGGCCGAGGGCGAGTTGCTTCATGTTGTTCTGGCACCTCAGCCGCGCGGCGGCCGAGCGCACCTTCTGGACGGCCGGCAGCAGCAACCCAATCAGGATCGCGACGATGGCGATCACGACCAACAACTCGATCAGCGTGAAGCCATTCCTTCGCGACTCGGAACGTAGCACGTTAATCTCCTCGGATGAAACCATATGGGCTGCGGAGATTTTAACTGCGATGATGGCCCTGCTTCATGGCCACGGGAGGTTGGCCCCGAGTTCCGCCGAATCCGTTCGCGACACGCCCGATCTCGACTATCGAGTCTCGATCAGTTCACGCCGAGCCGCCCGGCCGAGCGGCGTCAGGCCAGGAACTCTTTGATCGCCCCAGTCTGGTCGATGCCGAACCGCGCCAGCCCGGGGTCGAGGTCGCCGTAGTGCTTGACCGGGTTGCCGTGGGCGTTCAACAGCGTGGTATACCAGTTGCCGAGCGTCTTGTGGCCGGGGGCCCCGTAGTTCGGCAACCGAATGTACCGGCCGCGGACGTTCAGTTTCGCGTTCGCGCCGGACAGCACGATGAACGGGTACTCGGTCCCCTGCGAGTGGTGGGTTTCGCCGTTGTCCGGGAAGTAGAAGATCATGGTGTTATCGAACATTGTGCCGTCGCCGTCGGGCACTTTCTTCAGCCGTGAGGCGATGGTGTCGAGCAGCGTCATGTGGTGGCGCTGGTGGCGCACGCGGATTTCGTCGGCCGTGAGGCCACCGATCGACTTGCCGTGACCCACGTCGTGGAGGTTCACCTTCTCCCCTTCGAGCCCGGGCAGCCCGGTGTACTCGTGGCCGAGTTCGTCGACGGTGAAGGCGACGACGTTCGTCAAGCCGGAGATCAACGCGGCGAGGAGCACCTCGACGTGGCCGCGCTGACGGTTGACGGTGGTGAGGTCGTCTGCGAGGTACTTGGCGTCCAGCTTCGGGACGTGTTTGCGGATGGTGTCGCCCATGGCGTCGATTTTCCGATCCCGCTCTCGGACGGCTTCGAGGGAGTCGGCATACCCGCCGATCTTAGCTCTCTCGCCGCCGTGAAGGAACTCCGCCGTCTTCGCTTCGTCCCTAGCCCGGAAGTCGAGCAGTTGACGGGCCAACTGCGTTTGGATCTTGTCGTGCGGGTCGTTCGATACGAATTTGAAAAGCTCCTTCAGGGCACCCTTCGGTGAACCGAAGGCGTAGTTGGGCTGCTGCGGACCGCGGGCTGAGAAGCCGGTGGCGATGCCGTTGAGGCTGCCGCGGGCGTTGCCGCCGCCGAGGGGGAAGCAGGCGAGTTCAATGTGGTCCATGGGCGAGGGGAAGAGCTTCGCCAGTTCGAAATCGACCGTTGCCCACTTAATGGAACTGACGCGCTCGTTAGCCTTGTACACGCCGAGGGATGAACACCAGGTGTGATGGCCTGTCGTACACATCTTGCCGGACAACCCCTGGAGCAGCGTCAGGCTGCCCACGTGGGCCGCCAGCGGGCCCATCCATTCGGGAAGGTCGTGCTTGCGTAAGTCGACGGACATCGATTCCTTCCGCGCGTCGGCGTCGGCGTCCGCCTTACCGAACGACGGCGGGACCATCATCTTGGGGTAAAGGCCGTTCCCACGGTGCAGGAAGATGAAGCGCATCGGCGGCTTGCCGGTGGTCGGTTTGGCCACTACTGCGGACTGCACCAGTGCCAGTGCCCCGGCCCCCGCGGCGGACCGGATAAAGTCGCGTCGAGTCGTCATGGGGTCGTCCTTTGAGCCTTGCGGTAGAGAAACGATTCGGAGGTCAGCAGCGAAACGATCACTGCCC
>JANPKP010000415.1:0-1551 GCA_031426095.1 Gemmataceae bacterium
CATCGGCCGACTTCCGGCCCTGCTCCAGGGCGTGTCGCTCGGTGGCCGTGAGGGGGCGGACAAAGGTTCGTGCCTTGTTCATCCGGGCAGGATACGACCCCGCACGGATTCGCAAATCGTCAGGATCGAGCCTGCACTAACGCCCGGCCCTGACCACTCCGGGCGACGCGGCCCGCGGGAAGCAAGTGTTCCGCAGGGCGTGCGCCGCCTGCCACGCGGTCGGCGGCGTCGGCACGGCGGTCGGCCCGGACGTGAGCGACTTGCGGGACAAGATCCCGGAGGCGATCCTGACCGATGTCCTCAACCCAACACCGCGATCGACGGCAACTTCGTAGCCTAAGCGGTGCGGAAGGCGGACGGGCGGACCCTCACCGGCGTGATCGCCGCCGAGACCGTCGGCGGCCTTACCCTGAAGCGGGAGATCGGGCAGGTCGAGACGGTTCTACGGGCCGAGGTGGAGGAGCTCCGCTCCTCGGGCGTGTCCCTCATGCCGGAGGGGTTGGAGAATGTGATGACCGTCTGCGACGTGACCGACCTGACCCGCTTCCTGAAGGAGTGGCAAAACCTGGACGACGACCCCCTACCGGGCAAAGAATGACGCGACGGCGGCGAATTACGTCATTCGGCCCGTTTCAGCCAACACAGGAACGTTACCGCATTTTACCACCCCGGGGCGCTTCGTTTTACCGCAACAGTTGATTCACCATCGAGTTGTGGAAACCACCCCTAAAACGTGCGGTAAAGTTGGCCGTCTTGATCGCTACAAACCAATCCCCAGTCGCGACACCGGTCGTTACCGGGTGGCTCTGGAATTAGGGGTTGCGTTACGTCAATCGCCGCGACCAGAATCGGTGGATTCGACGTAAGTGGCATCACGCCCCGGCCTCACTTCAGGCCGGTGACCAGGCCCAGCAGGTGGTCGAGGAGCTTGGTCGAGGCGTGCTTTTCGAACCGGCTGGTGCCTAGCCACGTCTCGTACCCGCCGAGGTCGTACTGCTCGGGCGTCGGCACATACCCGTAGCAGCCGTTGTTGAGTGAGACGAGGGTGCTCGGCTTGAACGGGCTGCGTGCCTTGATCGCCAGCCCGGTCTCCACGAACACTTCGCACGGTAGGCCGCCGAGCGCCACGTCGCCGATCCTCACTGCCTGGACGGGCAGGGGGAGGGCGTCCGGCCAGTCGGCCTGCCGGACCGTCCGCCCGGCTTATATCTGCTCCAGGAGCGTGGCACCCCCTTTCGGGCGGGCCAGGATCGTTTTCGCGCGGGCGAGCTGGTCGGGGGTGGGGTGGCGGACGCCGACCGTGGGGGTGTCGAGGGCGGCCGGGGAGTGGTTCGCCGGCGGCTGCGAGCGCCCCACGCCGCCGGCGAGAAGGCCGGCCGCGGCGGCGGCGTGGCGGAGGAAATCGCGGCGGGCGTGGGCACCGGGCATGGCGTATTCTCCGCGTCGATACGGAGCGAGCCGGGAGCGTGAGCGACTGGAGCATTCGCACATCCTGGAGTCGCACACTTCCGGTCGCTCGGAAGAACTCCGGTCGCTCACGCTCCCGGCTCG
>JANPKP010000416.1:0-35317 GCA_031426095.1 Gemmataceae bacterium
GCCACCGCCCGCCCGCAGGAGGCCGACCCGATCCGCCGGGACCTCTTCTTCCTCGCCGGCCCCGAGTGCGAGGGCCGCGGGGTGGAGACCAAGGGGATCGAGAAGGCGGCCGACCACATCGCCCGCACATTCCGCGACGCCGGCCTCAGGCCGGCCTTCAAGGACGGGGCGTACTTGCCACCGTTCACGATCGCGGTCGGGGGGTACGTCCTCACGGGCACGCCCACCCCGTCCCCCCTGGGGGCGTACTTCCAGCCGTTCACGATCCCGATGGGGGCCAAGCTCGGCAAGCCGAACGCCCTGGCGTTCGCCGGCCCGAAGGGCGAGAAGGTGGAACTGGGGGTGCCCGACGCCGCGTCCCCGATGGGGTTCAGCCGCACCGGGAAGATGGGCGGCGGGCTGGCGTTCGTCGGCCACGGCATCACCGCCCCCAAGCTGAACTTCGACGACTACGCCGGGCTCGACGCGGCGGGCAAGGTGGTGGTGGTCGTCCGCAAGACGCCGCGGGCGGACCAGAACGGCAAGACGCGGTTCGACACGACCGTCCCCGAGGGGGAGGACAGCCCGTTCGCCGCGCTCCAGGCGAAGATCGAGAACGCGGCCGCCCAAAAGGCCGCCGGGGTGCTGTTCGTCAGCGACCGGGCCGGGGCCGGGATGAAGGACGACCTGTTCGCGTTCGCCGCCCACGCCTCCGGCACGACGCCGGCCGCGTTCCCCGTCTTCCACGTCAAGCGGGAGGCCGTCGACAAGCTGCTCGCGGCCGCCGGCAAGCCCGCCCTCGCCGACCTGGAGGCCGCCGCCGACAAGGACCTGAAGCCCGGGTCGTTCGACCTCGGCGGGTGGGCCGCCGACGGCGAGGTGACGGTGACGCGGACCGAACAGGCGGTGAAGAACGTGGTCGGCGTGCTAGACGGGGCCGGCCCGCTGGCGAACGAGACGGTGGTGATCGGGGCCCACTACGACCACCTCGGGTACGGCACGTTCGGCAGCCTCGGCGGGTCGGCGGCCGGGGGCAAGGTCCACTTCGGGGCCGACGACAACGGCTCGGGCACCGCCGGCCTGCTCGAACTCGCCCGCCGGTTCGGGGCCATGAAGGAGCGGCGGGGCCGGCGGCTGGTGTTCGTCGCCTTCTCGGCCGAGGAGCGGGGGCTGCACGGCTCCATCCACTACTGCAAGGAGCCGCCGTTCCCGCTCGCCTCGACGGTGGGGATGCTCAACATGGACATGATCGGCCGCGTGACGGCGGTGCCGGCCGACTGGCTCGGGGTGTGGCCCGAGCGGAAGGACCGCCTCGTCCTCTACGGCACCGGCACCGGCGACACCTTCGACCGGATGGTCGACGACGCGAACGACGCGTTCGGGTTCCGCCTGTTCAAAATCCCCGGCGGCAACGCCCCGACCGACAGCGACTCGTTCTACCGCAAGAAGGTGCCCGTCCTGTTCTTCTTCAGCGGCACCCACTCCGACTACCACCGGCCGACCGACACCCCGGACAAGGTCAACCTCGCGGGCCTCCGCCGGGTGGTGGACCTGACGCAATTGTTCGCCGAGCAGTTGGCGGCCGGCCCGCGGCCGAAGTACCAGGTGACGAAGGGCGGGTGGGAGGACCCGACCGACCCCCGCCAGCGGTCGCCCGGCCGGCCCGGGCCCAAGATGGGCATCATGCCGGGCAACTACGAGGAGGAGGACAAGGGCGTTCTGATCGGCGGCACCACCCCCGGCGGGGCGGCCGACAAGGCCGGCCTGAAGGAGAACGACCTGATCGTGGAGATCGGCGGCAAGCCGGTGAAGAACATCGGCGGGTACATGACCGCGATGGCCGCCCAGAAGGCCGGCACGGCGGTGGACGTGAAGGTGCTCCGCAAGGGCAAGGAGCTGACGGTGAGCGTGACGCCGCAGTGACGCGGGGCGGCGGGCGGGGCTACCAACCGGGGGGGGGAAATGGCGGGCGAGGGGAAAACGACGCACGAGATGTACCGGACGGGCGAGGGGGTGCGCTCGCGGTTCGGGACGGACCGCGAGCGGGCGTTCGCCAATTACCGCGACCTCCTCGACTTCGTGGCCGGGGTCCGGCCGCCGGCGGCCGGGCGGGCGGTCCGGCTCCTCGACGTCGGGTGCGGGACGGGGTGGTCGACGGCCGCGTTCGCCGCCGCCGGGTACGCCGCCACCGGGGTCGACCTCAACCCGGCCGCGTTCGAGCCGCCCCACCCGGGGGACGGGCTGCGGCTGGTCGAGGGGAGTGCCCTGGCCCTGCCGGTGCCGGACGGCGGGTTCGACGCGGTCGTCTGCTACCAGTGCCTGGAACACGTCCCGGACCCGGCCGGGGCCCTCCGGGAGATGGCCCGGGCGTGTGCCCCGGGCGGGGTGGTGTGCGTCGTCGGGCCGAACCTCGTCTCCCCGTCCGTCCCGGTCCGGGCGCTGGCCCGCCCCTCCCTGTGGCCGGGCCTGCTCTCGCGGCGGACCCCGGACACGCCCCGGCACCCGTACGGCCACACCCTGCCCGAGGTGCTCGGGGCGCTCGTCGGGCGGACGGCCCTGCTGGCCGCCAAGCTCGTGCGGCCGACCCCGCGGTTCACCATGCGGGAGCCGGACGCCCGCCCGCCGTACCACGCCGACAACGACGCCTGCTACCTGTGCAACCCGACCGACCTGATCGCCTTCTTCCGCGCCCTCGGGTTCGAGGTCGTCCGCCGCGGGCGGCCGGGCCGCCCGCCCCTGGCCTACCTGGTCGCCGGCGGCACCTGGGTGGCGGCCCGCAAGCCGGCCGCCCCGCCCGTCACTTCTTGAGCTTGTACGCCCCCTCCAGCACGTCCTTCGCGTCCGCCGTGCCCTCGCCGGTGAGGTCGCTCAGCGTCGCTTTCTCGGCCTCCGCCTTCCACTTGAACGACCCCTTGAGGCCGACCTTCGGCTTGCCCGGGAACGTGCCCTTTTCCTCCACGTTCGTCACCTCGAACGCCACCGTGCCGTCGGCCGCCGTCGCGTACTTCGACGTGACCACCGCCCCGTTGTCGCCGCTCATCACGGTGATCGTCAGCTTCTCCTTCGTCAGCCCGATCGTGACTTCCAGCCCGCCCGGCTCGCGGCCCCAAACCTGCGGGGCGGGCTTCACGTCCTTGGCGAACAGCGGGGCGGCGGCGGCGACCGCGAACAGACCGGCGAGCAGGCGCGACATGGGAGGGCCTCCGGGGAAAGGGGTGGACACCCGGCAGGGTATCGCGGCGGCCCGGGGTCGCCAACCGGGTTCACGGAAAACACACCGCCCCGGCCGGCGCGTGCGGGTATAGTCGGCGTGCCCCGCCGCCCCGGAGGTCCCGCCGTGACGCCCGTCCAACTCCGCTTCCGCCCCCAGCCCGAGCCGGAGACGCTGCTCGCCAACCTGTCGGGGCTGGCCTTCGACGGCACCTTCTTGTGGGCCGCCGGGGACGAGACGAACGACGGGCACAACACCCTCGAACGCCTCACCTGGGACGCGGCCGCCGGGGCGTTCGCCGACCACCGCCGGTTCCGCCTCGACGACTTCGTGGACCTGCCCGGCAAGGAGACCGGCGAGGCCGACCTCGAAGGGCTGGCCGTCGGCGGCGGGTACCTGTGGTTCACCGGGTCGCACGCCCGCAACCTGCGCAAGCCGAAGAAGGGCGAGTCCGACGAGGCGAACCTCGACCGCCTCCGGTTCGCCGAGGCCGGGACCGAGCCGAACCGCTTCGCCCTCGGCCGCATCCCGCTGGAGAAGGGCGAACTCGTCCGCCAGGCCGGGCCGCGGTCGGCCGCCGTCGTGGGCTTCGGGCCGGGGCCGACGAACCTCGTCGCCGACGCCCTGAGGGCCGACCCGCACCTCGGCCCGTTCCTGGCCGCGAACGTCCCCGGGAAGGCCAACGGGTTCGACGTCGAGGGGCTGGCGTACCTCAACGGCCGGCTCTTCCTCGGCCTCCGCGGGCCGGTGCTGATGAAGTACGCCTTCCTGATCGAGGTCGAGCCGCACGACGGGGCCGGAACCGAGCCGGGCCGGCTCGGGCTCAAGAAGATCGGGGCGAACGGCGCGAATTACCGCAAGCACGCCGTCGACCTCGGCGGCCGCGGGGTCCGCGACCTGTGCCGGCACGGGGACGACCTCCTGATCCTGTCCGGGCCCACCATGAGCCTCGACGCCCCGGCCGGCGTCCACCGCCTCGCCGACGCCGGCCACCTCCCGGACGACAAGTTCCACGCCCCCACGTTCGTCCGCGGCCTGCCGTCCACGGTGCCCGACACCCAGGGCCGGGCGGCCGACCAAGCCGAGGGGATGACGCTCGTGACCGCCGGCGGGGCCGGGCCGCAACTGCTCGTGGTGTACGACACGCCCGACCCGGCCCGCCGCTCGAAGCCGGGGGCCGACGCCCCTTTCTCGGTCGGCGACCTGTTCGATCTTTGAGCGTTAGGGTGAATGGGTAGGGAAAATAATTCGCGGAGGTTGCGCGGTTTCGACCGGGAGTGATAATTATGTACCGGGTTGCTCGCCCCGTTCTCCCCACCGGCAAAGGAACTCGCGTCATGGCCTGGCACAACGAGCGCCACACGATCCGCGACCCCAAGGCCCCCCGCCCGCTGCGGCTCGAACTCCTCGAGTCCCGCGACCCGGTCAGCACCCTGTACGGGCTGACCGAGGCCGGCGGGCTCCTCAGGGTCGACACGGCCAACGTGAACTTCCCGTCCACCACCGTCGCCGTCAGCGGGCTGGTCGCCGGCGACACCCTCGTGGACATCGACTTCCGCCCCCGCACCGGCCAGCTCATCGGCCTGGGCGTCCCCGCCGGGGCGGCCGACACGGTCCGCCTCTACTCGATCAACGCCCTCACCGGCGTGGCCACGGCCATCGGCACCGCCCCGTTCGCGTCGCCCGCCGACGGCACCCGCTACGGGATCGACTTCAACCCGACGGTCGACCGCCTGCGGGTGGTGAACGACGGCGACGCGAACTTCCGGGCGAACCCGAACAACGGGGCCCGGGCCGACGTGCCGAACGACATCGCCCTGAACCCGGGCGCCTTCAACGTGACCGCCGTCGCCTACGACCGCAACTACGACACGAACAAGACGACCCCCGGCACCGCGACCGGCACCACGACGCTCTACGGCATCGACTCCGCGACCAGCTCGCTGGTGACGATCGGCGGGGTGAACGGGGTCACCAACCCGAACTCCGGCGGGGTGGCCGTGGTCGGGGGCCTGGGGTACACGATCGACCCCGGCACGGGGGTCGGGTTCGACATCAAGTCGGGCGGGCCGGCCGGCGGCGGGGAGGCGTTCGCCACCCTCACCGTCGGCGGCGTGACCGGCCTCTACCGCGTCAACCTCGCCACCGGGGCGGCGACCGCGGCCGGCACCATCGGGCTCGGGGCCGGGACGGCCCTCAAGGGCTTCGCCATCACCCCGGACAGCCGGGTGGTGGCGGCCACCGACGCCGGGGTGCCGGCCAAGATCGAGGTCCGGGACGGGTTCACCGGGAACCTGATCCGCACCCTCGTCCCGTTCGAGGGGTTCAGCGGCGGGGTGCGGGTGGCGACCGGGGACGTGAACCGCGACGGGGTGCCCGACATCGTCGCCGGGGCGGCCACCGGCGGCGGCCCCCGCGTCACCGCGTTCGACGGGGCGACCGGCAACGTGATCTACAACTTCTTCGCCTACGAGTCGACCTACGGGGGCGGCATCAACGTCGCCGTCGGGGACGTGAACGGGGACGGGTACGGCGACATCGTCGTCGGCAGCGACCAGGGCGGCGGGCCGCGGGTCCGGGCCTTCAGCGGGTTCAACGGGACGACCGTGTTGGCCGACTTCTTCGCCTACGAGCAGGCCTTCGCCGGCGGCGTGCGGGTGAGCACGGCCGACTTCGACAACAACGGGACGGCCGAGATCGTGACCAGCCCCGGGGCCGGCGGCGGGCCGCGGGTCCGGGTGTTCAACGGCGTCGGGGCCGGCACCCTGTTCACGGCCGCGTCCCTCCCGGGCTTCCGGGCCGACTTCTTCGCCTACGAGCCGACCTACGGGGGCGGCATCAACACCGCGTCCGGGGACGTGACCGGGGACGGGATCGCCGACATCGTGGTGTCGGCCGACGGCGGCGGCGGGCCGCGGGTGCGGGTGTTCAACGGGGTCAACGGGGCCGTCCAGGCCGACTTCTTCGCGTACAGCTCGACCGGCCCGGGCGGGGCGAACGGGACGCGGGTGGCCCTGGCCGACTTCAACGCCGACGGGCGGTACGAGATCCGGGCGACGCTCAAGACCGCGAACGCCACCATCCGGTCGTTCGACGGCCTCACCGGCACCCTCCTCGACGAGCAGGCCGTCCTGGGCGGGAACACCGGCATCTACATCGCCGGCATCCGGGTGTGACGCGGCGGCCGCTTGCGGCCGGGCCAAGCCGCCGGTTAGAATGCGGCGGGGAACACGACAGTCGAGCCGGGCCGGGGGCCGTCCCCCGGCCCTTGTTCGTAATCGGCGACCCGTTCGCGGCTTTAACGGCTGCGACGCGGTATGATGGCGGGAACTTTGAACCGGAGGTGAAAATGGCCCCGACGCTGCCCCCCGTGTTTCCGACCACGCTGCAACCCCTCGCGGGCGAAATCCACACCTTCTTCCGGGAACTCCCCCGCCTGCTGGACGACGGGCACGGCGGGCGGTTCGCGGTCGTAAAAGGGGACGCCGTTCACGGCGTCTGGGACACCCAGCGGGACGCCATCCAATACGGCCGCTCAACGTTCGCCGACGGCCTCTTCTTGGCCCAGCGGATCGACCGCCGCCTCGCCGACGAACTCGGCCGGTACTTCCCGGTTCCCACGCCGGAAGCCGTGGCGGAGGTGGCCTGATGCCGCTCATTTCCCTCCCCTCCGACGTTCCGAACGGCGTCCGCGTCCGGCTCCGGGCGTCTCTCGACCGCACCACCGTGGCCGAATACCGCCTCGCCAACCGGCCGATCCCGCAACCGATCGACGTGGACGCCATCCTCGACACCGGGGCCGAGTGTTCGTGCCTGGACCGGGCTCTCGTCGCGCGGCTGGGTCTGCCCTTCTACGCCTTCGACTTCACGGCGGCCCCGGGGGCGGCGACCGCCCCGGCCCTGACGATCGGCGGGGCGTCGGTCAACGCCTACCACACGGCTGGGCTGACGGTCCTCCACCCGTCGGGCGTGCCGGGCCGGAACCTCGTCGTACCCGAACTAGTCATCGCGGCGCTATCCTTGAGGACGTTCGGCGTCGACGCCATCCTCGGCCGCGACGTGCTGGCCCTGTGCGTCCTCGTGTACGACGGCCCCGCCGGGGCCGTCACGCTGGCGTATTGACGGCGCGATCGCGCCCGAGCGACGTCTCAGCCTGCGGCGAGACACTTGACGCGGCCGCCGAGGTAGAACCAATGTCCGTGTGGACCGCCGTCCGCTACGCGATCATCGGCCTGACGTGGTTCGGGCTGGCCCACTGGATCGACGCGGCGTCCGACGCGCTCACGGACATCTTCGCGGCTATGTTCGCGTTCCTCGGTTTCCCGCTGGTGGGCGTCGCGTGGGTCGCCTATTCGGTCGCGTGGCCCGGTGTGTTCCATAGCCGTGTGCGGTCCGCGGCGTGGGCGTCAGTGCCCGTAGCTCTGGCGCTCGCGCTGGCCGTCACGGTCGGCGACTGGCCGGTGATGATTCGAGTCTGGTTGAGCGAGGAGGAACTGACGGCCTACGTCGAGAGTCGAGCGGCGAACCCGGTAGACCACCACCCGGACGAGTGGGCCGGACTGTTCAAAGTCCACAAGACGAAGCCGATCGTGTCAGGAACTCAGCTCTTCACCTCAACAAGCTTCACCGAGGCCGGGGGGCTGATCCATTCGCCCGCCGGACCGCCCCACGATCTACCGCAGTACACCTACGCGGTCCGCCACCTGTACGGGCCGTGGTACCGCTTCACAGACGGCGATTGATCGGCCCTCAAGCTCGCGTGCTGTGCGCCCCGCACGAGGAATCGAAGAGACGCTATGAGCCTGCCCGCACCTCACAACTCCGACCCCACCGACGAGTTGTTCCGCCGGGCCGCGGAGGCGGAGGACGGGATGCCGGTGTCGGCCGGGGCCCAGGCCATACACACGCGGGACGAAGTACGGCTCGACCTGTCCGGTGTGCCCGTCGAAGGGCGGCCGACCCTGATCGCGGAGTTGCGGGAAGCCGTTCGCCGGGCGGCCGTCGCACACGCCCCATAGCATCACGGCCGGCCGCGCACGAGTTCCGCCAGCGCCCGGGGCGAGGGCGTCCGCCACGCGGGGGGCGGGGCGTCGCGGCGGGCGGCGGGGTCGGCGGGGACGATCACGCCGGGGGCCAGCGACTCCGGGCGGCGGCCGCCGGGCTTGATGAGGTACGCGCCGCCGGGGCCGGTCACGTACACGCCGGGGGCCGGGAGGCCGCGGGCCCTCTGGTCGTCGGCCGCCGCCTCCGCGTACCGGAACGCCCGCTCCTGGTTGGGCGACAGGGGGAATTGCGGAATGCGGATCGCGGGTAGCGGAACGCCGGGCGGCGGGACTGGCGGTTTGAATTCCGCATTCCGAAGTCCGCGTTCCGAGTTGGACCACGCCCGGACGTGGCCCGTCGTCAGGCCGGGTTCCGTGGCCCGCAGCACGGCCAGGACGCCGGCGAAGTAGGCGGCCGCGTTCGACGAGCCGGCCGTCTCCTCGCCGTTGCTGAAGCGGGCCACCGACTCGCCCACGACCACGTCCGGCTTCGCCCGCCCGTCGGCCGTCGGGCCGACCGCCGACGCCTTGCCGCCGTCGCCCACCGTCAGCACCCCCGCGTGGTCGGCCGGCGGGTAGAGTTCGCCCCCGACGGTGGCGTCGAGGAACTCGACGGCCGGGGCCGACTGGCTCGTCGCGGGGTCCGTGAACGGGGAGTCCTTCGCGGCACTCAGCAGGACGCGGAGGCGGTCCCGCGGGCCGAACGCGGCGGGGTTGCGGGCACTCACGCGGATGCGGTACTCCTCGCCGGCCGGGGACGCCGGGAGGTCGGCCACGGTCAGCCGCTCGCGGGGGTTCTTCGTCTCGCCGTCGCCGGCCGGGCGGCCCGCCGGCACCTGCGGGAGTTTGCCCTCGCCCAGCACCCGGCCGCGGCCGTCCTCCACGGAGAGGTCGAGGTCCTTGCTCGTGCCGGCGTCCTCGGCGTCGCGGTAGTCGTTCCACGTCAGCGTCAGCGTCACGGCGTTCTCGTCCAGCCGGTTGCGGAAGCGGAGGGCCGTCAGCCCGCCGGGGAAGCGGAGGAAGCCGCCGGGGCCGACGTCGACGGGGCCGTTGTAGACCTTGCCGCCGCAGTTCCCGGCCGCGTTCACCCACAGGATGCCGGCCGCCACCGCCTCGTCCACGGCGGCGTTCACCGGCCCCCGGCCGTCGCCGTTGCCGGCCCCCTCGAACGTGCTGCTGAAGAGGATGACGTCGGCCTTCGCTTCCACCGCGTACCGCACGGCCCGGCGGAACAGCGTCGGCCCGTTGGCGTTCAGGCAGAGGAAGCGGGGCCCGTTCGGGTCGTTCCCGGCGGCCGCCCACGCGAGCTGGGCCATCGCCCGGCCGTGGGCGTTCCCGGGGACGAACGGCTTGCGATAAGCGGGGTCGCCGAGGTTGTTCCGCGTCACGAACTCCGGGTCGTAGTGCTCGACCACGACGGCCGACTGCGGCAGGTACGGGCGGTCGGGGCCGACGCCCTCGAACCCCGAGTCGAGGACGGCGACGGTGACGCGCTCCAGGCGGGCGACGTTGGCGTAGTCGGGGAGGAGGCCGAGGGCGCGGCGGGCGGCGTCGGCGTTCACCGGCCTGGCGACGGACGCGGGCCGAAGCGGCGGGTCGGCCGCGAGCGCGGGGGAGGCGAGGAGGAGCAGGGCGAGGAGGGGGCGGGGCATGAGCGGGGTTCCGGTCGGCCGCGGGGACGAGTTAGGCGATGGGTGGCATGTTCGCCAGTGTGTTCTTGACCGCCGCCAGGCACGCCTCGCAGATGGTGTGCGTCAGCCGCGGCATCCGGTGGAGTTCGAACAGCCGCAGCCGCTCGGCCGCGTCCTCCACCTCGGCCCACTCCCCGCCCCCCACGTCGATGCGGTTGCACCACGCGCACGACCGGAGGAAGTCGGCCGACCGCTCCGTCCCCGCCGCCAGCAACGGGACCGGCTTGCGGTCCTCCAGCCGGAGGGGGTTCGTGGCGAACTCGACGGCCCCCGCCTCCCCCGCGGTGATCGTCATCTCGAGGAGCCGCCGGCACGCCGGGCCGTCGCACCGCAGGGAGAACTGGGCCACCTGTCCCTTCCGGACGCGGGCGAGAATCTGCTCGTACAACTGCCGGGTGGCCGCGTCGGTGATGAAGTCCCAGAGGGACCGGCCGAGGAGCCCGGGGCCGACGAGGTGGACCCCGTCGTTCTCCTCCGCGAACCGCGGCCACGACTCGTCCACGAAGGTGATTTCGTCCTTCTCGTCGATCCGGTATTGAACGCCCGCGTTCCGACTCATGGCTCGCGACCGGGAGAGGAAGGGCGAACCCGCGGGTGGCTCACCACCCCCAGCCGTAGGCGTACCCCGGGTAGAACCCCCGGTAGCCGACGCTGTACGGGTACCAGCCGAACGAGCTGAACGAGTAGTAGCTGGGGTACGGCGTGAAGACCGGGTAGTACGGCCGGTAGAAGTTGTACCCGTAGCTGTAGCCGTACCCGAAGCCGGCGGGGTAGCCCCACCCGCCGTAGTAGCCGCCCCAGCCGCCGCGGTAGTGCCAGGCGGCGGTCGGCGATTCGCGGTCGAGTTCGCTCACGGCCGGCACGCCGAGCGGCACCGGCTCGGGGAGCGGGGCGACGGCCGGGGCCGCCTTCGCGGGGGCGGCGTCGCGGTCGAGTTCGCCGGCCCGGAGGGCGACCCCGGAGCCGAGCAGGAGCAAACCAGTCAGGAGGAGCCGCGTCATGGGGAAACCCTCAGAGGTGTAGGGCCGACGGTATGAATTGTAACGGCCTCGACGGGTGTAAGACAAGCAATTAGAGGACCACGAGGTCGGATAAGGTTCGGGATGTGGGCGGAATTCGGCGACGCTCCCGCGTTACCGCATAATGTGGTAGCGGTTTCCCGATCATGTTCGCGGGCCGGCGGATCGGGCGACCCCAATCGCGTTGATGCGGTAAAATCGGGTAACGCCCGCCGTCCATACAACAGCCCGCATGGCACGAATCCTCCTCTGCCCGGCCGGCAGCCACGGCGACGTTCACCCGTTCGTCGGCCTCGGCGTCGCGCTCAAGGCGCGGGGGCACGACGTCCACCTGCTCACGGCCGAGCCGTTCCGCCACCTGGCCGAGCGGCACGGGTTCGAGTTCGCCCCGGTCGGGACGTCCGAGGACTACCACGCCGTCACCCACCACCCGGACCTGTGGCACCCGTCGCGGTCGATGAAGGTCATCTACGGCAACCGCGGGTGGATCAACCGCCTCCTCCGCGACGGCCACAAGCACGTCGCCGACCGCTACGAGCCGGGGAACACGGTGGCGGCCGCCGGGGTGCTGGCGATGGGCGCGCGGGTGGCCCGCGACGCGCTCGGGGTGCCGCTCGCCACCCTGCACTTGCAGCCGATCGGCCTCGTGAGCGTGGAGAAGCCGCCGGTGTTCGCCGCCGCCCGGATGCGGACGTGGTGGCCGCGGTGGTTCCGCCGCCTCGCCTACTGGTACGGCGACCGCGGGGTGATCGACCCCATGCTCCTGCCCACGCTCAACGGCTTCCGCGCGGAGCTGGGCCTCCCGCCGGTCCGCCGCGTCTTCGGGAAGTGGGTGAACTCGCCGGACCGGGTGATCAACCTCTTCCCGGCGTGGTTCGGCACCGCCCCCGACTGGCCGCCGCAGACGGTGCAGACGGGGTTCGTCCGCTACGACCAGGCCGAGACGCCCCCCCCGCCGGCCGTGGAGGCGTTCCTGAACGCGGGCGACCCGCCGGTGGTGTTCACGTTCGGGTCGGCGATGCGGAACGGGGCCGCGTACTTCGCCGCCGCGGCCGACGCCTGCCGCCGGCTGAACGTCCGCGGCCTGCTCCTGTGCCACGGAGCGGGGCAGGTGCCGGCGAACCTGCCGCCGGGGGTGCTGCACGCGGACTACGCCCCGTTCAGCGCCGTCTTCCCCCGGGCGGCGGCGGTCGTCCACCACGGGGGCATCGGCACCAGCGCCCAGGCCCTCGCCGCCGGGGTGCCGCAACTGGTGATGCCGCTGGCGTTCGACCAGCCGGACAACGCCGACCGCCTCGAAAGGCTCGGCGTCGCCCGCTGGTTGTGGCCGAAGCGCTTCACGGGGGCGAACGTGGCGGCGGAACTGAAGGCGCTGCTGGCGGCCGGCGACGCCCGCGAGGCGGCCCGAACGGTGGCGGGGCGGATGGCGGACGGGGACGCGGCGGCGGAAACGTGCGGGCACCTCGAAGCGCTGGTCGGGACGGAGCGCAGCCGCCCCGCCGTTTAGCGAGGCGACCGGCGGCCGCGCCCCCGCCCATCCGCCCCAGCCGGCACCGCCGCCGCCCCCGCCCGCCCGAATGCCGGCGGGGCGCTTGTGGCGATCCGGCCGCCTTCGCTATAATCCTCTACCGTCGGATGATGCCTGGTCGGAATCGCGCGGAGCGCTCGTGGACGCACGCCCCCGTCTGTTACTGATCGGCCCGCCGCCCGGCTCGCTGGGCGGGTCGCTGTCGGAAGCCGACGTGGAGCACGTCCCGGCCGACTTCGCGGACGTGGCGCGCCTCCTCCAAGACGGGCACTACGAGGCGGTCGTCGCCGCCCCCGGCGTCATGGCCGACATGCTCGACCGCGTCCGCCGCGACGAACTCGTCCTCGGGAACATCGACCGCGGGCTGGCCGTCCTCGACCCGGCCGGCGTCGTCGGGTGGGCGAACGCCCTGTTCCGGAGCTATTGCACCAGCGACCCCGTCGGCCGGCCGCTGCTCGCCGCCCTCGGCGACGCGACGGTGGTGCCGCTGCGGTCGGCCGACACCCCGGTCGAAGCCGGCGGCTCCCCGGACCCCGTGGCCGCCGCCGCCGCCGGGCAGGCCGTGGTCGTCTGCCTGTACCGCCCCCGGCTCTCCGAGCGGCCGTACCTGGAAGTCGCCGTCCGCCCCGTCTTCGACCCGTCCCGGAACGTCACCCGGCTCGTCGTCCAGGTGCGGGACGTGTCCGACGCGGTCAACCAGCAGCGGAAGCTCGACGCCCTCCACGCCGCCGGCCGCGAACTCGCCGGCCTCGACCCCGACCAGCTCTCCGAGATGAACGTCCCGTCCCGGGTCGAGCTGCTGAAGCTCAACCTCCGGCGGTACATCCGCGACCTGCTCCACTACGACACCATCGAAGTCCGCCTACTCGACCGGAAATCCGGCGAGTTGAAGCCGCTCCTCGAAGACGGCATGACCGCCGCCGCCGCCGGCCGGTCGCTCCACGCCAGCCCGGAGGGCAACGGCGTGACGGGGTACGTGGCGTTCACCGGCCAGAGCTACCTCTGCCCGGACACGGCCGCCGACCCGCGGTACATCGAGGGGGCCGAAGGGGCCCGCAGCTCGCTCACCGTCCCCCTCCAGTTCCACGACGAGGTCATCGGCACCCTCAACGTCGAGAGCCCGCGGACGGACGCCTTCGGGCCGGACGACCTCCAGTTCACCGAGCTGTTCAGTAAGGAAGTCGCCGCCGCCCTCCACACGCTCGACCTGCTCAACGCCCAGTCGGTCTGTACCGCGTCCCAGTCGGTGGACGCCATCAACCGGGAAATCGCCCTGCCGATCGACGACCTCCTGGCCAGCGCCAGCGTCCTCCTCGGCCGACTGACCGACGGCGAAGACGACGCCAACGCGGCCGGGCACCTGCGGCGGATCCTCGACAAGGCCCGGTCGGTGAAGGAGAGCATCGCCCGGGTCGGCCGCGAAATGGTGGTGGCCCCGGCCCCCGGGCCGCCCGCGAGCGGGGACGGCGGGCCGCCGCTGGCCGGCCGGCGGGTGCTGGTCGTCGACCCGGACGAGCGGACCCGCAAGAGCGCCCACCTGCTCCTCGGCCGGCTCGGGGCGGAGGTCGAGACGGCCGGCACCGGGGCCGAGGGGTTGGCCCTCGCGGCGGACAACGACTACGACGCCATCCTGCTCGACATCAAGCCGCCGGACATGGGCGGGTACGAGGCGTACCGCCGGTTCCGGGCCGCCCGCCCGGGCAGCAGCCTGGCCCTGACGACCGGGTTCGGGTACGACGTGGCCCACAGCATCGTGAAGGCCCGCCAGGAGGGGATGCGGCACGTCCTGTTCAAGCCGTTCAAGCCCGAGCAGGTGGTCAAGGCCGTCCTCGACACCGCCCCCGGCTCGGCCCCCACCCCGCTCTCCGCCCCCCGCCCCGAAGTGGCCGGGATGCCGGCGCTATGACCTACGCGGTTTTTGCCCTTCTCGTCGCCGTCCCCTGGGTCGGCCACGTCTACATCCTGACCGCGATACTCAACAACCTCTACGGCCGCCGCCTGCCGAAAGCCTTCCTCAAGCCGTACCGGTTGTTCACCGGGGTCGCCATCCTCTGTTTCCCACTCCCATTCAATTCCGCGTGGCGACTCCAGGGCGACCCGGTGTCGCTCGATCCGGTCGAAGGCCGGGGCCACGCCGTTCTCGCCTACCTAACCGTGTGCTGCATCGTTGGGGGCATCGTCGTCCCCGCCGTCACCGCCTACCGCCTCCTGAAGCCGAAGGCGGCCGCCGTCGTCGCCGAACGCACGGATACGGTCGACCTCTGGCCGCTCCACGGGCCGGCCCTGATCGGCGACGGCAAGATGAGCTTCGCCCCCCGGCTGCCGCTCAACTGCTGCTTTCAGGTCGATTTCACCGACCTCACGCTGTCCGTGCCGAGCCTGCCGGCGGCGTGGGACGGTCTGACCGTCCTGCTCCTGAGCGACCTCCACTTCCACGGCACCCCGAGCCGCCTCTATTTCGAGCAGGTCGTGAAGCGGCTCGCCGCCGGGCCGCCGCCGGACGTGGTCGTGCTGGCCGGCGACTACGTGGACACCGACACGCACCGCGAATGGCTCGCCCCCGTCCTCGGGCCGCTCAAGTGGGCCGAGTGCGGGCTCGCCGTCCTCGGCAACCACGACGCCCACCACGCCCCGGACACGCTCCGGGCCGACCTCGCCGGGCTGGGCTACCGGGTCCTCGGCAACGGCTGGCAAACGCTCACGATCCGCGGCGTGGAGGCCGTCGCCGTCGGCCACGAGGGGCCGTGGTTCGCCCCGCCGCCCGACCTGTCGGCGGCCCCCGTCGGCCCGTTCCGCCTGTGCGTCAGCCACAGCCCGGACAGCTTCGATTGGGGGCGGGCGAACAAGGTGGGCCTGATGCTCGCCGGGCACGTCCACGGCGGGCAGGTGCGGCTGCCGGTGGTGGGCTCGATCTTCGTGCCGAGCGTCTACGGCCGGCGGTTCGACCAGGGCGTGTTCGAGGCCGGCGGCACCGTCCTGGTCGTTAGCCGCGGCCTGAGCGGGAAGGAGCCGCTACGCTTCCGCTGCCACCCGCAGGCGGTCCGCCTCACCCTCCGGCCGCGCGGCTGACGATCCGCCGCTACCGGATTTTACCGCTCACACGCGGTTGCTCCGGCCTGATCCCACGCCCGCCGCACGACATCGGGAAACCGCTCCCACATTTCACGGTAAAGCGGGAGAGTTGGGAGCGTTCGCCAATTCCGCCCCGCGACGCGAACCCCGTGCTTGACACGCCCGTCCCTGTCGCACCGTCCCCGGGGTGTGCCGGATTCGCACGCGACCCTGCGAAGGTCGCGGACCAGGTTCGATTCCTGGCGGGGACATGGGCGACGAATTGCGGAACGCGGGTTGGGGATTGCGGATTCCCGAGCCGGACGGAGGTGTGAAATGGCCCGCGACGTGTTCTACCGCCAGTGCCGCCTCGTCCGCCCGGTCGCCGGGGGTGAGTGCGCCCAGGTGTCGTGGATCCCCGAGCCGTTCGCCGCGACCGGCCGCGTCCTCAAGCTCCGCGAGGACGGGGCGTGGGTGGACGGCTGGGTGGTCGTCGGGGCCGGCACGACCCGCCTCCGCGGGAAGGACCTGCCGGACGCCCACGACCTGATCCGCGGCCACCGCCGGGCCACGGGCGACGCCTCGTAACGCGGAACGGGGAGCGCGGATTTCGGAACGACGGCAGGCAACCCGGTGGAGGCGGGGGTTCCTATTCCGCAACCCGAAATCCGCATTCCGCACGATTAAGAACGCCGGGGCCGGGCGGTCCGGCACCCGCCTGCAAAGCGGGGACGAGCGGGTTCGACTCCCGCCGGCGTTTCTCGGTCCTACGGCCGCCGCACGAGCGGTCCGCCGCGGCGTGGTTTGTAACGACCGTCGGCAAATAAGGTGTGGCCGTTGCGGCGGCCGGGGGGCCGGGGGTAAGCTGACAGCCGGCCCGCCTTCCCTCCCGGTGTCGCCCCATGTCCCGCCCGCTGCTCCCGGCCGCCCTCCTCGGCTCCCTCGTCGCCGCCACCGCCGCACGTGCCGCAGACCCGGCCCCGCCGGCCGCGCGGGTGGCCGAGTTGGTCCGCCGGCTCGCGGACGACGACTTCGACCGCCGGGAGGCCGCCGAGGCCGACCTCGCCCGCATCGGCCCGGCCGTCCTCCCCGCCGTCGCCGCGCTCGGGCCGCCGGACGACCCGGAGGTGGCGTACCGCCTCGGCCGCCTAAAGCGGACTGTTCTCGGGGTGGCCGAAGACCTCCGCCCGGTCCTCGAAGCCCACCTCCCCCACCTCCACGACCCGGATGTCCGCCGCGACCTCGAACCCGAGGTTCTGGCCCTGATCGTCGGCCACCAACCGGCGGCCGGCGACTACCTCGTCGCCGCCGCCGTCGACCCCAAACACCCCCTCCGGCGGGCGGCCGCCAACGCCGTCGCCCGCTCCTGGGACCTCCTCTCGGCCGAGCAGGCCGGCCGCTACCTGGCGGCGGCCGTCCGCGTCGAAGTCGCCGGGCGGCCGACGTACCCCCGGGGGGTGGCCGCCATGATCGCGGTCCGGTTCCGGGTCGGGGAGGGGGCCGGCGGGTGCCCGGCCGGCCCCGGGTTCGAGCTCACAACGGTGACGACCCACGCCCTCGACGGCCGCCCGCACGGCAAGCCGTACCGGGCGGCGTACACCGCGGGCACGTGCACCACCGCGTGGGTGCGGACCGGCGGACTCGCCGAGGGCCGGCACACGCTGGCGGCGGGTTTGACGTTCGAGGGGACGCACCGCGGCACCGCACTCGCCGGGAAAGCCCCGGCGGCCGAACACGCCTTCTCGGTGGTCGGGGCCGACGCCCCGGACGACCTCGCCTTCCGGCCGGACGCGGCCGCCGAGGCCCGGGTCCGGGCGGCCCTCTGGGTGGCCGAGACGGACGAGGGGAAGGACGCGGCGGACGGCCCGGTTCCCCCCGGGGCGGTGCCCGCGGTCGATTGGTGGCGGCCGCAGTACACCTGGGCCGGGGCGGACGGCGAGCCGAACGGCGTCCACGTCCCGGCCTGGCGGCTGGAGAAGCCGCTCCCGTTCGACCTGGCGTTCGACGTCTGCCTGCGGGTCGAGGGGTCGGGCGACGAGTACCCGGCCGACGCGCTGGTCGTCCTGAAGGGGACGACGAGCAACATGGGGCGGGTGTGGGTGACGGACCCGAAGGCCCTGGCGGAGGGGCGGTCGGGATTCGTGCCGGTGCGGATCGTCTTACGGCCGTCGCGGGCGATGGCCCTGACCAACCCGGCCGTGGCCCGGTACTACGCCGGGGAGGTCACGACGGGCGTGCTGCGGGTGAAGGTCGGCCCGTGACGAGGCACCCGGGCACGGGCGGACGAGCCGCCCGTGCCACTCGTGCTCGAATCGCCCGCCGGTCAGCGGCCCGGCGGTACGGGGCAGAGCCGCCAGAAGCGGGTGAGGCAGCGCATGCAGCGGAGCGGGCGGACGAACGCGAACCGGGTCAGGTGGCGCGCCCACCCCTCGCGGGACAGCTTGAGTTCGCGGCTCTCGCACACGGGGCAGCGGAGGGAGAGGCTCATGGTGCGGCTCGTCCGGGCGAATGGGTGGCGGGCAGTCAGAGCGAGCTGGTGGAAATCATAAGGGGAGGAATTGAGTGCGGGGAGTGTGATTCCGGTTAAAAGACGAATCGAAGGCCGGACTTCTGAGGCCAGGCGCTCGTGTCGGCCCTTGCCTTGGGGGGCGGTAGCGCGTATGGGATACGGGTTCGGCCGGCGACCCGACCCGACGCCACCCGGGCGACGTGGCCGGATGGGTAGTATGCCGGAATTACATTGACAGCGAAGGGGGTGGCGGTAATCTGGGTCGTGACAGCAGCGAGGTCTCGTATTTTCCGCCCGACCCGGCGGGACCTGTCTTTCGTCTTCCGAGGCGTCTTCCCACTATGCCACTCTCCTTCGCCCGCCGTTCGGCGGCCGCCCTCATGTTTTCGGCCCTCGTGGCCCCCGCCGCCCCCGCTCAAACCCTGTACTGGGACATCAACGGCACGCTCGCCGAGGCCGGCGGCACCTCCCCGAGCGGGGCGTGGGACGGCACGACCGCCAACTTCAACACCGACTCCACCGGCGGGGCCGGCGGCACCATGACGGCCGTCACAACGAACTCGAGCGCCGTCGTCTTCTCGGCCGGGGCCGACGCGACCGGGGCGTACACCGTCACCCTCGCCGGCCCGCAAGTGGTCAACAGCCTTGCCGTGGAGGACGGGACCGTCAGCCTGGTGGGCGGCGCGGGCGGCGTCCTTACGCTCGGCGGGGCCGGCCCGACGATCGCAACCGGGGCCAACACGTTGACGATCCGGGTGGCCCTGGCCGGCACCGGCGGGTTCACCCGCACCGGGGCGGGGGTCGGGGCCCTCACCTTCGACGGCGACCTGAGCGGGCTCAGCGGGACGATCAACCTGGCCGTGGCCGGCTCCCAGACGCGGCTCCGCGTCGATCCCGCGGGCACCGTGTCCGGCGGGCAAAGCGCGACGTGGAACCTGTCGGTCGGCGGGGCCATCCTGGTCTCGGAGAACACGACCGGGGTGACGAACGCGACGATCTCCCTGGGCGCCCTCCAGGGGGTGGCCGGCAGCACCCTCCGCAACGGCGGGAACGGCACCGGCGTCACCACCTTCTCGATCGGGGCGCTGGACGCCACCACGACGTTCGCCGGGAACATCACTTTTCTCAACAGCGCGGCGTACACGGCCGTCACCAAGGTCGGCACCGGCACGCTGACCCTGTCCGGGGCGAACACCTACGGCGGCACCACGACGATCACCGCCGGCGCCATCCGGGCCGGATCGGCCACCGCCCTGTCGGCCGCCACCGCGGTCGCGTTCGGGGCGTCGACCACCGGCCGGCTGCAACTCGGCGGGTTCAACCTCACCATCGGCGGGCTCTCGGGGAGCGGCACCCCCGTGGTCGAGAACGCGAGCGGCACCGACGCGACCCTGAACCTGGGCTACAACTCGTCGGGCAACACGGTCACGTTCGCGGGCGTCATCCAGGACGGGACGGGCGGGGGGCGGCTGAGCCTCAACCGGAACGGCGCGGCCGGCACCCAGGCCCTCACGGGCACCCAGGCCAACACCTACACGGGCACCACGGCGGTGACCGGCGCCGGCGTCCTCCTCCTGGGGAAGAGCGGGACGGCCAACGCCGTGACGGGCGACGTGACGATCACCAACGGCGGCAAGCTGGTCTTCGCCACCGGCACGAATCAAATCCCGGACACCGCGACCGTGACCATGAGCGGGGCGGCGAGCGTGTTCAACGGCACCGGCACCAACGCCGGCCAGGGCCTGGTGGCCGAAACGATCGGCGGCCTGATCGTGACCGGCGGGTCGGTCAACGGCAACAACAACGGGACGACCGGGGCCATCACGGTGACCGGGGCGGCGAGCTTCACGGGCGGGGCCGGGAACACGACCGTCGTCCTGTCGAGCAACTCGCGGACGAGCTTCGGCGGGCTTTCGATCACGAACATGGCCGCCTCCGCGGGCGTCACCGTCGCCACCACCAACAGCTTCACCGTCTACGGCAACAGCACGGGGGGCCAGAGCGTGTTGTCGGTCGGGGCGCTCGGCCTGCAACTGAACGGGTCCACGCTGAACCTCCGCCGCGGCACGTCGACCGCGTCCTCCCTGGGCAGCCGGGTCGTGCTCGGCGGGGACGTGACCACGGTCGCGGCGGCGGTCACGTCGCGGATCTCCGAGGACACCCAGGCGGCCGCGAACCTGGCCGGCAACCTCGCCCTCCAGCTCGGGTCGGCGGGGGTCGTCACCCGCACCTTCACGGTGGCCGCGGGCACCGTGCCTGACGGGGCGGCCGACTTCCGCATCGCCGTGCCGATTACCAACGGGGCGGCGACGACCGGCAACGTCGTCAAGGCCGGGGACGGCGTCCTCGAACTCGCGACGACCCCGAACCTCGGCCCACTCCCCCAAACTAACACCTACACCGGGACCACGACGGTCAATGCCGGCACCCTGCTGGCCAACACGACCCTCGGCAGCGCGACCGGGTCCGGGGCCGTGAGCGTGTCCGCCGCCGGCACCCTCGGGGGCACCGGCACCGTGGCCGGGGCGACGGCGGTCAGTGGGGCGGTCCGCGGCGGGGCGACCGGGCTGGCGACGGCCGCGGCCGCCACCCTGACGGTCGGCAACACCGTGACGATCGGCCAGAACGGCACCCTGCGGGTCGAGGCCGCCGACACGGCCCCGGTCGGCGGCGTCACCGACTCCAGCCGGGTCGCCCTGACCGGGGCCGGGAGCGTCCTCAACCTCAACCCGGGGGCCGGGAACCGGTTCCTCATCGACCTGGTGAGCAACGCGACAACCCCCCTGGTCCAGGGGACCGCCTACACCTTCGTCCTGGTCACCGCCCCGACCCCGGCCGACCCGACCGCGGCGACCCCGTTCCAGCTCAACGGGACCACGATCCTGACCGACGGCGTCAACCCGACGGTCATCGGGGCGGGGAACTACACGCTGACCTCGGCGTCGTTCGCTGCGTTTAGCGACGTGACGCTCGCGGTCCGTGCGTCCGGCGACAGCCTGGTCCTGATGGCCACCCCCGTGCCGGAGCCGGCGACGGCCCTCGGGCTCGCGGCCGGCGGGCTCGGGCTGGTGAACTTCGTCCGCCGCCGGCGGGCGGCGCGGTGAGTCCGGCCGCCGCCGCACACGCAACGAAGAAGCCCCGGGACGCCCGTCCCGGGGCTTTTCTTTTCCCCGCACCCCGCACCCGCACTCACACCGTCGCGGCGAGCGCCTCGCGCTTCTGGGCGATGAGCTTGAGGAGGGCCTTCTGCGGGTCGGCGAACTTGGACAACCCCTCCGCCATCAGCGTCTCTTCCAGCTTCCGCATGTCCACCTTCTGGTCGATCTCGGCCAGCACGTCGGCCGGCGGCATCTCGTGGATGTGGGCGGTGATGGTCCGCCCGCTCTCCTGCACGGCCTTGTTCGTGGCCGGCGGGTTCGTCTCGATGTCGCTGCCGGCGAACGCCTCCACGTAGGTCCACGCCGGCGGGGTGTTGCCGTCCGACATCTTCTTCGTCCCGGTGCTGGCGAAGATCATCTCCTGCTTGAGTGCCAGCCCCTTGTCGGCCCAGAAGTCCTTGTTCATCTGCCAGATCCGCTTGGCGTTGACGACCCCGACCTGGCCCTGGGCGGCCGCCGACAGCTCCTTCACCTTGGTGTCGGTGTACACGTCCACCCGGCTGACGAAGATGCTGTAGACCGACTTGACGTTCTCCCTGTCCTTGCGGCGTTGGGCCCCCCGCCAGCAGGCGTCGCGGGCCTCCTTGTACTGCCGCTCGCTGAAGATGAGCGTGACGTTCAGGGCCACGCCGGCGGCCATCAGTTCCTCGAGCGCCCCGAGCCCGCCCGGGGTGGCCGGCACCTTGATCATGCGGTTCTTGTGCCCGGCCGCCCACTTCTTGCCCAGGGCGATGTACTGCGAGGTGCGGTCGGCCACCGGCATGTTCTTGGCCACGTCTTCGAGCAGCGGCTCCAGCTCGAAGCTGACCCACCCGTCGTCCCCCTTGGTCTCCTGCCAGACGGGGAGGAACACGTCCTGGGCGGCGTTCACGAGCTTGTCGGTGACGGCCCAGGCGATGTCGTCGTCCTCGAGCCCCTGCTTGATGAACGCCTGGATGTCGGCGTCGAAGCGGCCGGTCTTGATGAGGTCGGAGATGATGATCGGGTTGGACGTGGCCCCGGTGGCCCCGTTCGCGCGGTTGATGGCGATCTCGAGCGGGTCGATGGAGTCGAGGTAGAGTTTGGTGCCGGCGGCGACGAGCGATTGCAGGGGGGTCATGACGCGGGCCTCGGGCGGTGCGGGACGGGGTTCACCCGCCCCCTATCCTACAGACCCGGGCGTGCGGGTGGGAGGAGATTCGGGCCGCCGTCAGCGGCGGGCGGCCTTCCCGTCCGGCTTCTCGACCACGAGGTCGACCGGCCCCGGGGCGGGCACGGCGGCCGTGAGGCCGGACGCCTCCGGGCTGGTGAACTTGGGGGCGACGAGGAGCCCGGGCGGGGCCGCTTCGAACGGCTTGACGGCCGCCCCGGGGTCGGGGGTGGACCCGGGGACGAAGGCCCGGTTGACGTACACCGCGTACTCGCCGGCCGGCAGGTGGTGGACGGCGAACGCCCCGTCCGGCCCGACCGCGGCGGCCCCCCCGGCCTTCGCGGCCGCGCTCTCGACCACCACCTGCCCGTGGGTCAGCGGCGACCCGTCCGGGAAGTGGACGCGGCCGCTGAGGGTGTGATCGTTCGACCCGCACCCGGCCGCGAGTAGGGCGGCCAGCGGGATGACGCGCGACATGGGGGACTCCCGGGCGGGTTAGAAGTCGTCGGTGGCGACCACGTTCCCGTCGTTGGTGACGACGAGGTTCTTGAGGACCGACAGGGGCACGTTGTACCGGACGACGCGGACCGACCCGTCGGTGAACACGGCGTTGAACCCGCCCTCGTGGGACGACCCGAACCCCCGCGACCCGACCTTGGCCGTCTCCGACCCGCGGGTGGCCGTCTGGCACGTCCCGGGGGTGGCGTCCCGGGCCGGCTGGATGGAGAACGACGACACGGTCGAGTCGTACGAGTCCGAGTACCCGCCGGAGTTGTCCCGGCCGTAGGAGTACCCGGCCAGGTCGCACAGGTCGGTCCCCCGGCTGAGGACCTCCAGGCAGAGGTTCTTCTCGCCCACGGCCAGGGTGTTCGAGGACCCGTCGGTCACGTCGGCGAACCGCTTCGACTTGGTCGGGTTGCCGGAGTAGTCCTTTCCGGCCGACCACGAATAGACGAACAGCCCCTCGCTGCTGTTGCCCCCGGCCGAGTAGTCGTTGAGCCCGTACTTCCACCCGGCCGCGTTCGTCCAGGCCGTCGGGGCCCGGCGGCTGGGGCAGAAGTACCCGGGGATGACGGCCCCGACGATGGCCCTCATGTCGGTCGAGGTGTAGACGGCCGACTGCTCCAGGTACGGGAGGATCTGGAACCCCCACCCGCCGGTCTGCTGGGTGCCCACGTCCGGGCTGCCGGTGGTGGCGGTCAGGTTGCCCGGCTTGGTGTTGGCGAACGACAGCCCGGAGTACGGGCTGGCCGTCTGCCCGTACGGGAAGGCCCGGTACATCCCGGCCGACGGGAAGAACTGGTGGGCGTCGTGGTGGTTCTGAATCGCCAGCCCGATCTGCTTGAGGTTGTTCACGCACCGCGTCCGGGCGGCCGCGTCCCGCACCTTCTGGACGGCCGGCAGCAGCAGCCCGACGAGGACGGCGATGATGGCGATCACCACCAGCAACTCGATGAGCGTGAAGGCGCGCCGGTTCGGGCGGAAAGGCTTCATGGGAAGCCTCCTGGGGGGCGAAACGTGGGGGCGGGGGGCCGCCGCGGGCGTCGGCGGCGAGGGGGAGAGGGGGCGGCCTCGGGAGTAGTACGCGCGATCCCGCACGGACCGGACGCGGGGGTGGAAGAAAGGGGAGAATTCCCCGCCCGGCCCTCACCAGTGGCTGATCGGCCCGCTGGGCACTTCCACGTGGGCGTCGAGGGCGTCCCACTCGCCCCACCCCGGGGGCGGGCCGGCGGCGCGGAGGCGGTTCAAGACCGCGTCGAGTTGCGCCAGCGAGTCGAGCATGACGAGCGCCCGCTGCACCTCCTTCGGGGCGCGGAGCGAGCGGGTGTACCACGTCGCGATCTTGCGGAACGACACGCAGCCGTACTTCTCCCCCCGCCACTCGCACAGCCGGCGGACGTGCAGGCCCATGAAATCGACCCGGTCCTCGAACGTCGCCCGCGGGCCGGGGTCGCCCGCCTCCACCCACCGCGAGAGCTGGCGGAAGACCCACGGGTTGGCCAGCGCCCCGCGGCCGAGGGCGACCCCGTGGCAGCCCGTCTCGGCGATCATGCGGGCCGCCTCCGCCAGCGTCCGCACGTCGCCGTTGCCGTAGACCGGGATGCGCTCGACCGCCTCCACCACCCGCCGGATGCCGGCGTGGTCGACGCCGCCGGTGAAGCCCTGCTCGCGGGTCCGCCCGTGGACGGTGACGGCCGCCACCCCGGCCGCCTCGAACTCCCTGGCCCAGTACGGGGCGGTGTGGCTGTCGGCGTCCCACCCGAGCCGCATCTTCACGGTCACGGGCACCGGCACGGCTTCGACGACGGCCCGGACGAGGGCGACGGTGGCCCCGGTGGTGTCGCACATCATGGCCGACCCGCCGCCGACGCTCACCACCTTGCGGACCGGGCAGCCCATGTTGATGTCCACCGACGCCGCCCCGCGTTCGACCACGGCCCGGGCCGCCGCCGCCATCTCGTGGGCCTTCGACCCGAATATCTGCACGGCCAGCGGGGTGTCGTCGGGCCCGGTGGCGAGGAGGTCGTTGGTCTTGCGGGAGCCTTCGAGGATGGCCCGGGCGTTGACGAGGTCGGTGGTGCAGAGGCCGACCCCGCCGATGTCGCGGATCGACCGGCGGAACGGGTAGTTGGTGTACCCGGCGAGCGGCGCGAGGTTGAACCGCGACGCGAGCCGGATCGGCCCGAGGAACAGCGGCGTGGCGTAGTGCGTCGGCGGCGGGGGCACGGCGGCGGGGGCGGTGGCGGTCGTCATGGGGTTCTAATTTAGGGCCGCGGTGCGACAATCGGAAGGGGGAACGCCACCGCGTAGCCGCGACGCGGAGTCCTCGGAGCGGAGCGCGGGGGGATGAAATGACGGAACCCGAGTGGCGGGAGGTGCAGGATACCGAGGCAATGATCGACACGATCGCGGGGCGTGTTTCGTCACGCAAACTTCGCTTGTTCATGGCCGCTTGGAGCCGACGACGAGCTGATGCGTTCACCGTACTCGCGATTGTTCGAGACGCGATCAATCTCGCCGAGCGGTTCGCCGACGCCGCATCCTCCCGCGAAGAACTGGACGAAATGGTCCTGTGTTTAAGACGGTCGCGGGCGTGGGTCGACGAAAGTGTCACGTGGACGATTTGGCCTCAAACACGCAAGACCCTTGAAGCTGTCCGAAGGTTCTGCCGCGCGGCCGGCGGGTCAGTTGCTCCGGTCAAGATGACACCGGAGGAACAGTCGCATTTTTACGAGCAACTGGCAGATCGCAATGCCGTGTTCCGCGACATCTTCGGCAACCCGTTCCGCGCCGCCCCGTTCGACCCCGCGTGGCGTTCCCCCACCGCCGTTTCCCTCGCCTCGCAGATGTACGAGGCCCGCGACTTCGCCGCGATGCCGCAACTGGCCGACGCCCTCCGCGCCGCCGGGTGCGACGACGCGGCGGTCCTCGACCACTGCCGCGGCCCCGGCCCGCACGTCCGCGGCTGCTGGGTGGTCGATCTCGTTCTCGGGAAAGCGTGACGCGGGTTGAACCGCCCGCCCGCCCCGGCCACAATCACGGGCAGACCAACGAGGGTTCCCGCATGACGACCGCGCTTGAAGAACCGCCGCTGCAATCGCCGCCGACTTCAGAAGGGTGGGGCACGGTGGCCGACCTCCTCCGCCAACTCGGCGACCTGCCCGCCCACCGCGTCCGCATGACGCCCCACCCGGGGACGGCGACGCTCGCGGACCTGTCCGCGTGGAACGAACACCATAGCCCGACGTGCGAGTGGATCGACGGCACCCTCGTGGAGAAGGCGATGGGCCAGTTCGAGTCCTGGGTCAGCTCGGTCGTGTCCGGCGAACTCTACATCTACCTCAAGGCCAACGACATCGGGATGCTCTACGGCGAGGCGGCGGTCCTTCGCATCCTGCCGGGCCTCGGGCGGGCGGCTGACACCGCGTTCGTGCCGTGGTCGAAGCTGCCTGGTGGGAAGCCGCCGCGGCGGGAGGATCGGGTGCCGGCCGTCGTCCCCGCGCTGGCCGTCGAGGTGTTGAGCGCGTCGAACACGAAGGCCGAGATGGTCCGCAAGCGGGGCGAATACTTCCGGGCCGGCGTCAGGCTCGTGTGGGAGATCGACCCGGAGACGCGCTCGGCGGACGTTTACACCGGGCCGGATGCCGTCACACCCGTGCCGGCCGGCGGCGTACTTGAGGGGGCGGACGTGCTGCCCGGCTTCACGTTGTCCCTTCAAGAGCTGTTCGACCGGGCCGAGCGGCATCGCCCCGCCTGATTTCCGGTCGGACGGCCGCAAGTGTCCGAGTCGGAAGTGGGAATCGGCACGGAATGGGCCGACGCCCCCGCTTTCCCAGAGGGGGTGGGAGCGGGGGCGAGTAAGCCGTGACTCCGTCAACGCTTCGGGCCGAACGCGCCGTTCAAAAGCGGGAGAATCCGGGGGCGGTGGCATTTGCAATGGGTGTCGGACGCCCCCGCCATGGTCGAACTCCGAGGGGAAACCGATGACCGCCCGCGACCGCGCCCGCGGCTGCCTCCTCGGCCTCGCCGCCGGCGACGCCCTCGGCACCACCGTCGAGTTCGGCCCGCCCGGCAGCTTCCCCCCGCTCACCGACATCGTCGGCGGCGGGCCGTTCCGCCTCCAGGCCGGCCAGTGGACCGACGACACCTCGATGGCCCTGTGCCTCGCCGAGAGCCTGCTGGAACGCGGGTTCGACCCCGCCCACCAGCTCGAAACGTACTGCCGCTGGTGGCACGACGGCCACCTGAGCGCGACCGGCCGGTGCTTCGACATCGGCAACGCCACCCGGGCGGCCCTCGGCACCTTCGAGCGGACCCACCACCCGTTCTCCGGTTCGACCGACCCGCACACCGCCGGGAACGGGTCGCTCATGCGGCTCGGCCCGGTGCCGGTGCGGTACGCCGCCGACCCGGCCGACGCCATCGCGAAGGCGGCCGACAGCTCGCGGACCACGCACGGGGCGGCCGAGTGCGTGGACGCCTGCCGGTACTTCGCCGGGCTGATCGTCGCCGCCCTCCACGGGGTGCCGAAGGGGCAAATCCTCGCCAACGACTTCGAGCCGGCGACGGCCGCCTTCCTCCGCGAGCCGCTGGCCCCGAAGGTCGCCGAAATCGCGGGCGGCTCGTTTCGCCGCAAGGAGCCGCCCGCCATCCGCGGCAGCGGGTACGTGGTGGCGTCGCTCGAAGCGGCCCTGTGGGCGTTCCACAAGACCGACACCTTCCGCGACGGGGCGCTCCTGGCCGTCAACCTGGGGGACGACGCGGACACCACCGGGGCGGTGTACGGGCAGATCGCCGGGGCGTACGACGGGGAGGCGGGCATCCCGGCCGAGTGGCGGGCGAAGCTGGCGATGCGGGACGTGATCGAGGGCTTCGCCGACCGCCTGAGTGCGGCGTCGGGGCTGGCGGGCGTCACCGCTTCGTGAAGTAGCGGACGGATAGGACGATCACGACTCGTTCGTCCTCGTGGACCTCGAAGTAGACCGTGAGCGGGGCGTCGATGACGACCCGCTCCTGATTCGACCGCGACTCGCCGGCGGTCGCCGGGGTTCGTCGCAGGAGCGCGTCCGTCCGGGCGGCGGCGGCCGTGAGGGCGGACGACCCGCCGCCGCGTTCGAGGACTCGATGCGTGGCGGCGGCCAACTCGTTGATCGCTTGCCACCGCCAGACGACGGTGAAGGTCATCCCCGGCCCTCCTTCCACCGCCGTTCGACTTCGGCGATGTGGTCCAACACGCCGGCGATGTCGAGGCCCCCGGTCTCCCGCCGGGCCGCGTCCAACTCCTCGGCCGTCGGCTCCTGATCCAGCCGGGCGTGGACCATCGCCCAGTACGTGGCCGGCGGGACGAAGTACCCGAGCGTCTTGCCCGCGGTGTCGGCCACTTCCAACTGTCGGTCCAGCCCGCTGAACGCGACCCGCCCGTCGGCATCGACCACGACCCGTTCCATGACGGCACCCTTTTCTCGATACGGCTCTGGTGAACGCCGGCATTCTACCACTCCGTCGGCCACGGTGGAACAGCCCGGTCGTTGCCCGCCCCGGCCGGCGGGCTACACTAGCGGGGCACCCGGAGGGCCACCCGATGAGCGTCACCGCCGCGAGCTTGACGACCAAGAAGTGCGTGCCGTGCGAGGGGGGCGTGCCGACGCTCACGCCGGCCGAGGTGACCGACCACCTCGCCGCCCTCGCCGGCTGGCAGGTGGTGGAGGGCGGCAAGCTCATCCGGCGGGCGTGGAAGTTCAAGAACTTCGTCGCCGCGATGGCCTTCCTCCAGAAGGTCGGCGACCTCGCGGAGGCCGAGGGGCACCACCCCGACCTCCACCTCACCGGCTACCGGCACGCGGCCGTCGAACTCACCACCCACGCCGTCGGCGGGCTGACCGAAAACGACTTCGTGCTCGCGGCCAAGATCGACGCCCTGCCGGCGTGACCGCCCCACCTCCCACGATGGTTCACCCCATGCCCACGCCCCGCGACCGGCTCAAGGACCTGTTCCGCGAGCGTGCCTTGCAGTTCGGCGACTTCACCCTCGCGTCGGGGAAGAAGAGCACGTACTACGTCAACTCGAAGAAGGTGCTGTTCCACGCCGAGGACATCACCCTGCTCGGCGAGTTGCTCTTCGAGGCGACGGCCGACCTCGACTACCAGGCCATCGGCGGGCTGGAGGTGGGGGCCATCCCGATGGCGGCGGCGGCCCTGACGGCGGCCCACCGGGCGGGCCGGCACTTGGAAGGCTTCTTCGTCCGCAAGCAGGCCAAGGGGCACGGCAGCAAGGAGCTGGTGGAAGGGCAGGTGCGGGCCGGCGACAAGGTGGTGGTGATCGACGACGTGCTGACGACCGGCGGGTCCGTGGTCCAGGCCATCGCCGCCGTGGAAGCGGTGGGGGCGACGGTCGTCCGCGTGGTGTGCATCTGCGACCGGCTGCAAGGGGCGCGGGAGGCGCTGGCCGGGTACGACTACCGGCCGCTGTTCACCGTGCGGGACTTCGGGGTGGGCGGGGAGAATTAACCACAGAGTCACAGAGAACACCGAGGGAAGAGACACACGAGAGGAAGGACCGGGTTCAGAGGATGCGGCGTTTGACGCCGTCCTTCAGGAGGCGGACGTTGAAGTTGATGAGGAGGCCGATGCGGATGCCGCTGAGTCGCAGATACGTCAGCAACTGAGCCTCGTGGATCGGCTCCAACTGATCGACCGCTTTCAACTCCACGACCAGCCGCTGATCGACAACCAGGTCCATGACCATGTGCCCGTCGAGGGCGGCCCCCTTGTACGTGAGCGGCAACCTGACCTGCGGCTCGAACGGAATCCCCCGTAACCCCAACTCGCGGCAAAGACACTCCTCGTACACCGATTCGAGCAACCCCGGCCCTAACACCCGATGCACCTCAATGGCCGCGCCGATCACCGCCCCGGTCAGGGGATCACTTTCTTCCACAATCATTTCCTCCCCTCGTGTGTTTCTTCCCTCGGTGTCCTCTGTGACTCTGTGGTGAATTCTCTTCCTCACAGAGCCACCGGCCGCAGGAGCCGGCAGGCGTACTTGCCGAGCCGCCGCAGCAACACATAGTTGAGCGCCCCCGAGAGGGCCTTCGAGCCGAGCTTGCCGCCGAGCTTGGCGGCCACGCCGCCCACGGCCCCGGCCGCCGCCACGTCCGAGAGGGGGCTCAGGGCCGTCTCCAGGTGGTCCGACGTGAGCGTTTCGAGGTCGTTCAACTGGCCGGCCAGGTAGGAGTAGAAGAACACCTGCCCGAGCAGCACCGCCGTGCCCGTCCGGCCGGCGCGGAGGTTGTAGAGGCGGCACAGGTCGCCGATCATGGCGAACCCGTGGTACAGGGTCGCCGCCCCGTCCACGAAGGCGTTCGGCGACACGGCCGTGACCGCCCCCGTCCGCTTCGACCAGTAGGCCACCCGCTCGGCCGCCGCCTCGTCGAGCACGCCCTGGAAGCCGGCCCGGAAGCGGTCGAACCACCGCTCCAGCGACGTGTACCGGGCCGGGTCGAGGAGGTCACCGCGGGCCACCTCCAAGGCCGTCACGCGGGCGTCCGTCAGGCCCAGGAGGTGGAGCTTCTTCCGCTCCTTTTCGGTGCCGATGGGGTACGCCCGGACGTACTCGACCACCCGCTCGCGGGCCTCGTCGGTCTTGGCCTTCGCCAGCCACCGGAGGCGGGTCCGCTGCTGGAGTTCGCCCAGCACCGCCAGCCGCACCTGCTGGTTCCGCTTGAGCCGGACGTACAGCACCAGCACCCGCAGCATCGCCACCAGCACCGCCCCGCCGAGCAGCGCCACGGCCGAGTACCCCGCGTACTGCACCCACGCCGGCTGGACGGCCAGGCTGGCGAGCAGGGCCATCACCTGGTTGAACAGGAACAGGCCGGCCAGCCCGACGGACCCGAGCAGCAGCGTGAAGGCGAGCGGGGAGGCGAACCACCCGGCCCAGCGGAACGCCTCGGGGTCGGCGGCCATCATCTCTTCGAGCCTTGCTAGCTCCTCGGCCGCCCGCCGGTCCTCCTCGGCGCGGAGGGCCTGGTGGTCGTCGGCGGAAAGGACTTGCTGGTGGGTCGGCACCTGCTCGGGGCGGCCGAGGTCGGTCTCGCCCTCCCGGAGCGTCAGCCCGGCGACCGGGGCCGGGGCGACGGCCGGCACGAACGGCACGGCGGCCCCGGCGGACGCCGGCGGGCGGGGGGCGGTGGCCGTGGGGACGCCGAGCCGGTCGTCGTCCTCGTCGTCGTAGCGGGACATGGGGGAGCCCTCCGCGTGGGGCGGCCGCCTTGCTCGGGCGGCCGCCGGGTTCTAACATGATGCCCTATCGTACCGCCCGCGTGAACCGCGTTTCCGCCCGGAGGCCCGCAATGGGCGACCCGCTCCCGCCGACCCCCCGGACCCGCGTCCGCCCGCTGCCGCTGCTGCTCGCGGGGGCGGTCGGGGTGGCCGCCGTCCTGCTCCCGCTCCTGCCCGAAGCCGACCGGCCGTTCAACGCCGCCGCGTTCGGGGCGATCGGCCTGTTCGTCGCCGCCCGGGCCGGGGTTCCGGCCTCCCTCGGGCTCATGCTCGGGGCCAAGCTCGCCTCCGACCTGCTCCTCTGGCAGCAGCACGGGTACGACGCCCTGTACCTGCCGTTCCCCACCGTGTACGCCGGGTTCGCCCTGTACGCCCTCTGCGGGTGGCTCCTCCTGCGGCGGTCGAGTTCGCCCCTGCGGGTGAACGGGGCGGCCGTCGCCGGCGGGCTCCTGTTCTTCCTCGCCACCAACTTCGTCGCCTGGGCCCAGCAGGTCCGGCCCTACGGGTATACGTTCGGCGGGCTGCTCGATTCGTACGCCGCCGGCCTCCCGTTCTACCGGCAGGGGACGCTCGTCGGCGACCTCCTGTTCACCAACCTACTGTTCGGGCTGTACGCCGCCCTCGCCCCGGCCGCGGACCGGGCCGGGCGGCCGGGGCCGGACGCCGAGGGGGTGCGGTCGTGAAGTTCGCCGCCGTCATCGAGTACGTGCAGGACGCCGAGAAGGTGTGCGCCCTGCGGCCGAAGCACCGCGAGTACCTCGCGGGCCTGCTCGCCGCGGGCAAGCTCGTGGTCGCCGGGCCGTTCCTGGACGAGTTCGGGGCCTGCATCGTGTACGAGGCCGCCGACGCCGCCGGGGCCGAGGAACTCATCAAGGGCGACCCGTTCCACGCCGGCGGGGTGTTCGTCCGCTGGACCGTCCGGCCGTGGAAGACGGTCTTCGCCAACCCCGCCCTTTTGCCTCCGAACGGCTGACCGCCCCCCCCGGATTCCCCGGCTCGAACGCGGTCGCCGTATCCGGCCCCGGCCCCCGGTCCGACCGGGGAAGCGGGGGCCGCCGCGTCCTCGGCCCGACCCCGACCCCACCCCTTT
Source organism: Gemmataceae bacterium (assembly GCA_031426095.1). GTDB lineage: Bacteria > Planctomycetota > Planctomycetia > Gemmatales > Gemmataceae > JANPKP01. The sequence continues at coordinate 32,189 of JANPKP010000416.1, forward strand.
GCGGTCACGGATGAACGACTACGAACTCGCCATCCGCCGCTGCAAGGGGCTCGAAGCGCTCCTCGAACGGGGCTTCGGGGCCGCCGGCAAGGGGCTGCACGAGCGGGTCACGAGCGTCGAGGACCGCCTGCCGCCGCCGCTGGTGAAGCGCCTCCGCTTCGTCGCCACCGTCCGCAACAAGCTCGTCCACGACGCCGGTTACACCGCCCTCGACGACCGCGACGGGTTCGTCCGGGCGTGCGACGAGGCCGAGCGGGGGCTGAAGGAACTGCTCCCGAAGGTGGTGAACAAGGGGTGCTTCGGGCTGGTGCTGGTGGCGGCCGTGGCTGCGGGGGCGGTCCGCTTCCTCTGCGCGTAACCGCGACCGGCGGGCGGCGGAGGTCGGCCGCGAGTGTTGAGCCCGGGGGGTGTACGAACGGCCGCCGCCCCGCGGCTTCGAGCAAGCCCCCCTCGCTCAGTAATCCCACGTCGACCACGCCAGCAGCCCGGTCACGGCCGCGAGAGCAACGACGATCAGCGGCACCACCCACCACGCCGGCAGGTTCGCGGGCCGGCCGTCGGCCGCGGCGGCGGCCCCCTTCGGGTCGGTCCGCCCGGCCCCCAGCGCGAGGGCGGCGAACCCCAGGAGGGCGAGCCCGCTGAAGAAGGTGCAGACGGGCAGGCAGGCGAGCGGCGGCGTCATGCCGTTGTTGTAAGCCCGCCGCTCGGGTCCGTCCCGGTGGCCCGTCCCGCTGGCCGCAACCCCCCCCGGCCCGCAAGATAGCGGGAATGGCGACACTCACGCTCGACTGGACCGACCACCCGCCGGCCGAAGTGACCGGCGGGGCGGTCACGGTCGGCAACTTCGACGGCGTCCACCGCGGCCACCAGGCCCTCGTGGCCGCCGCCGGCCGGTGGGCGAGGCGGGTGGGCGGGCCGGCCGTCGCCGTCACCTTCGACCCGCCGCCGCCGCACGTCCTCGTCCCCGGCTCCGGCCGCCTGCCGCTCACCACCGTTCGGGACCGGGCCGCGCTGCTCCACGCCGCCGGGGCCGACCACGTCGTGGTCATCCGCACCACGCCCGAGCTGCTCGCGCTGAGCCCGGAGGCGTTCTTCGAGGACATCCTCGTCCGCCAGGTGGGGGCGAAGGCGGTGGTGGAGGGGTACAACTTTCGCTTCGGCCGGGCGCGAACCGGCGACGTGGCGACCCTCCGCGAACTGTGCGGCACGGCCGGCGTCGGCTTCGAGGAACTGCCGCAACTCGTGGTCGGCGACGCGGCCGTGTCGAGCAGTCGGGTGCGGGCGGCACTGGTGGCCGGCGACGTGGCGGCGGCCGCCGACCTGCTCGGGCGGACCTACTGGATTCGCGGGCGGGTGGTGGAGGGGGCGAAGCGCGGCCGCACCATCGGCTTCCCCACGGCGAACGTCGGGAACGTCGAAACCCTCCTGCCGGCCGAGGGGGTGTACGCGGTGCGGGTCGAGATCGACGGGCCGACGTACCCGGCCGGCGGGGCGTTCCTCGGGGCGGCGAACGTCGGCCCGAACCCGACGTTCGGCGACGACGCCCGCAAGATCGAGGTCCACCTCCTCGACTTCGGCGGCGACATCTACGGCCACGACATCGCGGTCGGGTTCGCGGCGCGGCTGCGGGAGACGCGGCCGTTCGCCGGCCCGGCGGCCCTGGTCGAGCAGTTGCGGAAGGACGTGGCGGCGGCCCGAGTGGCGCTCGAAGCGGCGGGCGGGTGACAAGCTCCGTGCGGGGAATTGGGGCGGGTTTCTTCGCCGCCCCCGCTTTCCCAGGGGGGGTGGGAGCGGGAGCGGGGAAGTCGCCAGCCCGCAAGGAGATGCGTCAAACCGTGCCGTTTAAAAGCGGGAGAATACGGGGGAGGCGAACGTGGCGGACGACCTGCGGACCCGCGTGGAGCGGGCGTTGAAGGACGAGGTGGCCCCGGCCCTGGAGCTGGACGGCACCGGGATCGAGGTGCTGGACGTGAGCGACGGCGTCGCCCAGGTGCGGCTCACGGGCGTCTGCGCCGGCTGCCCGGCGACGATCATGACCGTCATCACGAGCCTGGAGAGCGAGTTGCACAAGCTCGTCCCGGAAGTGGACGTCCTCGAAGCGGTGGTGTGACCGGGCGAGCGGGGCGGCGTCAGCCCCCTGATCCCTTCGCGGAGTCGAACGCCGCTGCGTGGTCATCAGGGGGCTGACGCCCCCCGCTCGCCGGGGGTCCCGCGATGTTCCTCGGCTACAACACCAACGGCTTCGCCCACCACCGGCTCGAAGACGCCGTCGAGATCATGGCCGAACTCGGCTACCGCGGGGTGGCGCTGACGCTCGACGTTCACCACCTCAACCCGTTCGGCGACGTGGACTACCCCGGCCGCGTGGCCGACTTCGGCCGCAGCCTGGAACTGGAAGGGTTGCGGTGCGTGGTCGAGACGGGGGCCCGCTTCCTCCTCGACAGCCGGGAGAAGCACCGGCCGACCCTCCTGTCGGCCGACCCCGAAGACCGCCGCTGTCGGTCGCACTTCCTGCACGAGTGCGTTAACGCCGCGGCCATTCTCAAAGCCGACGCCGTCAGCTTCTGGTCCGGCACGGCGGACGACGACGCTTCCCCCCGATCCCTCATGCTCCGACTGGTCGAAGGCTGCACGCGGCTCGCGGACTACGCCGCCGAACGCAACATCCGCCTGGCGTTCGAGCCGGAGCCGGGCATGTTCATCGACACGATGGAGAAGTTCGCGGAGCTGCACGCGAAGGTGAACCACCCGGCGTTCGGGCTGACGGTGGACGTGGGCCATCTCGTGTGCAACGGCGAGCTGCCGGTCGGCGACCACCTCCGGCGGTGGCGGCACGTCCTCTGGAACGTCCACGTCGAAGACATGCGCCGCGGCGTCCACGACCACCTGATGTTCGGCGAAGGGGAGGTCGATTTCGCGGACGTGTTCGGGGCGCTGCGGGAGGTCGGGTACGCGAACGGCGTGTACGTCGAGCTGAGCCGCCACAGCCACGACGCGGTGAACACGGCCCACAGGGCGAAGGCGTTTTTGGACCGGTACGTCCCCGCGTAGCCGCGACGCGGAGTCCTCGGAGCGGAGCGCGGGAGCCACCAGCGGGTCCGCGTGACTCGATTGCGCTCCCCGCGCTCC
>JANPKP010000417.1:0-4306 GCA_031426095.1 Gemmataceae bacterium
CCCCGGGGGCCCGTGGCCGGCCGGGTGTGCTTTATTTTGGGGCGGGGGCCCACTTTACCCCGGCCCGGGCCGCGGTTTCCCGCGTATCGCGAAACCCGCGTCCCGTCGCTTACTTCAGAGGCGTGACCCGGATGTTGCGGAACGACACGGCCGCCCCGTGCTCTTGAAGGCCGATGTGCCCCTCCCGCTTGAAGTCCTTGAGGGCCGCCTTGTACTTGTTCTTCGTGCCGTCCGGGTTCTTGCCCGCCTCGGTCCACTTGTCGAGGTCGATCTCCGACACCTTCGTGCCGTTGATCTCGGCCGCGATCGCGTTCCCCTTCGCGGTGATCTTGAGGGCGTTCCAGGCGTCCTTCTTGGCCGTCTCGGCCGTGGGCGTGACGAGGTCGTAGATCGCCCCGACGCTGTGCTTGTCCGGCTTCCCGCGGGGCACATCGACCTGGATTTCGACCCCCGTCTGCACGTTGTCTTTCGTGTTGTCGGTGCGGACGAACACCCCGCTGTTGCCGGCCGTCTTGAACTCCACCTCCAGCACGAAGTCGCCGTACCGCTCCTTCGTCCACAGGTCGCCGGCCGTCTTGTCCTTGCGGACCAGGGCCCCGTCCTCGACCGCCCACCCCTTGCCCGGCGGCCCGCCGCCGGCGCTCGTCCAGCCGGTGAGGTCTTTGCCGTTGAAGAGCGGCGTCGGGTCGGCGGCCGACGCGGTCGCGGCGGCGAAGGCGGCGAGGGAGAGGAACAGGCGGGTCATCGGTCGCTCCTGAGATTTGGGAGAAGCCGGGGATTCGTGGCCCGGCAAACTACGATCTACGCCTTTGGAGGTAGGCGGCGAGTTCGCGCCCGAGGTCGGCGTCGGTCCGCACCCGCACGAGGTCGGTCTCCATCGCCCTCGCGCCGGCGTCCAGCGAGTCGAGGTGCTTGCCGAGTTCGCGGAGGTAGGTGTCGCGGGCGGCAACCGGGTCGGTCAGCACTTCGGGCAGCCCTTCAAGGCCGCGAAAGAGCGTCGGGTGGCGGAACGGGAAGTCCAACTCGGCCGCGTCTAACACCTGGATCAGTACCACTTCATGCTTGAAGTAGCGGAGGTGTTGCAGGCCCGCGAGGGTGTCGGCCGCGTCGTCGAGGAAGTCGCTGACGACGAACACGACGCCGCGGCGGCCGGTCCGCCCGGCGAGTTCGTGGAGCGACTTGCCGAGGTCGGCCGGGCCGGCCGCCGCACCCTTCGCCAGCACGCGGGCCACTTCCCGCCCCTGGTTCGCCTGCCCGGACGGGCGGACGAACCCCCGCACCCCGCCGGCCACGGTCGCCAGCCCGACGCTGTCCGTCTGCTGGAGGATCAGGAAGCCGAGGGCGGCCGCCGCCGTTGCGGCCACGTCATACTTCGTCCGCGGCCCCGATCCGTAAGCCATCGACTCGCTGCAATCGACCACGAGCCAGGCGACGAGGTTGGTTTCCTGCTCGTACTGCTTGAGGTGAAATCGCTCGGTGCGGCCGTACACCTTCCAATCGACGAAGCGGATGTCGTCCCCCGGGGCGTACTCCCGGTGCTGGGCGAACTCGACCGCGAACCCGTGCCGGGGGCTGCGGTGCCGCCCGGCCATGACGCCCTCCACGACGCGGCGTGCGTCCAGCTCCAGGCGCTCGATGCGGGCCAGGATGTCGGGGTCGGTGTGGGGCATGGGTCTACCACGAAGTCACGCCGACTCTTTCGGCACCAACGGCAGCAAGCGGTTCACCAAATCGTCCGGCGTCACGCGGTCGGCCTCGGCGTTGTAGTTCGTGATGACGCGGTGCCGCAGCACGGGCAACGCGACTGCTTTGATGTCCTCGATCGCCACGTACGGGCGGCCCCGCAACAATGCCCGCGCCTTGCCGGCGAGGACGAGGTTCTGCCCCGCCCGGGGGCCGGCCCCCCACGTCACGTACTTCTTCACAAAGTCCGGCGTGTGCGGGTCGGGCGGCTCGCCGGTGGCCCCGTGCGGCCGAGTCATGCGGGCCATTTTGAGGGCGTAGCGGATCACGTAAGGGGCCACCGGCACCTCGCGGACGAGGGCCTGCATCGCCAGCATTTCCTCGCCCGTCACCACCCGCTCGACCTGCGGCCGGGCCGACGACGTGGTCGATTCGATGATGGTGTACTCGTCCGCCTCGCTCGGGTAGTCGACGCGGATCGTGAACATGAAGCGGTCTTGCTGGGCCTCGGGGAGCGGGTAGGTGCCTTCCTGCTCGATGGGGTTCTGCGTGGCCAGCACGAAGAACGGGTCGGGCAACTTGTGGCGGTTGCCGGCCACCGTCACCTGCCGCTCCTGCATGGCTTCGAGGAGGGCGGCCTGCGTCTTCGGCGGGGTGCGGTTGATCTCGTCGGCGAGGACCACGTTGGCGAAGACGGGGCCGTGGAGGAAGCGGAACTCCCGCCGGCCGGTGGCCCGGTCTTCCTGCAACATCTCGGTGCCGGTGATGTCCGACGGCATCAGGTCGGGGGTGAACTGCACCCGGTTGAAGGTGAGGTTCAGGCTCTCGGCGAGGGTGCGGACCATGAGCGTCTTCGCCAGCCCCGGCACCCCCACGAGCAGCGCGTGCCCCTGGGCCAGTAGGGCGATAAGGAGCTGTTCGACCACGTCCCGCTGGCCGACGATGACCTTCCCGCACTCGGCCGCGACGGCCTCGCAGGCGGCCCGCAGGCGGTCGGCCGCGGCCGCGTCGTCGGGGGGCGGGGCGTCGTTCACCACGAATGCTCCTTGAGAGCGTATCCGACCGCTCACTTCAGCCACACCACCCTGTCGCCGGTCGCCACCACGGCCGTGTCGCGGTCGAAGAATGCGCTCACGAACGGGCCTCTCGCGGGCACGTCGATCCGCTTGAACTGTCGGCCGGTGTCGGGGTCGAACAGCAGGACCGGGAGCGAGCGGTCGGCCCACGCATGATACAGCGTCGCCGCCAGACCGGGGAGCCGGTACGCCAGCGGGCGGCGGGCGAACGACGCGAGGAGCCGTTCCGCGACGGCCCGCATCGGTTCCGCGGGGACTGCCTCCGTGGGGTGGGCGATCACCACCCGCCGGCCGGCCCGCACCACCCACGCGGGGCCGTTCGTGGCCGGTAGCTTCGCCTCCCACGCCGTCGTGCCGTCGGCCAACCGGACGGCCCGAATGCTGTCGCCGACGGGGAGGAACAGCGTCGAGCCGTCTGCGTCGGCCCGCGTGAGGTCGATGCGGTCGGCGTCGAGGAACATCGCTCCGCCGGGCCACGTCGAGCGGCCGTCGTAAGCCTCCAGCCGTTCGAGATCGACGCCGTGGTTGCGGCGGACGGCGACGAGGACGTGCGACCCGAACGCCCGGGCTTGCGGCGGCTCCCCGCTCAGGCTGGCGTCCCCGCCGGCGGCGAACGTCCAGCTCGGGCGGTGGGTCGAAAGGTTGTGCGCCACCACGCCGTCCGCCCCGGTCGGGACGAGGACGCGGCCGTTGTCGGTGGCTGTGGGCGGGGTCGCCCACGCGGTCCGGGGGCCGCGTTCCTCGGCGAGCGGCCGGCCGGTGGCGGCGTCGAGTTCCTCCCACCGGCCGTCGAGGAGTTGGGCCACGACGACGCGGCCGTCGGCGAACAGGCGGGGGCCGTACTGGGGGCGGTCGGGGAAGCCGAACGGGTCGTACCGCGGTCCGCCGGTGGAGCTACGCACCCATGTCACCCGGCGGCCGGCGAGGTCGAGGGCGACGAGGTGGTGCTCCCCGAGGCGGGCGACGAGCGTGGGGCCGGCGAGGGCGAAGGAGGAGAGCCGGTCCGCCGGCATTTCGACGGGGCAGGGGCGGCCCGGGCGGTCGGGCAGGGGTGGCGTTACGGGCACGCGGAACGTCCAGAGCGGGTCGCGGCCGGCCCCGTACACGGCCGCCGCGTCCGGCCCCGCGACGACGAACCCGCCCGGCACGTCGGCGGCGTGCGACACCGGCCCGGGGGCGGCGTGCCGCGTTGGCTCGCCCGGCCCGGTCGGCACGGCCAGCAACCCTTTCCCGCGGACGACCACGACCACCCGCGGCGTGTCGCGGACGCCCGCCATCACGCGGAGTGGGGCCGAGCCGGCGGGCAGGGGCACGGTGCGTTCGACGGCGGCCGTCGGGGCGAGCGAAGGGGCCGCGAGGGCAAGCGACATGGGGGAAGCCGTCGCGATTGGAAGGCTTCCCGTGGCGGTCCGCGGGCGGGCGAAGTCGGCGAGCGCGACCGGCACCCCGTCGGGCGGGAGCACCCACGAAGCGAGCACGTCGGTCGGCAGGCTCGCCATCTCGGCCGGCCCGCCGAATTGGATTAGCCGGGCCGCCGCCCACGCCTT
>JANPKP010000418.1:0-8435 GCA_031426095.1 Gemmataceae bacterium
AGGGTGGGTTGAGGCCGGCTCCGGGGCCGAAGCCCACGTGAACCCCGCACGACTCCCCGACGTGGGCTTCGGCCCCGGAGCCGGCCTCAACCCACCCTACCGAAGCCCGCCCGACACCGAGGAACCGCCATGCGAATCGCCGCCCTCGCCCTGCTCCTCGCCGCCCCAGCCGTGCGGGCCGACGACTGGCCGCAGTGGCTCGGCCCCAAGCGTGACGGCGTGTGGCGGGAAACCGGCCTCCTCGACAGCTTCCCGCCCGGCGGGCCGAAGGTGGAGTGGCGGAAGCCCGTCGGCCAGGGGTACGCCGGCCCGGCCGTCAGCGGCGGGCGGGTGTTCGTCACCGACCGCGTCCTCGCCGCCGGGGCGAAAGACTCGACCAACCCGTTCAGCAAGGACAAGGTGGAGGGCACCGAGCGCGTCCACGCCCTCGACGAGGCCACCGGCGACACGCTCTGGAAGCACGAGTACCCCTGCACCTACACCGTGAGTTACGCCGCCGGCCCCCGCTGCACCCCGACGGCGGACGGCGGCCGCGTCTACACCCTCGGGGCGATGGGCGACCTGTTCGCCTTCGACGCCGCGAAAGGGACCGTCCTCTGGTCGAAGAACTTCCTCAAGGACTATGAGGCGTCGCTCCCGGTCTGGGGCTTTGCGTCGCACCCGCTGGTTGACGGCGACAAGCTCATCTGCCTCGTCGGCGGGTCGAACGACCGGCTCGTGGTGGCCTTCGACAAGGCGACCGGAAAGGAACTCTGGGCGTCGCAGAGTTGCCCCGGCGACTTCGGCTACTGCCCGCCGATGATCTACGAGTTCGGCGGCCGCCGGCAGTTGATCGTCTGGCACGCCAAGGCGGTGGTCGGCCTCGACCCCGAGACGGGCAAGCGGCTGTGGGCGGTGCCGTTCGCGTCCAATTACGCGCTCACCGCACCGACTCCCCGCAAGGTCGGCGACGACGGGTTGTTCGTCACCAGCTTCTACCACGGGGCGATGCTCCTGAAGGTGAATGCCGACAAGGCGGAGGTGGTGTGGAAGAGCAAGGCCAAGAACGAGAAGCCGGCCCAGACGACCGACCTCAGTTCGATCATCGCCACCCCGTTCGTGGAGGGCGGCACCGTCTACGGCGTGGACAGCTACGGAGAACTGCGGGGCCTCGAAGCCGCGACCGGCAAGCGGCTGTGGACGACGATGGCCGCGACCCGCGGGGCGATGACGCCGGCGAAGGTGGCCGAAGGCGAAGGCCCGGCCGAGAGCGAACGGTGGTCGAACGCCTTCATCGTCAAGAACGAGGGCCGCTACTTCCTGTTCAACGAGCAGGGCGACCTCATCACCGCCAGGCTCACGCCGAAGGGGTACGAGGAGGTGAGCCGGGCCCACCTGATCGACCCGACGAACACACTCGTGAAGCAGCGCGGCAAGGTGCTCTGGATGCACCCGGCGTTCGCCGACAAGAGCGCGTTCGTGCGGAACGACGCGGATATTCTGCGGGTCAACCTGGCGAAGTGACGCAAGCCCGGGGCGGGGAATCGCGGCGGATTTCGCCGCGGCTCCCGCGTTACCGCAAAATGTGGGAGCGGTTTCCCGATCCCTTTTTCCCGTCGGCGGATCGGGCCAAGACGACCGCGTTTCTCCGGTAAAATCGGGTAACGTCCGGCCGCTCACACCAGCCCGGACGCGGCCACCTTGATGCCCTTGAGGGTCATCTTGAGCTGCTCCGGGTTGGTCGAGAACTCCAGGGCGTCCTGCTTGGTGATCATGCCGTTGTTGACGAGGCTTTCGAGGCTCATGTTGAAGTCCTGCATCCCTTCGAGGGCGCAGGCCCGGATGGCGTCGGGGAGTTTCTTGTCCTCGCCCTTGAGGATGATGTCGCGGATGATCGGGTTCACGATCATGATCTCGTTCGTCGGCACCCGCTGTTTGCCGGGGACGCACGACGGCACGAGCTTCTGGGCCACGATCGCCCGCAGGTTGAACGACATCGACTGGCGGACCGCCCCGTGCTGGCTCGGCGGGAACAGGCCGAGGATGCGGTCGACGGTGGTGTAGGCGTTCGAGGCGTGGATCGTCCCCAGCACGACGTGCCCCGTCTCCGCCGCGTGGATGGCCGCCTCGAACGTCTCGGCGTCCCGCATTTCGCCGACGAGGATCACGTCCGGGTCTTCGCGGACGGCGTGCTTGAGGGCCGTGTGCCAGTCGGCCACGTCGAGGTAAACCTCCCGCTGGTTCACGATCGACATCTTGTCCGTGAAGACGAACTCGATCGGGTCCTCGATGGTGAGGATGTGCAGGGCCTCGTTCTCGTTCATGTAGTCGAGCATCGACGCGATGGTGGTCGACTTACCCGACCCGGTGACGCCGGCGAGCAGCACCAGGCCTTGGTCGAAGTGGCAGAGCTTCTCGATGGTCGGCGGCAGCCCGAGTTTGGCGAACGACGGGATACTGGCGTTCACCCGCCGGGCGACCATCGCCAACTGGGTCCGCTGCTTGAACAGGTTGACGCGGAACCGGCACTCGTTGTTGCCGATAATGTAGGCGTAGTCGGCCCCGCCGTGGACCTCGAGGTCCTTCTTCTGCTTCTCTGTGAGCGTCGGGTAGATCAGCTTTTCCATGTGCTCCTGAGTCAGCACCGGGGTGGCCATCTTCTGGATGACGCCGCGGAGCCGCATCATGCCCGGGAGGCCGGCCTTCAGGTGGAGGTCGGACGCCTCGTGGAGCATGACGGTGCGGAACAGGACGTTCAGTTGCGGCTCACCTGGCACCGGGGCGGCGAGCTTCAGGCCCGGGGGCGTGGGGGCCGCGGCGACCGGGGCGGGCTTCTCGGCGACCGACATGGGGAAGCTCCTCAGGGATTCAGCGTCCGCACCGGCACCCCGCGGGAGGCGAGGTAGGCCTTGGTGGCGGGGATCGAGTACTCGTTATAATGGAAGATGCTGGCCGCCAGGGCGGCGTCGGCCCCGGCCATGAAGGCGTCGTACAGGTGGGCCGGCGACCCCGCCCCGCCGCTCGCCACCACGGGGATGTTGACCGCCCGGCCGACCGCTCCGAGCATCGGCAGGTCGTACCCATTCTTGGTGCCGTCGGCGTCCATCGACGTGAGGACGATTTCGCCCGCCCCCAACTCCTCCACCCGTTTGGCCCACTCCACCGCTTCCAATCCCGTCGGCACCCGTCCGCCGTTGATGAACACTTCCCAGACTTCGCGGCCGTCGCGTTGCACGCGCCGCGGGTCGATGTTCACCACCGTCGCGCACCGCCCGAACTTGCGAGAAACCTCGGCGATCAACTCCGGCGTGCGGACGGCCGATGAGTTGAGGCTGACCTTCTCAGCCCCGGCCTGGATGAGCGTGGTGGCGTCGTCGAGCGATTTGATGCCGCCGCCGACCGTGAACGGCATGAACACCTCTTCGGCCACCCGGCGGACCACCTCGGCCATGATGGCCCGCCCCTCGTGGCTGGCCGAGATGTCCAGCAGCACGAGTTCGTCGGCCCCCTGCTCCTCGTACCGGCGGGCGACCTCGACCGGGTCGCCGGCGTCGCGGAGTCCGACGAAGTTGGTCCCCTTCACGACCCGCCCGCGGTCCACGTCCAAGCACGGGATGATGCGCTTCAGGAGCATGGACGGCCGGGGTTCGGGGGCGGCAGACGGGTCGAAAGAATAACGGAATGCTACGCGGCCCGCGGCGTCCGGTCAATCGACGGGTGGGCGAACGGGTTCGCCGAGAAAGCCCGAAGCCCGGCCGATCAGTCGGCCGGGCTTCGGGGATAGTCGCGGGGCGGCGGACTTCAAGCGGCGCGGTTGGCGGCGACCCAGAGCATGTACGAGACACGCTCGTGGAGTTGGACCCGCTTCTTGCGGTGCAGGTACACGTCCCGCCAGGTGTAGTACAGGGTGGCGATGGCGAGGCAGGCCAGATTGCATGTGATGAGTTGAAGCATCGGGAGAAAACCTTCCTTCCACACGTCGGGGCCGGTTCCGGGAGCCACAGTTGGGCGTGTGGGCGAGTCCGTTGGGCGTGTCGGGTTGACGCCCGAACCCTAGCCCCGAATCCGGGGGCGGGCAACCGATCAGTGGGTTAAAATGGAACGGTTTTGCCGGTGTTGCTGCCGGTTTTCCCGACGTTGCCGAAGTGTAACAAAGCGCCGTTCAAGTGGGGGCCGAAGGGGCGGCGGTTTCAGCCCGTCTCGGAGTGAACCAACTCGCCGCGCAGACCCGAAAGCCCCTCCGTCCCCAGGCGAATTAAGCGGCCGCCTACTTCGACCTCGAACAGGTCGTCGAGCGGCTGGTACGCCCGGATGAAGACGACCGCCCCGGGGGTGAGGCCGAGGTCGCGCCAGTGGCGGAGGCGGGCGGGGTTGTCGTCCTGGGCCTCGCGGACGACGACCCTCTGGCCGTCGCGGAACTCGGAGAGCCGGCAAAGGTCGCGGTGCTTCAACTCGCCCGTGCGGGACGGGATGGGGTGTCCGTGGGGGTCCTCGATCGGCTCGCCCAGGTGGTCGGCGATGGCCTGTTCGAGGCGGGGCGAAATGGCGTGTTCGAGGGCCTCCGCCTCGGCGTCCACCTCGCTCCAGTCGAGCCCGAGGACGCGGGTGAGGAACAACTCGACCAGCCGGTGCCGGCGGATCACCCGCCGGGCCTCGGCCCGCCCGGACCCGGAGAGCATGGCTCCTGTGCCGGGGGTGTAGCTGATCCACCCGGCCTCCGCGAGGCGCTTTAGCATGCCGGTGACGGACGGGGCCTTGACCTCCAGCGTGCAGGCGATGTCGATCGGGGACACGACCCGGTCCGCACCGCCGAGGTTGTGGATGGCCTTCAGGTAATCCTGGACCGCCTGCGAAACGTCCGCCATGCGGGGTCGTCCTGTGCGGCTGGGGGCGGGAAGTCGGGTGGTCTTCATCCTAGCCGACGGGGCCGGCGAGGCGGGTGAAGATTCGGCGTTCACGCCGCCCGGCGGTCCGACCGGCCCTCCCCAGCCGTCGCGTTCGCCCGGACGGCCTCCTCCAGGAACGCGGCCGCCCGCTCGCACGCCCCGGGCACGGCCACGATTTCCCGCAATCGGCGGAGGTCATCGACGCGCCCCGCGAGGGCGGCGGGGTCGTTGAGCCAGGCGAGCAGTCGGTCCGCGGCGTCGCCAGACATGTCCCTCGACGAACCGAACTCGGGGTAGAGTTCGCGGTCGGCCAGGAGGTTCACGAGGGTAAAATACTTCGCCGTCCGCAGGAGCCTGGCCGCCGCCTGGAACACCTTCCCCACCTTATAAACGATCACCGCCGGCTTGAGCCGGTACATCATTTCCAGGCTCACGGACCCGGACACGGACAGGCAGCAGTCGGCCAGTTCGATGATCTCCGGCGTCCGCCCGTCGTGGAACTCGATGGGCAGCCCGGAGCCCGCCGCCATCCCTTCCGCTACGGCCCGCTGCCGCTCGTTGAATGACGCCACCACGAACCTCACCCCCGACCGCCCGTCGTGGACCCTCGCAGCCGCCGCGAGCATGACGGGGAAGTTGGCCTCCACCTCCCGGTTCCGAGACCCCGGCAGGAGGGCGACGACCGGCCCCCCCTTCGCCCGCTCGGCGGCCAGGAAGTCGGCGTCCAGCCGTTGGGCCGCGAGTTCGTCGAAGTACGGGTGGCCGACGTACCGGGTGGCAACCCCTCGGGAGCGGTACCACTCCTCCTCGAACGGCAGGGCGGTCAGGACGCCGGCGAACCAGCGGCGGACCTTGCGGACCCGCCAACCTGCCCACCCCCACAACTGCGGCGGCACGAAAAAGTAGACCGGCACGCCGGCCGCCTTGGCCCGCTTGGCGAGGGCGAAGTGGAAACCGGGGTAGTCGATCAGCACCACCGCGTCCGGCTTCTCGTCGCGGAAGTAGTCGGCGGCCTGCTTGCCGAGGCGGAAGAACTGCCGGAGGTTGGCGATGGCGTCCTTGAACCACATGACCGCCAGCGACGTGAGCGGGAACAGCAACTTGCCCCCGGCCGCCGCCATCTTGGGGCCGCCGAAGCCGATGATCGTGGCGTCCGGGCAGCGTTCCCGGATGGCGCGGACGAGGTTCGCCCCGTGGAGGTCGCCGCTGGGTTCGCCCGCGCTGACGAAGACGTGCATGGCCGGCATCCTTGCCTGGTGTCGCTACCGGATTTTACCGCTTTTTTCGCACGCGATTCACCGAACTACCGTCAAGTGCTCGGTTTACAAAGACCGCTCCCAAATCAGCGGTAACGTGGGGGATTTGCCCGATTCCGCACCGTAACCTCACACCGACCTTGCTCACCGCCACAGAACACCGGCCGCGAAGGCTTTCGCCCGGCGGTCGAGTTCGGCCCCGGTTACGACTTCTGTGTGCGTCGCAAGATACCACTGGTTGCCGCCCGGGTCGGATACGCCAGCCGAGCGTTCGCCGTAAAACATGTCCGTCGGCGGGTAGAGCGACTCGCCCCCGGCCTCGACCGCCCGCCGGTAAGCCGCGTCGCAATCGGGAACGTACAGGTCAAGCGCGCCGGGGAGCGGCCCCCACGGGCCACTCGCTTCGGACAGTTCCACCATCGACCCTTCGACGCGCACCCCGGCGTGGGAGATGGTACCGTCCGGTCGCTTCATCCGCACCACCTCGGTAGCGTCAAACGCGGCTCTGAGGAAGTCGAGGACGCGGTCGGCCCCCGTCACGATCATATAGGGCGTGACGGCGTGGAAGCCGGCGGGGATTTGCGACGCGGGCACGGGGTCGCCTCCTTGCGACGGGCGGACTCTCATTCGGGTCGGCATGATGGCCAGAACCGGCCGCGGGCGGCTACCCCAAACGCGAAAGCCCACCCGTCGCAACGGGTGGGCTTGTGGGTAAACCTGTCTCAAACCCGTCTCACCCTTTGGTCGGGGCGGGCGTCTGAGCTACGGCGGGGGTAGGCAGGGTACCGGACCCGACCCCTGCGTTCTCGGGGGCCCGCTTGTTGCCGGGCATGTCGGTCGGCTCGGCCACCTTGCGGTAGCCCATCGCCCGGAGGACTTCGAGGACCTCGCTCCAGGTCGGGAACGGGCGGCGGTTCTCCCGCTTGTAGCGGTCCATCGCCTTCATGAAGTCGGTCTCGTCGTCCGAGTAGTCCCGCTCGCAGGTGGTCGGGTCGATCAGCCGGCGGCGCTCGCTCGTCCGCCGCTTCTCCGCCGCGTTCGTGGCCCGCCGGCGGTCGGTGGCGACCGGGATGTTCCGCTTGCGGCGGTCGTTCGGGAACCCGTTCGCCCCGCCGTCCGCCGCCGGTTCGGGGGCGGACGGGGTGCCGTTCGGGGTCGCGTCGGTGTGCGTCATCGAGGTTGCCTCTCGCTCGGCCTGAAGTCGGCTGCGGGAGCCGGGAACACGGACGCATCCTACGGCCGGGCGTGGCTCGGACACAACAAGATACACGGGCCATTCCTAAGCTAACCGGCGGGCCTATTGTGTCAACCAGATTATGCACCCCGCCCGGGGCCGGGGCGGAAAAAACTCGTGAAACTGGAGGGCCGCACCGGGGACGCCGAAAACAAGGCCCCCGGACCGCCGGAAGACGTTGCCGGATCGCTACATGTTGTGCATCCCATCATAGCCGACGGCCCACCAAACGTGGCCGGAGTTTCCCCCATCCGGCCCACAGTGCGAACCCCTGGAGTCGTGCCCGCCACCAGTCGATACGAAGGTGAGCCCCCCGCCCTTCCCCACCTGGCACGTTGCCGATGCCGGACCAACCCCCGATCAACCTGATCCGCGTCTTCGACTTCTACCTCGCCCTCATGTTCCTCATCAGCCTCCTGCGGCGGTGGGACGTTTACCTCGACACCGTGTGGCTGGTCGTCGCAGTCCGCGGCCGGTGGCCGAAACTGATGCAGCGGCTCGCCGAGCACAAGAGCCTGATCCTGAACTGGTCCTTCTTCCGCCCGGCCGTGCTGGCCCTCGGGTTGACCCTGGTGCAGATGATCTGCTCCCGAGTCATCTGGCCCCAGGCGACACTCACCGGCCCGGACCTCCTGGCCGACGGCTGGTGGGCGTTACTGCTCCTCATCCCGTTGCTGGCGATGGCCACCGTCGACCTCTACTTCCTCGTCCGCGTCGGCCGCTTCGACCGGACGGAGACGTTCAAGTACCTGGACATGGCGGAGACGTGGCTGGGCTGGAAGGGGCCGCTCGTGAGGGCGGTCACGCTCGGCTACGTGAACCCCCGGCGGATGGTGGACGACGAGGTCCGCAAGAACCTCGTGGACCTCACGAAGACCGTGAACGCCTCGCTCTACTGGGTGTCGCTCCAGATCACCCTGCGGGTGCTATTCGGGCTGACGCTGTGGACGGCGTGGGCGATGCACCGTTGATTCGGCCGGAGGACGGCTTACACTGGTCGCACCACACCCAGACTCGGCCCGCTCACGCGGGCCCGTTCGCCCGGAGACGACATGACACCCTCCCAAGCCCAGGCCCTGT
>JANPKP010000419.1:0-23042 GCA_031426095.1 Gemmataceae bacterium
GCTCCGAGCGGTTCGGCCGACTGGTCGCGGCGTCCGCCACCCGTTGCGGGCCATGACCTCGGCGAACTCGGCCAGGTGTTCGACCACGATCTCCGGGCGGTAGGCGTACCCGGACAGGTCGTCCCGGCGGGTGCCGCCGGACAGCACGAGGACGGTGTGGAACCCGAGCTGGGCCCCGCCGAGGATGTCCGTCTCCATCGTGTCCCCGATCATCACCGTCTCGTCGGTCGTGAGCCCGAGTTCCTTGCGGGCGGCCCGCATCATCACCGGGCTCGGCTTGCCGACGCTGAACGCCTTCACCCCGGCCGCGGTCTCCAGCATGGCCACCATCGCCCCGCACCCCGGCCGGAGCGACCCGTTCGAGGTCGGGCCGTTCGGGTCCATGTTGGTGGCGATCAGCTTGGCCCCGCCGAGGATCATGCGGACGGCCGTCTCGACCAGTTCGAGGTTGAACGTCCGCCCCTCGCCGACTACCACGTAGTCCGGGTCGTGGTCGACGACCGCGTACCCGTTCTGGTGCAGGGCGGTGAGGAGCCCGCCCTCGCCGATCACGAACGCCGTCCCGCCCGGCTTCTGCTGGGCCAGGAACCGGGCGGTGGCCATGGCGCTGGTATAGACGTGTTCCTCCTCCACCTCGATGCCCATGCGGGCGAGCTTGGCCGTCACGTCCCGGCGGGTCCGCTGACTGTTGTTGGTCAGGAACCGGAACGGGATGTCTCTGGCCCGGAGTTCGCCGACGAACTCGGGGGCACCCGGGAGGAGTTCGACCCCGCGGTACAACACCCCGTCCATGTCGATCAGGAAGCCGAAGCGGGTAGTCTTGGTGGCGTCGATCATGCGAGACCCGTGTGCGGGCGAACGGCGGACACCCGGCCGGTGGGCCGGGGGTGAAATTTGGAAAGGTGAAGAAGGGAGGGTTGAGGACAAAACAGATGGTGTGCCGGCGGGCCGTCGGAACGAGCGTCGTTCGCAAGCCACGTCGTGGCTGTCACTTCCGATACGGATCATGACGCCTTCACGCGATCGTCACGACCACGGGTGCCCACGACGCGGGCAATCGGCCGTCGCATTTTGGGTGAAGGCTCGGTGCAGGCCCACCGTCAACGACGCACGGCTCCCCGATGGTGGGCCTCGCGGACTCGGCACCACCCGATGGAATCACGACGACAGCCGCAGCCCGATCGGCAGCGCCTCGCCAAACAGCCGCAACTGCTCGTCCTCCTCGGGCGTCACCACGTCCGCCACCATCTTCGGCCAATCCGCGTGGACGCCCTCGCCGGCCAGCGCGGTTAGCACGCGGTCCCGCGTCCGCTCGGAAACGTCCACGGCGCGGAGGCCGCTCTTGCGGGCGAGTTGGCTCAGGCAGAATTGCCACGCCAGGCGGTCGTTGTCGGTCGTCGGCTCGAAGGCGAGGAGCGGGTCGAGCCAGCCCTCCACGACCTCAGGGTGGACGACCGAGTTGAGCGGGCCGTAGAGCTGGACGCGGGCCCCCAGGCGGGTGAGCGACCAGAAGGCGTAGGTCGGCACCGAGCCCTTCACCACCTGCGACACGAGGGCCGCGCCGAGAGCCTCCTTCGTGCGGGTGTCGAGCCGTTCGAGGCTCGCGGCCGCCCGCCACATCTCGGCGTACTCGTTCGCGGGGGGGCGGGCGAACGGCTTGCCCTTCGGCGGCAGCAGCACCGGCTTCAGGCGCGTGAACAGGGCTTGCTGGAGCGGGGCGTTGAGCCCGCCGGCGACGCGCCGCCACATGATCCAGAAGTCGGCGCTCCCCTCGGCCGCGGCCCCCGGGCCTGACGCGGCGGCCGTGATCCGCTTCCACAGGGCTTCCACGCGGTAGCGGTCGAGCGGGTCGCCGAACCCGGGGCGGAGGCAGAAGCCGACGAGGTTGTACCACCGCGACAGGTGCGCCGGTGACTTTCGCCGCTGGTCGGCGACCGCCTCTAGCGGCTCCCACAAGCGGCGGCACAGCCCCGTCGGCCACGACGAGCGGGACGCTTCCAGCGCCCCTTCGAGTAAACGGGGAAGCTCCTGCGGCGTGGCGGGGGACGCGGCGGGGCCGTAGACGGCGGCGATCAGTTCGCCGGCCGCCTGCACCTTCTCCTCGGGGAAGACGTCGACCACGCCCGCAGCCGCCGCCGGCTCGTCGTCTCGCTCGGGGGCGTCGCGGGTCACGTCGCGGACGTTGAATTCGAGCCGCCAGCGGTTCCCCTCCCGCGACACGCACGAGAGTTCCAGCGTGCCGATCTCCGTCACCTTCGCCGCGAGCGTGACCGGCACACGCTTGGCCCCGGCCCGCTTGCCGCCGCGGAGGACGGTGTGCAGCGGCGGCAGCGGCAGCAACGACCCCGGCGGCAGCCGCAGCACGTCGCCCGGCTTGTCGTCGGCCCGGACGGTGGACGTGGAGAGCGGGAAGAGCACCGGCTGACCGAGGGCGAGTTCGAGTTCCGGCTCGGCGAGGCGGATTTCCTCCCCCTCCTGCAAGCGTCGCGGTACGACACACAAGACGGCGGGCGTGGAGGATGGAGTGGGTGTCTCTTCCCTGACTCCTGACTCCTGGCTCCTGTCCCCTGTTTCGATGCCGACGTAGTACGAGCGGGGGATGCCGCCGCCGATCCGCTTGCCGCCGGAGTGCTTGAGCCAGGCGAAGTAGGCCGCCCCCCACGCCACCGCGAGGTCGAGCGACGGGCTCGTGAGAACGAGCGGAGTCCACGGCTTGCCGGCGGCCTCGAACCAGGGCCGCATCACGTCCACGATGCGGGTTTGCAAAACGGCGGGCTGGAAGACGCCGCCGTTGAAGAGGATGGCGACCACCGGCGTGCGAGGGGCGTCAGCCCCCTGACGGCCACCCGGCGCATTCGGCTCCGCGATGGTATCAGGGGGCTGACGCCCCCCGCTCGCCAGTTGTTCTCTCAAAAAAGCCGCGAGGTGCCGGCTCACGGCGGGGTCGGACACGTACGGCAGTCCCATCTCCTGAAGGCCCGCCCGGTTACCCCGCGTCGGCGTGGCGTCGAACGAGACGGCTGGGAAGAAGCCGTCGAACAGCGTCGCCCGCAACTCGTCGGCCGTGAGGTTGACCGACACCGAGCCGCCGACGACGGACCGCCCGCGGCCGACCACCGTGACCGGGAACGACGGCGGGGCGGGGTCGGCCAGGAGCGCCTCCTTCGCCGAGCGGCACGCCTGCACGAGCGCCCCGAACTGGGCCGCGCCGAGCTTGCCGCCGGGGAGCCGGCCCTCGACGGCTTTGGCGAGGGCGAGGTCCATGTTGTCGCCGCCGAGCAGGAGGTGGTCGCCGACCGCGTCCCGCTCGAAGACGAGTTCGCCGCCCTCTTCCGTCGCCCGGATGAGGCTCAGGTCCGTGGTGCCGCCGCCCACGTCCACCACGAGGCAACGCATCCCCGGGCGGAGCTTGCCCGCTTCCTCCGGGGTGTGGGTGCCGAGCCAGGCGTAGAACGCCGCCTGCGGCTCTTCGAGGAGCGTGACGTGCTTCAGCCCGGCCTTCTTCGCCGCCTCGGCCGTGAGGTTGCGGGCCACGTCGTCGAACGACGCCGGCACGGTGAGGACGACTGGCTGGTCTTCGAGCCTGTCGTCGGGCTTGCGGTTGGGGGCGGCGTTCCAGGCGTCGGCGAGGTGCTTGAGGTAGCGGGCGGACACCTCCAGCGGGGAGAGGCGGGGCACGTCCGGCGGGGCGGCCCACGGGAGGAGCGGGGCCGTGCGGTCGACGCCCGGGTGGCAGAGCCACGACTTGGCGGACGACACGAGCCGGCCGGGCACCTTCGCCCCGTGGGTGCGGGCGAACAGGCCGACGGCGTCGGCGTTGCCCTTCGCCCACGGCAGGTCGGTGGCCCCCGGCGGGAGGTCGTGCGGCCCCGGCATATAGAGGAACGACGGCAGCAAGTCCCGCGAGTCGATCTGCCCGGCGGCGACGAGTTGCGGCACCGCAAAGGTGTGCAGCCGCGGCCCCCCGTTGGCGGCGGGTTTGGCCGCGAGGTCGACGTAGGCCATCGCCGTGTTAGTGGTGCCGAGGTCGATGCCGACGAGGTAGCGGGGCATTTCGGAAGTCCCAGGTCCACAAGTCACAGGTCACAAGCCCGGAGTCGGCCGGCCCGCGTCTTCGACTTGGGACTTGCGGACTTGCGGACTATGCTCACCGCCATGAGCGCACCGACTGTTCTAGGACTCGACATCGGCGGGGCGAATCTGAAGGCCGCGACCGCCGACCGGCGGGCCGCGTCGGCCCCGTTCCCCCTCTGGAAGCAACCGGACAGGCTTCCCGCCGCCCTCGCCGAACTGGTGGCGAAGTTTCCCGACGCCGCCGCGCTCGCGGTGACGATGACCGGCGAGTTGTGCGACTGCTATGAGACGAAGCGAGAGGGCGTGAACGCCATCCTCGACGCCGCGGAGTCCGCCGCGGCCGGCAAGCCGGTGCGGGTGTGGGGCACGGCGGGCGCGTTCGTGTCGGTCGCGGAAGCGAGAGCGGATTACCTCACCGTAGCGGCGGCGAACTGGCACGCCCTGGCGACGTGGGCCGGGCGGTTCGCCCCGGATTACGGCGGCGTCCTGATCGACGTGGGCACGACCACCACCGACATCATCCCGCTCGACCACGGGGTTCCGTCCACTTTCGGCACCACCGACCGCGAACGTCTGCGGTTCGGCGAGTTGGTTTACGCGGGGGTCCGCCGCACGCCGGTGTGTGCCGTCGCCTTGCCGCCGGTGTGCGCGGAGCTGTTCGCCACCACGCTCGACGTTTACACCGTCCTCGGCCTGCTGCCGGAAGCCGCCGACGACCGCGACACCGCCGACGGCCGGCCGGCGACATTCGACTTCGCGCTGGCCCGCCTGGCCCGAATGCTCGGGGCCGACCGCGAGACGGCGACGGACGACGAGTTGATCGACTTCGCCATCCGCGTCCACGGGCGGTTGTGGGACACGTTGGCGGCGGCGGCCCGCAAAGCGTACTACGACGCGCAATCACCCCCCGAGTTGCGGACGGTGATCGTGTCCGGGGCGGGCGAGTTCCTGGCCCGGCGGGTGGCCGAGCGGGCGTTCGGCGAGGCCCCCGTCGGGCGGATCGTGTCGCTGAACGACGAACTCGGGCCGGCCCTGTCGGCGTGTGCCCCGGCGTTCGCCCTCGCCGCCCTCGCCACGGAGGACCCGGCGTGATCGTTCTGAAGGTCGGCGGCAGCCTCTTCGACCACCCCGGGCTCGGCCCCGGGCTGCGGGCGTACCTCGACGCCCTCGCGCCGGCGGCCGTCACCCTCGTGCCCGGCGGCGGGGCCGTCGCCGACGCCGTCCGCCGGCTCGACCAAGTTCACGGGCTCGGCGAGGAAGCCGCCCACCGGCTCGCCCTCCGTTCGATGGCCATCACCGCCGGGTTCGTCGCCCACCTGCTCGACACGCACCCGCCGCGGGTCCGCCCGCCGGTCCTCGACGCCCACGCCTTTTTCGCCCGCGACGACGGCCGGGACGGCAGCCTCCCACACACCTGGGCCGTCACCAGCGACTCGATCGCCGCCCGGGTCGCGGCCGTCGCCGGGGCGTCGCGGTTAGTTCTGCTTAAATCCGTGTCGCTCCCGCCGAATACCCCGTGGGCCGAGGCCGCCGAACGGGGTTGGGTGGACGCCCACTTCCCGCTCGCGGCCGCCGCCCTCCACTGCCCCGCGGAGGCGGTCGACTTCCGCGCGTGGATGGACGGTCGCGGCTACGGACCGTGACACCGCCGGCCGGCGTGGTAGCATGACGCGCGAACGTTCGCACGCGGGGGGAAGCGATGACCGCGACCGCCGTCGATCCGAGAATCTACGCCGGCGTCCTGTTCGAAGAACGCGCCCGGGGCGTCGAAGACCGCCTCCGGCGGGCCGTTCCCTACGCGCACCCGGACGACGTTTCTGAAGCCGTCGTCGAAGCCATCCTGTCCCACGCCCGCGAGCCCGAGAAGTACGACCCCGCGCACCCGCTCGACGGCTTTCTCTTCCTCAACGCCAAGAGCCGTTTGAAAGACCACTTCCGGAGCGAACAACGACGAAAGGTGAGGGAAGAAAAAAATGCCCGCGACCGCGTCACACGCGACGGCGCGGCGGCCCTTCACCCTTCGGACGAGGACACGCCCGACCCGGAACTGGTCCGCAAGTTGATGGACGCGATCGCACGAACCGCCGCCGAGCGGGCCGTTTTCGCGCTGTGGCTCGACGGCGTCAACGCGCCGGCCGAGGTGGCCCGCCGGCTCAACTACGGGGCCGACGCGGACGCCGTCCGGCGGGCCAAGACGCTCCTCGACCGGTTGCGGCAGCGGGTCCACCGCGAGAAGTTGAAGCGGGCCGGCCCGCCGGACCGGGAGGACGAGCCGTGATCGAACCCGACCGCCTGGCCGCCGCCGCCCTCCGACTCTCCGCGTCCGACCCGATTTACGTCGGGTACTGGCTCGACCGCTACACGGCCCGCGGCAAGCTCGCCCCCGCGGCTTTGGCCGCCCGACTCGGGGTGACGCCCGCGAAACTCCCGGCCCTGGCCCTCTGCCGCGCCCCGGCCGCCGAGGAGACGTTCGTTGCCGACGTGGAGGCGCTCTGTGCGTTCTCCGGGGCCGACTTCGTGGCCCTGGCGAACCTGCTTAAACAGGAACAAAGTCTCGCCGTGTGGGCGTCGCCCACGCCCGCACCGGCGAGCAACCCTTCCGCGGCGGCGGGGTGGCACGTCGCCGCCCACGACGCCGACCAGCCGCCGCCCCGGCCCGAGGGCGACGGCGACGACAACGGGGGGGGCGACGCCCATGCCCGCCGCGTCGATTGAACGGCTCGCCGACACCTTCTGGGAGGGCTTCGGCCGCCCCGCCCCGCCCCGCGACCTGGAGCCGCACCTGGCCCGGCTCACCGGCCTCTTCGTCGTCCCGCTGCCGAACCCCCGGCGGGACGACGTGCGGGACTGGCTCCGCGGCGCCGGCGTCGCCGTCCCCTTCGCCGGCGGCGACAAGGAGTTCATCGGCTTCCTCGTCGCCTACCGCAGCCGGGCCGCCATCTTCGTCGATTCCACGCTCCCGCCCGACCTCCGCCGCGTGGTGGTGGCCCACGAGTTCGCCCACTACCTCGCCGAGTACGAGGCCCCCCGCCAGCGGGTCGTCCGCCGCCTCGGGCCGTCGCTCCTGCCCGTCCTCGACGGCGACCGCCCGCTCGCCCCGTCCGAGGAGTGGGCCGGGATGCTGGCGGGCGTCGCCATCGGGGTCCACACCCACGGCCTCCAGCGCGAGTACACCCCGGCCGGCGGCCCCGACCTGCCCCCGGCCGAGCAGGCGGCGAACGACCTCGCCCTCGAACTCCTCGCCCCGCGACGGTGCGTGCGGGCCGACTTCCCGGACGCGGCCCCGACGCCCGAGGGCGTGCAAAACGTGCTGGAAAGCAAGTACGGACTCCCCGCCGCGTGGGCGAGCGGGTACGCTGTCACGGTCGCCACCGGCCTCGCCCGGCCGAAGTCGTTCGGGGCGATGTTCGGCCTCTGACCCCCGGTCCGACCCCATGCCCGCCGCGCCGCCCACCCTCGTCGCCCCGCCGGAAGGCCCCCTGCCCGACGGCCTCGTGCCGTCGGCCGCCCTCACGAACGCCCTCGGCAAGACCGTCGCCGAGGCCCTCGACGTGAAGGCGTGGCCCGAAGGGGTCGCCCTCGAAGACCTGCTTACACGCGTCCGCACGGCCGTCGAGCGGTCCGTCCGCGACGAGGCGAACCTGAAGGACGCCATCCGCGGCAACATCCTCCGATCGCTCCCCACGATGCCCGACGCCCCGGCCGCCGCCGGCGTCTACGCGGTGCCCGACAAGACGCTGACGGCCGCCAAGCGGAACCTCCTCCTCACCGGCGGCGTCACCGCGTGCGAGGGGGCCTGCACCGGCCACGACTCGCTCTCGGCCACCGTCCTCGGCGTCGGCGTCTGCCTCGTCCGCTACGACGGCCTGCTGAACTCGTGGCGCTCGACCTTCCTCCGCCACGACTACGACGCCCGCCACCCCGAACCCGTCAACCACCTGAGGGCTGTGCTCGACAACCGCTCGAAGCGCGGCGACAAGGGCGTCGGCACTTCGGGCGAGGGGGCCGACCCGATCCACACCTTGCTCCGTCGCGGGTTCATGGCGGCGGCCGAGCGGAAGGCCCTGCTCGAACGCTGCGACTCCCGCTGGAAGCTCGGCGGCGGCGTCCCGGCCCCGCTCGAACTCCTCACCGGCTCGGGCAGCACCGACCTCCTCGACCTCGCCCTCCCGCTGCTCGACGACCTCCTTCTGAAGAACGACCGCTGGGTCTACCTCCCCGCCAAGCTGTCGCACCGGGCCTGGCTAACGGTGGCGAACGCCCTCACCCCCGGCGAAGTGGCCGTGCTGCAGAAGGGCAAGCCGATGCTCGACGCCATGATCGAGACGGCGAACTACGCCCCCGGCTACCGCACGAAGGTGCAGAAGTTCGCCGCCAAGCTCGGCGAGCGGACGGTGGTCGGGGCCTTCCGGGCCACGCCGTTCGCCCCGCCGCAACTGTTCGTGGCCCACGCCGACCGGGCCCTCGAAGCCGGCGTCCTGGCGATGGCCGACGCCAGCCTCCAGCCGCACAAAGGCTCACCGCTGCTCCTGGAACTGGCCGCCCTCGGGGCGAAAGTCGGCCTCGGCGTGGACGCCTTCCAGGGCGTGGTCGAGGCGACCTACGCGAAGGCGAGGGCCAACGACCTGTTCCACCCGGGGCGGGTGGTGGGCGACGGGGATTAGCGAAAGGTGTGAAGTGAGAGTGTGGAGTGTGAGACCCGAAACGCTCACCACCCGCACGTCCGTTCTCACAATCCACACTCACACTCCACACTTGTAGGTCTCCCATGCTCGACCCCCTGACCGTCATGCCGCTGCCCGAATCCGTGGGCGAGGAGTTCGCCGCCGCCGAGTTCGAAACCCCTGCCGGTGCGTGGTCCCCCGACGAGGCCGACGGGCGGACGCTGTACGACTCCCCGCAGAGCGAGGACGGCACCCTCACCGCCGTCTTCCCGCAGGCGAAGTACGGCCTGTGGCGGTCGCAGGCGCTCGCCCACGTCCAGAGTAGCGACGGCCGCACGTACCTCGCCCAGGTGGTGAAGGGGCCGTTCGCCGCCCCCGTCGGCCTGCCGGCCACCACGTCCGCCCTCGTCATCACGCAGGTGGAGGGGTCGCTCTTCACCCCGCCGTACTACGGGTCGGCGAGCCTGGAAATCCTGGGCGAAGTCGTGAACGGGCAGACGGCGCTCTCGCTCTACCGCCCGCGGCCGAACAGCGCCGTGAAGCTGCTCACGCCCGACGAGACGAAGGCCGCCCTGAAGTGCGACGGCGACCTCCGGCTCGGCCACGCGGTCGGCTTCGCGGACCTGCCGGTCGGCCTCAAGAGCGGCGAGAAGGCCCACATCCCGCGGCACACGCTGGCCGTCGGCACGACCGGGGCCGGCAAGTCGACGTTCCTCGCCGGGTGGGTCGAGAAGCTCGCCGCGGCCGGGTTCAACGTCATCCTCATTGACGTGGAGGGGGAGTACGCCTCGATCCACAAGCCGGCCGAGTCGGACCGCATCCTGCCGGCGTTGAAGGCCCGCGGCTTGACGCCGAAGGGGATCGACAACACCTTCCTCCTCGTGCCGACGGACGCCGCGGCCGCCGACCCGGACCACCCGCGGGTCCGCCGATTCTGCCTCGACTTCAGCAACGTCTCGCCCCACATCGCGGCCGAGTTGCTCCAGGGGAATGAGGCCCAGACCGACCGCTTCCACGCCGCCTACGACGCCGCCGCCGAACTGGTGACGGACCTGATGCCGGCCGGCGAGAAGGCCGCCCACCTCCAGCGGGTCCGCGAGTGGGACGACCAGGAGGGGGGCTACCCGGGCCTGAAGCTCGCCCACGTCCTCGACGTGGCCCAGGCGTGGGCCGGGGCCGTGGGCAAGGAGGAGTTGACGGAGCAGTTCCTGCACGCCGACGGTTTCCGCGCGCAGGCGGCCCGACTCGCCGAGAAGGTGGCGGCGGTGAAGAAGAAGCTGGAGAACGTCGCCAGTTGGCGGAAGACGGTGCGGCTCATCGCGTCGGTGTACAAGACCGGGCTGTTCGACCGGGCCGGGGCGAAGGGCAAGGACGGCCGCGAGATCACGACGCTCGACTACGCCGCGATGCTCGAAAAGCGGGGCCGGGTGCTGGTGTTCGACCTGAGCGGGCTCGACGCCCCGGCCCACCGCAACCTCGCCATCTCGGATCTGCTCCGCGGCGTGATGGAAGCCCAGGACCGGCTCTACGAGGCGGCCCCGCCGGAAGCCAAGCCGAAGACGGTGGTCATCATCGAGGAGGCCCACGAGTTCGTGAGCGGCGAGCGGGTGGCCCAGATGCCGGCGCTCTTCGGGCAGATCCAGAAGATCGCCCGCCGCGGCCGCAAGCGGTGGCTCGGGCTGACGTTCGCCACCCAGTTCCCCCAGCACCTGCCGGGCGAGCTGTTCACCCTGTGCAACAACCGCATCCTCATGCGGCTGGGCGACGAGCCGACGCTGCGGCGGCTCGAGAAGTCGGTCGGCGGGGTGCCGCCGAACCTGTGGCCGCGGCTCAAGAACCTGCCGACCGGGCAGGCTATCGTGTCCGCCCAGGGGATCGACCCGGCCCTGATCGTGAACCTCGAGCCGGGCCGCTGCCTGCTGAGGATGGTCGATTGAAGTCGGGTGGCCCTCGCGGACTCGGCACCGCCCTACGTGGACGCCGCCTTCCGCTTTCGCTGCATCTTGTGGATGGTGGACACCACCAGCGACCGCGGCAGGAACCGCTCGGCGAAGATCAGCAGCTTGTTCCGCAGGCCGGTGATGACGACCGGCCTTCCCTTGAGCATCGCGGCCACGCCGGCCTCGGCGACGGGGCGGGAGTCCATCACCCCGCGGCCCTCGAACAGGCCCGTCGCGTTCATCCCCGAGGCGGCCGCGAACTCGCTCCGGGTCGGCCCCGGGCAGAGGACCGTGACCGTCACGCCCGTCCGCTTCACCTCGCGGGCCACCGCCTCCGAGAACGAGTTCACGAACGCCTTCGTGGCGTAGTAGACGGCCATCCCCGGCCCCGGCTGGAAGCCGGCCACGGAGCCGACGTTCAGCACCCGCCCGCTCCCCCGCTCCAGCATGGCGGGGAGGAACAGGCCGGTCAGTTCCACGAGGGCAGAGACGTTCACCCGCACGACGGCGAGCATCTTCCCGAGGTCGGCGTCGGCGAACGGCCCGAGGTCGCCGAACCCGGCGTTGTTCACCAGCACGTCCACTGTGCGCCCGGTGGCGACGACCGCCGCGTGCAGCGTGGCGGGGCCGCCGTCCGCCGCGAGGTCGGCCGGGAGGACGAGCGAGGTCGTACCGTGGGCGGCCGCCAACTCGTCGCGGAGGGCGTTGAGTTCCTCGACGCGGCGGGCGGAGAGCAGAAGGTCGTACCCCCGGGCGGCCAGCGCCCGGGCGATGTCCTTGCCGATGCCGGCGGACGCGCCAGTAACGAGGGCGACGGGCTTGGTGTCGGGCATGGGCGGGCCTCGGGTCAGTGGGTGGCCGCCGCGGGCACCTTGTTCAAGTTCACGTCGGCGGCCACCGCCCGGGGGCTTTCGGGGCCGCCGAGCTCGACCGCCGCCGGGGCCGCCTGCGGGTTGACCTGGGCGGCCGCCAGGGCGTGGTCGCCGGTGATGAGTCGGGCCGCCCGGTTCCCGGTCAGGTAGTTGAAGAACCACTGCCAGAGGACGAGGACGCGGTTCTCGAACCGGGCTAGGTAGAGGATGTGGATGAATAGCCAGGCGAGCCACGCCAGCCGGCCGCTGAACTCGATCCCGAAGGCGTCGGCCACCGCCTTCCCCTTGCCGATGGTGGCCATGCTCCCCTTGTCGAAGTACTTGAACGGCCCCGGGTCGGCCTTGCCCCGGGCCCGGGCGTCGATCACCCTGGCGACGTACTCGCCCTGCTGCAGGGCCACCGGGGAGACGCCCGGGAGCGGCTTGCCGTCGGGCCCCTTGAGGCTCATCAGGTCGCCGATCACGAACACGTTCGGGTGCCCGGCGACGGTGCAGTCGGGGTTCACCGGCACCCGCCCGGCCCGGTCCGCCTGTACCCCGCCGGCCGCCTCGGCCAGCTTCTTGCCCAGCGGCGACGCCTTCACCCCGGCCGCCCACACCACGGTTTCGGTGTCGATCCGGACCGGGCCGGACCCGCCGGCGTCCGACTTGTACTCGATGTGGTCGGCCTCGATGGCGGTGACGTGGGCGTCGGCGTGGATTTCG
The DNA here is from genome assembly GCA_031426095.1 of Gemmataceae bacterium. Classification (GTDB taxonomy): domain Bacteria; phylum Planctomycetota; class Planctomycetia; order Gemmatales; family Gemmataceae; genus JANPKP01. The sequence goes on from JANPKP010000419.1 coordinate 12,256, forward strand.
ACGTGGAGCTTGGCGAGGGCCTCGGCCGCCTTGCGGGAGAGCTTCTCGCCGAACGTCGGGATGACCCGCGGCTGGCCCTCGATCAGCACGATGCGGGTGGTCGTCGGGTCGACCGCCCGGAAGTCCCGCCGCATGGTCGCCCGGGACAGCTCGCTGATCGCCCCGGCCATTTCGACGCCGGTCGGCCCGCCGCCGACGACCACGAACGTGAGCAGCCGCCTGCGGACCGCCGGGTCGGCCTCCCGCTCGGCCCGCTCGAACGCCGAGAGGATGCGGCGGCGGATCTCGGTCGCGTCCTCGACGGTCTTCAGCCCCGGGGCCCGCTCGGCCCACTTGTCGTTGCCGAAGTAGTGGTGCGTCGAGCCCGTGGCGAGGACGAGGGTGTCGAACGGCACCGCGTCGCCGTCGGTGAGGACCACCCGCTTGCCGGCGAGGTCGAATCCGTCCACCTCGGCCATGAGGACGCGGGTGTTCGCCTGCCGGCGGACGATCGAGCGGAGCGGGGCGGCGATGTTCGCCGGGGAGAGGGCCCCCGTCGCCACCTGATACAGGAGCGGCTGGAAGAGGTGGAAGTTCCGCCGGTCGATGAGCGTCACTTCGACGGGGCTCGACCCGAGGTGGGTGACCGCGTTCATGCCGCCGAACCCGCCGCCGATGACCACCACCCGGGGCCGCGGCTTGCCGTCGTCCGCCATCGTGAGGCTCCTCGTCCGTCCGAACCCGGGCCGGACCGGCCGGGTACCGGAGTTACTTTATGAACCGCGACGCGGGGCGGGCCGTCACCGGCGGGCCGCGGCCCGGGCGGCGAGGCAGAGCAAGAGGGTGGCCGGGGCCACCCAGTAGTAGGCCCCGAGGTCGGCGTCGAACGTGAACGTCGCGGCCGTGAGGGCCACGTGGGCGACCGCGAACAGGCGGATCGTCGTCGGCCGGCCGGCGTTCGCCAGCCCCGCGGCGGCCCGCGTCACGGGGACAAGCAGCACGACGAGGTCGAACACCCACCCGCCGTACGGGGCCGTCAGGACCGACGCCCAGACCACGCCCGGCAATTCCCGCGGCCAGTCCCACGCCCGCCGCGTCCGCCAAAAGTAGACGGCGAACCCGACGCACGCCAGCCCGCACGGCACGAACTGCACCCAGAACGCCTCGGGGGCAACGGTGGCCCGCAGGTAGTACGCGGCCTGCGGCAGCCGCCACGCGGAGAGCGGCACCGACTCCGGGGTGGGCGGCCGGCGGAGGGCGGCGAGGTACTCGTCGAGGGCGTGCGGGTTCACGGCCAGCGCCACGAGCAACCCCGCCCCGACGGCCGCCGCCCCGACGGCGAGCGTGACCCGGCCGCGGGGGCGGGCCGCGTCCAGCACGAGCAGCACGCCGAAGGCCGCGAGCAGGTGCGGCTTCAACGCCGTGAGGGCCGCGAACGCCCCGGCGAGGGCCGGCCGGTCGCGGCCGGCGGAGTACACGAAGCCGGCGAGGCCGAGGAGGATCAGCCCCGTGTTCTGCCCGTACTTGACCGTCATGAGGGTGCCGTAGAACGTGACGGCGACGAGCGGCACCACCCCGACGTGTTCCCGCGGGCCGCCGTAGACCGACCAGAGCATCAGGCACGCGGCGACGACGCAGCCGGCCTGCAGGCCGAGCCAGAGCAACTGGGCCGGGCGGGGGTCGAGGGCGGCGAGCGGGAGGTAGACCGGGAGCGTCCACGGCGGGTTCCACATCATCACCGCGTGCTCGCGGTCGGGCTCGTTCCCGGCCCGCCGTTGGAGGGGCAGGAGTTGTGCCCCGTCGTAGGGGTCGCCGCCGTCGAGGGCGACGCGGGCGGCCGCCCAGTATTCCACGAAGTCCTTCGGCGGCAGCACGTCCGGGTGCCGGAGGAGCCAGACGAAGAGGCCGCCGGCCACGCCCGCGAGCAGCAGGGCGGCGACGGCGGCGGGGGCGGGGGTGGGCGGTCGCGGTGGGGCCATCAGAAGGCGGCCCGGTAGATGCCGAGGATGTCGTCCTCGGTCGGCGTCCGGGGGTTCACCCGCATCAGCCGCTTGACGGCGAACGCCTTCGCCGCGAACCCCGGGAGCATCTCCTCCGTCACCCCGAGGTCGCGGAGGCGGGTGGGGATGCCGACGTCGGCGAGGAGGCGCTCGACGGCGGCGACGCCGAGCGAGGCGTGCCGGGGTTGGTGCCGGACCGCGTCGCCGCCGAGCATCCACCCGACGGTGGCCAACTCCTCGTCCCGGGCGGCCGCGTTGAACCGCATGACGTGGGGCAGGAGCAGCCCGTTGCCCGCCCCGTGGGAGACGTGGACGGCGGCCCCGACGGGGTACTCCATCGCGTGAACCAGTGCGACCCCGGCGTTCGAGAAGGCCAGCCCGCCGAGGGCGGCGGCGAGGGCCATCCCCTCCCGGGCTTCGAGGTCGCCGCCGTCCGCCACCGCCCGCCGGAGGAAGCGGCCGACCTCCGAGATGCACTGCGAGGCCATCATGTCCGCGAGCGGGTTGCACCCCTGGTAGATCGACGGGCCGCCCGGCCGCCTCACGAACTCGTCCTGGTCCACCGCCGTGAACGCCTCGATCGCGTGCGTCAGGGCGTCGACGCCGCTGTCGGCCGTCACCTTCGGCGGGCAGCCGACGGTGAGCATCGGATCGACGACCGCGACCGCCGGCCGCAGGTGCGGGCTGAGGCACGACACCTTGACGTGCCGGTCGGTGTCGGTGAAGACGGCCGCGGGCGAGACTTCCGACCCGGTGCCGGCCGTGGTCGGGACGCAGACGAGCGGCAGCGTCGGCCCCGGCACGCGGAACTCGCCGACGTAGTCGAGCGGGTCGCCGCCGTGGGCGAGGACGGCGGCGCAGAGCTTCGCCACGTCCATGTTGCTCCCGCCGCCGAGGCCGACGACCACGTCCGGCCGGGCCACCCTTCCGGCCGCCACGCAGTCCCGTACCACGCCCACCGGCGGCTCCGCGACCCCGCCGGCGAACACCTCCACGGCCACCCCCGCGGCGAGGAGCGGCTCGCGGACGGCGGCGAGCACGCCGTTCCCTTCGAGCGTGCGGTCGGTGACGACGAACGCCCGCCGGGCGTTGAGCCGCGTCGCCACGTCGCCGAGTTGTCGGACGGCGTCGCGGCCGAACAGGAGGGTGCCGGCCGACTGAAAGTGCCAGGTGCTCAACATGCGCGGGCTGTCCGGGTTGTGCGGGCGGCGGGCGGGGCCGTTCGCCGGGTTCGGCTCAAGGGCGGTACGGGCGGTGCATTGGTCGTGGCCCGGGTTCAGTTTACGAAGTCCGCCCACCCGCGAGTCCGCACCATGCCGCTCGACCTGCCCGCCCCGGTGACGCCGCCCGCCGCCGTCTCCCGGTCGGCTTCCGCCGCGGAAGTCGTGGTCCTCCCGTTCAACGCCGGCGACGACAGCCCCGTGACTTGGGCCGTGGAACGCTTCGACGAAACGGCGGGCACGATGCTCCTCGTCCTCCACCCGAAGCCGTTCGGGGTCTGCCCGACCGACCTCGCCGAACTCCGCGCCCGCTTCGCGTCCCGCTTCGCCGGCCGGTACGCGGTGTCCGCCCGGCCGATGGCCAGCCCCGGCCCCGGGCTGCGGTTCGTCCGCGTCCCCCGTTCCGCGGGCTGTGCGGGCGGCCGCCCGCCGCCGGCACGCGAACTTCTCGCACCCCGCCCGCCGCTCGGGTACGATACCCCCGCACGGTCCGCACCGCCGGGGGATTCGCCATGTCCGTCCGCATCGGCATCGTCACCGTCTCCGACCGGGCCACCGCCGGCGTCTACGAGGACAAGAGCGGCCCGGCCATCGCCGCCTGCCTGGGGGACATCCTCTCGTGCGAGTGGGAGCCGGTCCCGCGGCTGATCCCCGACGAGCAGGACCGCATCGAAGTCACGCTCAAGGCCCTGTGCGACGACGAGGGCTGCTGCCTGATCGTGACGACCGGCGGCACCGGCCCGACGAAGCGGGACGTGACGACCGAGGCCACGGAGGCCGTGTGCGACAAGCTCCTCCCCGGTTTCGGCGAACTGATGCGCTCAGTGTCGCTCCGCTCGGTGCCGACGGCCATCCTCTCCCGCCAGACGGCCGGCGTCCGCGGCAACAGTCTCATCGTGAACCTCCCCGGCAAGCCGGCCGCGATCCGCGAGTGCCTGATGGCCGTCTTCCCCGCCGTGCCGTACTGCATCGACCTCATCGACGGGCCGCGGCTGACCACCCACGAGGCGGTCGTGGCGGCGTTCCGGCCGAAAGGTTCGTGACCAGTCCAAAGCCCACCCGTGGCCACGGGTGGGCTTTAGCCCACTTCCCCCCGGGGTAATCTCCATGCGCGTCCGTGCCGCCTTGCTCGTACTTTTCGCGCTTCCCTCTCCGGCGTTCGCCCAGACGCGGGAGGCGCAGGACGCCCTGGAAAGCCGGCTCGCCACGCTGCGATACGTCACCGCGATGCAGGCCGCGAACGGCGGGTTCGCCCCGGCGGCCGGCGACCCCAGGCCGGCCGCGACGCTGCGGGCCACGTCGGCCGCCGTGCAGGCCGTCAAGCACCTCGGCGGCACCGTGCCCAACCCGGAGCGCGTCGCCGCGTTCGTCACGTCGTGCTTCGACCCCAAGAGCGGCGGGTTCGCCGACACCCCGGGCGGGGCGGTGGACGCGGCCACGACCGCCGTCGGGGTGATGGCGGCCGTCGAGACGGGGGTGCCGCGGGAGACGTTCGCCCGGGCGATGACGTACCTGGTGGTCAACGCCAAGACGTGGGAGGAGGTGCGGATCGGGGCGGCCGCCGTCGGGGCGTGGGGCGTGAAGGCGTGCCCGTTCAAGCTCGACCCGTGGTTCGCCCTCGCGGACGCCGAGCGGGGTCGGAAGCCGGCCGACGCGAAGGACGGCGGGGCCCGGGCGGTGGCGTCGTGGGCGGCGATGGTGCTGCGGCTCGGCCGCGACATCCAGGGGGAGGCCGACGTGCGGGCGTACCTCCACGCCGGGCAGCGGGCCGACGGGGCGTTCGGGAAGGCCGGCGAAAAGGGGTCCGACCTGGAGACGACGTACCGGGTGACGCGGGCCTTTTACCTGATGCGGGTGCCGCCGAAGGACGCGGCGGCGCTGCGGGCGTTCGTCGGCAAGTGCCGCAACGCCGACGGAGGGTACGGCGTCGCCCCCGGCACCCCGTCGACCGCCGCCGGCACCTACTACGCGGCCCGCGTCGCGGAGTGGCTCGCCGCCCTGGACGGCATCAAGCGGTGAACGCGGCCGCCGTCCGGGCCTTGCGGGCGTCGATGAACGACTTCACGCACAGGATGAGGAAGATGGCCGAGAGGCCGGTCATCCCGGCCCCGACGAGGACGGCCGTCTGGCCGAAGTCGAACTTCCGCAGGAACATCGGCACCAGCCCGCCCAGTGTGCCGAGCAGGGCGACGACCGCCGCCAGGTGCATGGCGTGCTTGCGAGCCGCCGGCTTGAGCGCGGACGCCACGCCGGCGAGGATCAGCACGACCCCGACCCCGGCCGGGGAGAGGGCCGAGGGTTGGCCGACCTTGCCGCCCGCCAACAAGTCCGGGGAGAAGTATGCGGCCAGGCTGAGGGCCGTGAGAGTCGCCCCGATCAGGATTGCCAGCGCAGGCATGGGTGTCTCCGAGTGGGTTCGCGCGTCGTGACGGGGTGATTGTAGGGACGCCCGTCAGTCGCCGTCGGCCATCGCGTCCAACACCCGGCGGATCACGTCGTCCGGCCCGGCGAGGTCGACGCCCCAGGCGTCGGCGAACACGCTGACCACCTCGCCCCCGACGCGGAAGCGGTTGAACCCGACGCCGAGCGGGGCGTCGTGGTCGTCGTCCGACGACGCCCCGACGGCCACCAGCGCGGCGAGCAGGCGGTCGCGGGCGTCGTGGTCCTCGGCGGTGCAAATATCAACTCGCATGGTCCGCTCTGACATTCCGCATTCCGAACTCCACATTCCGCATTTCCGCCTCACTCCCACTCGATGGTCGCCGGCGGCTTGCTGCTGATGTCGTACACCACGCGGTTCACGCCCGGCACCCGGTTGATGACGGCCGTCGACACGCGGGCCAAGAGGTCGTCCGGCAGCCGCGACCAGTCGGCCGTCATGAAGTCGTCGGTCGAGACGGACCGCAGGGCGATCGTGTCCTCGTAGGTCCGGCCGTCGCCCATCACGCCCACGGACTGCACCGGGAGCAGCACCGCGAACGCCTGGGCCGTCTTGCGGTACCACCCGCTCTTGTGCAGTTCGTCGAGGAAGATCGTGTCGGCCTTCCGCAGCGTGGCGAGCTTCGCCGGCGTCACCTCACCGAGGCAGCGGACGGCCAGCCCGGGGCCCGGGAACGGGTGCCGCCACACCAGGTCTTCGGGCAGGCCGAGTTCGAGGCCGAGCTTCCGCACCTCGTCCTTGAACAGGTCGCGGAGCGGCTCGACCAGTTCGAACCCGAGTTCCTTCGGCAGCCCGCCGACGTTGTGGTGGAGCTTGATCGTGGCCGCAGGCCCGTCGGCCGCCCCGCCGCTCTCGATCACGTCCGGGTAGAGCGTCCCTTGCGCCAGGAAGTGGGCGTCGGGGATGCTCTTGGCTTCGTGCTTGAAGACCTCGATGAACACCCGGCCGATCACCCGCCGCTTCTCCTGCGGGTCGGTGACCCCTTTGAGCGCCGAGAGGAAGCGGTCGGCCGCGTCCACGACGTGCAGGTCGGCCTTGAACCAGTCGCGGAAGGTGTGCCGCACGACCTCCGTTTCGCCCGCCCGCATCAGCCCGTTGTCCACGTAGATGCACGCCACCTGCGGGCCGACGGCCTTCACGAGCAGGGCCGCGCACACGGCCGAGTCGACGCCGCCGGAGAGGCCGCAGATGACCCGCTTGTTCCCCACCCGCTCGCGGACGGCGGCGGCCGTCTGGTCGATGAACGTCGTCATCTTCCACAACCCGCGGCAACCGCACACGTCCCGCAGGAAGTTCGCCAGCAGTTGCCCGCCGTGCGGCGTGTGGCTCACCTCCGGGTGGAATTGGAGGCCGTACACCGGGCGGTCCTTGTGCCGCACCGCGGCGACCGGGCAGGTGTCGGTGGCGGCCAGGGGCACGAAGTCGCCGGCGATGGTCTGCACCTGGTCGCCGTGGCTCATCCACACGGTGCTCTCGGCCGGGTAGCCGCGGAGGAGCGGGCTGTCCGGGTCGGTGACGGTGAGGGTGGCCCGGCCGTACTCGCGGGCGGCCGCCGGGGCGACGTGTCCGCCGAGGGCCTGGCAGGCGAGCTGCATCCCGTAGCAGATGCCGAGGACGGGGACGCCCAGCTCGAAAATCCGCGGGTCGCACTTCGGGGCCCCCGGCTCGTACACGCTGGCCGGCCCGCCGGAGAGGATGATCCCCTTCGGGTTCAGCTCCCGGATGCGGTCGGCCGTGAGGTCGTGGCGGACGACCTGGCAGAAGACGTGCAGGTCCCGCACCCGGCGGGCGATGAGCTGCCCGAACTGGGAGCCGAAGTCGATGATCAGGACGAGTTCGTCGGTCATATGTAGTGCTGCCGAAAAAGGAACCACAGAGTCACAGAGGACACCGAGGGCAGAAACACGGAGAGGACAAAACACGATCTTGCCCCCCGTCTTCTCGGTGTTCGATTCCTCTGTGCCCTCTGTGACTCTGTGGTTAATTCCGCTTTCCTAACTCTTCCGCCCGCAGCGCTGCGGCCGTGACGGCGTCCATCAGGCCCGCCCGGACGCCGGCCCGCTCCAGGGCGTGGAGGCCGGCGATGGTGGTGCCGCCGGGGCTGGCCACCGCGTCCTTCAGGGCCGCCGGGTGGGTGCCGGTCTCCAGCACCATCTTCGCCGCCCCGAACACCGTCTGGGCCGCGAGCGCCTGGGCCACGTCCCGCGGCAGGCCGGCCCGCACCCCGCCGTCGGCCAACGCCTCGTTCATCACGTACACGAACGCCGGCCCGCTGCCGCTGAGCCCCGTGACGGCGTCGAGCAGCCGCTCGGGCAGGGCGAACGCCTTGCCGACCGCCCCGAAGAGCCGGCCGACGAGGGCCACGTCGGCCGGCGTGGCGGCCGGGCCGGCGGCGTACCCGGCGGCGCTGGCCCCGACGAGGCACGGCGTGTTCGGCATCACCCGCACGAGCCGGGCGTCGCCCCCGAGGCCGGCGGCGAGGGCGTCGAGCGTTACCCCGGCGGCGATCGACACCACGAGGTGCCGGGCCGCGACTTTGGGGCGAAGTTCGTCCAGCAAGGCCGCCATCACCTGCGGCTTGACGGCGAGAACGACTACGTCGCACGCGGCCAGCACGTCGGCATTCGTGTCGGCGGTGGGAACGCCGGTGGCCCGGGTGAACGCATCGCGGGCGGCCGGGTACGGGTCGGCGGCCCGGCTCGCGGCGGCGTCCAGCAGCCCGGCGGCGGCCCACCCCTTGGCGAGGGCCGTGGCCATCTGCCCGGCCCCGAGGAAGCCGACCGCCAACGGGCTGACGCTCTCGGCCGGCATGACCGTCTCCCACCGGGGCGATTTCCGGCCCCTTCCACGCGAACCCCGAACCCCGCCCGTCGCGACGGGCGGGGTTCATCCGACCGCCTGTAACGGAACCTTTATCGTAGTGACCGCCGGCGTCGGGGGTAAATGCTGGCGTCCGGCCCCGCGGGCGGGTATATCTTCTCCCAACGTCACCCTGTTCCGCTTGTGCCGGGTGCCCACCCTCCCCCGCCGCCTGGGACCACCGTCCATGCCCGCCGACCCGCTCACCCCCGCCCGGCCCCGCACCGGTTGGGCCAGCCTCCGCGACCTGTCCGGCTACCAGTGGTTCGTCTTCCTCGTCTGTTGCCTGGCGTGGGACATGGACTGCATGGACCAGCAGCTCTTCGCGCTTGCCCGCCGGCCGGCCATGACCGACCTCGTCGCCGTCGTGAAGGCCGACGACGCCCGCCTGCCGGGGTTCACGCAGAAGTTGGCCGACAAGGCCGCGAAGGAGGGGAAGCCGGCCCCGACCCCGGCGGCGGCCCTCAAGGCGCTTCAGAGCGCCGACATCGGGGAGGCGGCGGGGTACGCCACGTCCATCTTCCTCATCGGGTGGGCCGTCGGCGGCATCGGCTTCGGCATCCTCGGCGACCGCTGGGGGCGGGTGAAAACCCTCATGGCGACGATCCTGCTCTACGCCCTCTTCACCGGGCTCAGTGCCCTGTCGAGTTCGACCACCGACTTCTACCTGTACCGCTTCCTCACCGGCCTCGGCGTCGGCGGGGTGTTCGCGGCCGCCGTCACCTTGCTCGCCGAGACGATGCCCGACCACGCCCGGCCGTTCATCATCGGCCTGTTCCAGGCGTCGTCCGTCCTCGGCAACTGCACCGCCGCCGTCATCTCGATGGGGTTCGGGGCGCTGGAGGAGCAGCGGGCGTTCGACGGGCTGACGCTCGGCGGGTACCCGATCACGCCGTGGCGGCTGATGTTCCTCATCGGCATCATCCCCGGGCTGCTCGTCGTCCTCATCCAGGCCCGGCTCGCCGAGCCGGAGAAGTGGAAGCAGGCGGTCGCCGCCGGGGGCGTGAAGAAGGCCGGCTCCTACGGCGAACTGCTCGGCGACTCGCGGTACCGCTCGAACGCGATCTTCGGCCTCATCCTGGCCCTGTCCGGGGTGGTCGGGCTGTGGGGCATCGGCTTCTTCTCCTACGACCTCCAGCAGGTGGTGATGGACCCGACGTACAAGGCCGAGGCCGACGCCCTCCGCCTGACGGGGGCCGACGCGGACCGCTACATCGCCGGCCAGAAGACCCAGTGGGCCGGGATCACGTCGCTGGTCCAGAACCTCGGGGCGTTCGCCGGGATGCTGTCGTTCAGTTGGCTGGCCGCCAAGTTCGGCCGCAGGCCGACGTTCGCCCTCTTCTTCCTCCTGGCCGGGCTCTCGACCGCCTACGTCTTCATGTACCTCAACAGCCGCGACGACGTCCTGTGGATGATCCCCATCATGGGCTTCTGCCTGCTCGCCCTCTTCGGCGGGTACGCCATTTACTTCCCGGAACTCTTCCCGACCCGGTTGCGGAGTACCGGCACGTCGTTCTGTTACAACGTCGGCCGGCTCCTGTCGGCCGTCGGCCCGGCGGCCCTCGGTTTGCTGACGAGTCAGGTGTACGCCGGCCGCCCGGACCCGGAGCCGCTGCGGTACGCGGGAGTGACGATGTGCCTGATCTTCGTCGTCGGCATCGCTGTCCTGCCGTTCCTCCCGGAAACGAAGGACCGGCCCCTCCCGGAGTGACCCCGCCGGGCCGCCGATTCCGTAAGATGATGTGAGCCCTACCCGCCCGAGACCCGAGGACGCACGACCGTGACGGCCGCCCCCGAATGGTTGACCAAGCGCGACGGGTCGCTGACCCCCGGCATCCGCCCGCACATGGTGTTCGTGGTCCTCGGCGGGGCCCCGCAGTACAAGGTCGAAGTCCGCCCGGCCGGCGGGACGTACACCGCCGCCGTCCAGCAGAGCGTGAACGGCAAGCGGCTGGACGACGGCACCACCACTTACTCCAGCCCCGACGCCGCCCTGGCCGGCGGGCTGGACCAACTCCGCGACCGGCTCGGGTGGTGACTGCCACCGCCCGCCGGCCCCGCGTTCCCCCCCCTTACTCGGCGGTGACCCGTGGACCTGCTTTCGCCGTGCGACATCTGCCTGTCGTCCCTGGCCGGCCGCATCCCCGCCGGTCGGCTCGACTACCTGCCGGCCGACCTCGCCCTCTCCTGGCTCCAGGAGTTGACCGGGCAGGACCACGGGTACGACGTGAGCGCCTGGGAAGGCTGGCTCCTCCCCCGCGGCCTGATCCGCAAGCCGCACTCGCCCGG
>JANPKP010000420.1:0-9230 GCA_031426095.1 Gemmataceae bacterium
GCGGGTCGCCGCCGAGCCGCCGGCCGCGCCCGTCGCACCGGCCCCGTTCGACCCGCTCGGCTGGGCCGTCTGGCTGCTCGTCGGCCCGCACGTCCGGGCCGTCCTCGCGGTGGCGCTGCTCGGCGGCTGCTGGCTCTGGGCGCACCAGAACGGCGTGCTCCCCTGGTCGGAGGCCGGCGTGCCGACGGAGCCGCTGGTGATCGACGGGGTGCCGGCCGAGTGGACGGCGTGGCTCGACGGCTGGAACTCCGGGGCGGCGGGACTGCTGATGCTCGCGTCGCTGATCTACCGGGGCTTCACGCCGGCGCTGCTGGTGCTGCTCGGCACGGCCGTCACGGTCGGCGGCCACCACGGCGGCATCCGCACCGTCGAGCCGTTCCGCGACGCCCACGTCGCGCTCATGCTCGGCTCCGTCCTCACCCTCGTCGGCTTCCGCACCGCCCGCCACGTGCCGGAGGAGTGAGGCGGACGGCCGTCACTCCCCGAGGTAAGCCGCCCGCACGCGGGGGTCGTTGAGCAGCACGTCGCCGCGGTCGGTCATCGTCACCCGGCCCGTTTCCAGCACGTAGCCGCGGTGGGCCACCCGCAAGGCCATGCGGGCGTTCTGCTCCACCAGCAGCACCGACATCCCCTGCTTGTTCAGGTCGCGGATCACGTCGAAGATTTGCACCACGATCTGCGGGGCGAGCCCGAGCGAGGGTTCGTCCAGGAGCAGGAGCTTGGGCCGGGCCATCAGGGCGCGGGCGATGGCGAGCATCTGCTGCTGGCCGCCCGAGAGGTACATCCCGGCCTGGTTCTGCCGCTCCCGCAGGATCGGGAACATCTCGTACATCTTCTCCAGGTCGGCGGCGATGCCCGGCTTGTCGGTGCGGGTGAAGGCCCCCATCTGGAGGTTCTCGCGGACCGTCAGCCGGGGGAAAATCTTCCGCCCCTCCGGCGACTGGGCCAGCCCGAGTTTGACCACGTCGTGGGCCGGCACCTTCGTCAGGTCCTTGCCGTTGAACTGGACGGAGCCGCCGCGGGCCTTCACGAGCCCGCTGATCGCCATGAGCGTGGTCGTCTTGCCGGCCCCGTTCGCGCCGATCAGGGCGACGATCTCGCCGGCGTTCACGCTCACGCTCACGCGGTGCAGCACGTTGATCGGGCCGTACCCGGCTTCGAGGTCGGCCACGTCGAGCAGGGCCGCCATCAGCTCACCTCTTCCTTCCCCAAGTACGCCTCGATCACCTTCGGGTCGCGGGCCACCTCGGCCGGCGGGCCCTCGGCGATCTTCACCCCGTAGTCGAGCACCGCGACGCGGTCCGAGATGCCCATGACGAGGCTCATGTGGTGTTCGATCAGCAGCACCGTCACCCCCCGGTCGCGGATGCGGCGGATCAGGCCCATGAGGTCGCCCGTCTCGCTCGGGTTCATCCCCGCGGCCGGCTCGTCGAGCAGGAGCAGCTTCGGCTCGGTGGCGAGTGCCCGGGCGATTTCGAGCCGCCGCTGGTCGCCGTAGGGGAGGTTCTTGGCCAGCTCGTTGTGCCTGCCGGCGAGGCCGACGAAGTCGAGCAGTTCGGCCGCCTTCGCCCGCCCCTCGCGCTCCTCCCGCCGGTGGACGGGGGCCGACAGGGCCATCAGGAGCGGGTGGCACGACATCGAGCGGTCGAGCCCGACGAGGACGTTTTCGAGGACCGTCATCGCCTGGAACAGGCGGATGTTCTGGAACGTGCGGGCGATGCCCCCCTGCGAGATGAGGTCCGGCGTCCGCCGCGACCGCAGCCACACCGCGACCGCCCCGAGCGCCCCGAGGACCGTGCCGCCGAGGAGGGCGAGGAGCGTGTTACGCACCATCCCGGTTCGCTCCTCCCGCACGCCGTCGAGGACGCCGGCGAACTCCTTCGCGTCGTCCTCCGACTTAAATTGCTCGACCGCCTTGCCGTCCGAGGCCACGACTTCCCACTTGGTGCCGGCCTCCCGCACCGCCGCCGGTCCGGCCAGGATCGCGTCCCGCCGCTCGCGGGCCGTCGCCTCGTCGGGCACGGTCAGCAGTAGCGTCTTGCCGTCGAGTTTGACCACCTCCCAAAGCTCGGGCGGGCGGTCCGGGTCGCTCGACGGCTTCTCCCGCGATACCGACGGCTTGCCGCTCAGGTAGTCGCCCGCGGCCGCCGCCACCTTGCCGAGGCTCAGCTCGTCGTCGAGCCGGGCGAACTGCCGCTTCACCGCCGCCGCCCAGAGTTGTTCCACGCCCGCCACGGCGAAGTACGCGAACAGCCCCACCAGAACGCCCGTCAGGGCTACCCCGGCGTACAGTTTCGCCCGCACCGGTCGCTTGATTTCCTGGCCGCCGAAGCGGACGACGCCCTCCGTCGGGGCGTAGATGCCGGTGACGACGTTGAACACCGTCGTCTTGCCGGCCCCGTTCGGCCCGATCACGCTCGTGATCTGGCCGGGTTCCACGTTCAGCGTCAGCCCGCTCACGGCGGTGATGCCGCCGAACCGCATCGAGACGTTGTCGATCTCCAGCAGGCTCACGGCGACACCCCCGGCTTCTCGCCGTCGGACTTCTCGACCCGCTCGGCGGCCGGCTCCGCCTTCGGGTGCATCTCCTCGCGGGTCCGCTCGGACGGGACCAGCCCCTCCGGCCGGTATCGCATGACGAGGATCAGCACCACCCCGAACACGATCAGCCGCCAGCCGGTGAAGGTGAACATCTGGGCCGGCAGGGCGATCGTCACCTGCGTGCCGGACGCGACCCCGAGCGTGACCGTCTTGGCCCCGCCGCCGCCGGCCCACTGCTGGATGGCCGAGTCGAGGATGGGGGAGGCGATGCCGTCGAAGCCGTACAGGAGGAACACCCCCAGCACGACCCCCGGGCGGCTGCCGAGGCCGCCGAGGATGAGGCAGCAGAGGATGAAGATGCTGCGGCTGAAGTCGTAGGCGTTCGGGTCGCTGGTGGTCGTCTGCTTGGCCGCGAACAGGCACCCGGCGAGGCCCGCCAGCCCGGCCGACAGGATGAACGCGGCGAGCTTCAGCCGGGCCGGGTTGAGGCCCATGCACGTGGCCGCGAGTTCGTCCTCGCGGAGGGCCACCCACGCCCGCCCGAGGCGGCTCCGTTCGAGGCTGCCGAGGAGGATGTACGTGAGGGCCAGCACGCCGAGGGTGAGGTAGTAGAACGGGCGGAAGTCGTCGGCCCAGTCGAGCGTGACGCCGGGGATCACGGGGGCCGGCACGGGGTTGAGGCCGCGGACGCCGCCGGTGATCTCGCCGAGGTTCTTCATCGTGTACTTGGCCACCTCGCCGAACCCGAGGGTGACGAGCGCGAGGTAGTCCCCCCGCAGCCGCAGCGACGGCCCGGCGAGCAGCGCCCCCACCCCGGCGGCGACCAGCGTGCCGACCACGATCGCGACCCAGAAGCCCGTCTCGAACGGGTACGCGGGCACCGTGAGGATGCCGGTGACGTAGGCCCCGATGCCGAAGAAGGCGGCGATGCCGAGGTGCAGGAGCCCCGTGTACCCGACGACCACGTTGAGCGCCAGGGCCAGCACGGCGAACGTGAACAGGGTCGGCATCTGCGCCCCGAGCGACCGCCGGGTGAGCGCGTAGAACGACTGCTCGAACACCGGGAAGACCGGGTACAGGAGCAGCACGAGGAGGGCCGCCCACTCCCAGCTCAGGCGGTACGGTCGGGCCATCGGAACCTCGGGCAGTTGGCAGCGGCAGTTGGCAGGCGGCAGTCAGGAGCGGAGGAGTCAGGCCAGAGCCCCGTCCGTCGGGCGGCCGCGGGGGGCGAACTTCTCGGGGTGTGCGATCATGCCCCCGAGCATGCGGCCGACTTCCTCATAGGCCAGGACCGTTTTGTCGAACTGCTCGTGCGAGACGTAGCCGCATTCAGTTGCGAATTCGAGCCACACGAGCGTTTCCGACAACTCTCCGTCGGCGACCGCCAGTGCGGCGGTGAACATCTTGGGGTATTGCCGCTTGCGGTACGCCTCGGCGATGTTGGCCGCGATGCCCCTCGAAGACCGACGGATCTGGTCGATCAACGAGAACTCGTCTCGCGGGAACGACTTCGACGCCCGATACAGGTCCATCGCTAGGCCGAAGGCGACTTGATAGACCTTCAAGCTGCGGTGACCCATGAGCATCGTCGTCCCCCGTTTCTGACTGCCGCCTGCCAACTGGTTTCACACCTTCTCCCGCGCCCGCGACCCCAGCAGGCCCGACGGGCGGAACACCAGCACCACGATCAGGATGGCGAACACCAGGGCGGTGGACCACCGCTCGCCGACGTAGGCGCTGCCGAGGTCGCGGACGAGGCCGATCACCAGCCCGCCGAGGACCGCCCCGGGGAGGCTGCCGATGCCGCCGAGGACCGCCGCCGTGAAGGCGTACAGGCCGTTCTGGTAGCCGGCCTGGTAGTTCGTCGTGTTCACCGTCAGGGCGTACACCACCGCCCCCACCCCGGCCAGGGCCCCGCCGATCAGGAAGGTGGCCGAGATCACCCGGTCGGCGTCGATGCCCATGAGGCGGGCGGCCGTCGGGTTCTGGGCCGTCGCCCGCATCGCCTTGCCGAGCCGGGTTCGCTTCACGAACACCGTCAGCACGAGCAACAGCGGCACCGTCAGCCCCACGCGGAGCAGGTTCTTGTACGTGAATTCGACCCGCTCCTCCTTGGGCACCGTCTCTAGCCCGTAGTGCTCCCGCACGTCGGTCACGGCGTCCCGGTCGGGGACGAGGTTGGGCACGTTCACGTCCTGGGAGCCGCCCCAGAACAGGCCGACGTTCATGAGGATGAAGCTGACGCCGATGGCCGACACGAGCGGGGCGAGCTTCGGGGCCGTCCGCAGGGGGCGGTAGATCACGCGGTCGATGGCCACGTTCAGCCCGGCACAGAAGGCGGTGGCCCCGACGGCCGCCAGGGCGACGACGGCGACCAGCTTGCCGACGCTCGCCGCGTCCACCGCCCCCGGCCCGCCGAGGCCGAACGCCACGATCACGGTGAGGGCGAAGAAGGTGCCGAGCATGAACAGGTCGCCGTGGGCGAAGTTGATCAGCTCCACGATGCCGTACACCATCGTGTACCCGAGGGCGATCAGGGCGATCAGCATGCCGAACGACAGCCCGTCCACGACGTGCTGGGCGAGGCTGGTCCAGTCGAACGCGGTGAGGAGGGGCATGGGATTTCGGATTGTGGATTTCGGACTGCGGATTTCAGAACGAACGACACGGCGACACGAGGCGGTCGCGGCAGCTTCTTTGCGGCAATCCGCAATCCGAATTCCGCATGCCGCAATTCCCCATCACTTCTTCCCCACCGTGAGCGTCCGCTGGAACTTGAACTGGCCGCCCTCGACGATGCTGCCGCTCATCAGCTTCAGGGTGGTGTCGCCGTTCTCGTCGAACGACCACTTGCCGGTCGCCCCGTCGAAGTCCTTGATCGCCAGCCCGGCCGCCCGGACCTTCTCGCGGTCCTTCGCCCCGGCGGCGCGGATGGCTTCGAGGGCCACCAGCCCGCACTCGTACCCGTACACGGCGTAGGCCTCGGACGGCGGCTTGCCGTAGAGCTTGGTGTAGTTGGCCACGAACGTCGCCCCCTTGCCGGTCAGCCGCTCGGGCGGGAGGCCGCCGAAGGTGGCGTAGAACCGGCCGTTGGCGTTGTCGGCCCCGGCCGAGTCGATCATCGCGTCCTCCTGGCAGCCGTCCGGCCCCATCATCTTGCACCCGCCCATGCCGGCCTTCACCATGTCCTTGAGGAGCTGCCCGGCCTTCGTCTGGGTGGTGCCGCCGAAGTAGATCAGGTCCGGCCCCTTGCGGCGAATCTTGGTCATCAGGGAGGCGAACTCCTGGGCCTTGAAGTCGATGCTCTCGTGCCCCAGCACGTCGAGCCCGATCTTGCGGGCGTGGGCCTCGTACAGGTCGGCGATCCCCTTGCCGTACAGCTCGTTGTCGTCCAGGATGTAGACCCGCTTGCACCCCAGTTCCTTCGTCCACTCGGCGGCGGCCGGCCCCTGCACGTCGTCGGCCGGCACCACCCGGGTGAAGTTCAGGGTGCCGGTCGGCTGGTACCGCTTCGGCTCGTCCCGCTCGCCCATGTTCTGCTTGGTCAGCCCCGGGTAGGTGTTGGCCGGCGACACCATGAACAGGTGGGCCTTGTTCAGGATCGGCATGCTGACCTTGGCGGCCCCGGAGTTGTACGTGCCGATGTAGGCCATCACGTCCGGGTCGAGGCGGGCCTTGTCGGCGTTCGAGGTCTCCTGCTCGGCGGTCCACTGGCCGGCGGCGGCCGTCGCGTCGTCCAGGTCTTCGAACTCCAGCGTGTACGTCTTGCCGCCGGTCGTGACCGTGTACCGTTCACCGGGGTCGTTGGGATTGGCCTTGGTCTCGTTGAAGGCCAGGCGGATGCCGTTGACGATGGTGTCCGTCTGCCCCTTGGCGCTGCCCGAGCGGGGCATGCTGGACATGACCTTGATGACGTTCGGGTCGCCGCCGGTGGCCGGGGCCGGGACGAAAACCCCGACGGCCAGGAAACCGACAACCACGGCGGCCGGCAGGGCGGTTCGGAGCATGGGGGGTTCCGGGGGAAGCCGTTCGTCGCACGACGGACGCGGGTCGGGGGCACGGTCCGAGCGGGCATTTCCAACCCAGGCGGTGGGTTCGAGCCGTCCCCGGGTGGTGCGGGGGCCTGGTGAAATGACCCTGTTCTAAACCCTGCCGCGACCCGCGTCCATCGGCGACGTCATTTATTGCGTCGAATCGAGCACGAATGTTACCGGCCCGTCGTTCACCAGTTCCACCCGCATGTCGGCCCCGAAGCGGCCGGCGGCGGTCGGGACGCCCAGCGCCTTGAAGGCGTCGAGGGCGGCGAGGTAGAGCGGCTCCGCGACGCCCGGCGGGGCGGCCCCCGTGAAGCTCGGCCGGCGGCCCTTCGCACAGTCGCCGTAGAGTGTGAACTGGCTCACCACCAGCACCGACCCGCCAATGTCGAGTACGGAGCGGTTCATCTTCCCGGCGGCGTCGGCGAACGCCCGCAGGTTCGCCACCTTGTCGGCCAGCCAGGCCACCTCGGCCGGCGTGTCGGCCGGCCCGACGCCGAGGAGGACGAGCCACCCCGGGCCGATCTCGCCGACCACGTCGGGGCCGACGGTCACGGACGCCGTGCGGACGCGCTGGAGGACGGCACGCATGGGTTCGGCTGGGCAATTGGGGAGAGGGGTGGGGAAAGCATACGGGGCCGGGTCGATTTTCGTCCAGTGGGGCGGGCCACCGATTCCCCACATTCGCGGCGGCGGGGGTAAGATACCGTTCCCGCGAAGCCCCCCGAACGGAGCCCCCCCGATGGCGAAGCAGGACTTCACGCCGCACCAGCAGAAGATCATCAAGCGGTACTACGAGAACATCGACCAGATCAGCCTCCAGCGGCTCGCGGAGCTGGCCGGCGAACTGTACCTGGCCGAGGGGAAGAAGCGGGACAAGCTCTGGCTTTCGGCCGCCGCGTGCATGGAGAAGCTCGGCGTGCCGAAGGCGCGGATCGACCACGTCGTGAAGGAGAAGAGCCCCGTGCTGGTGGCCAACCTGGTGAAGGAACTGATGGGCAAGGTGGACTGATGAAAGTGGGCCGGTCAAGCGATTCGGCTCGGAATGGGCGAACGCTCCCGCGTTACCGCCTTTTTGTGAGCGGTCTGCCGAACTCGTTTACAGACTGTGGTTTCGGAAAAATGCGAGCGAAAAAAGCGGGGGAATCCGGGAGCGTTCGCTCAAAGGCGGGTGGCGACGTACCCGCGGAGGACGCCGCCGAGCTCCTTCACCCACCCGCGCAGGCCGGCAAATTCTGGGCGGGCGACGTGCGGCTCGCGGGTGACGAGGTAGACGGCGTCGGCCGCCGGGCAGGCGGCGTCCCGCTCGGGGAGTTCGCCCCAGACCCCGGCGTCGATCAGCACCCAGTCGAACCACTGCCGCAACTGGGGCACGAACTTCGGCAACTCCTCGGCCAGCAGCACGGCGGCGTCGGGCGTCGCACTCCCGGCCGAGAGGATTTGCAGGTTCGGCACCACCGACGGCTGCAGCGCCCACGCCAGCGGCACCTTCAGGGCCAGCACGTCCGTCAGCCCCGGGGCGTCCTTGAGCGCCAGGCGGGGGGCGACCGCCGGCCGGCCGACGTTGGCGTCCACGACCAGCACCCGCGCCCGGGCTTCGAGGGCGAGCGTGACCGCCAGGTTCAGCACGACGGTGGTGGTCCCGGCCTGGGCCGCGGCGGCGGTGAAGAGGAGGGCGTGGGGGGCGGCGTCCGGGAGTTGCCGGCGGACCTCGTCGCGGAGGACGCGGTACTCGCCGCTCACCGGGTGGTCGGGCAGGTGGAAGGCGACCAGCTCGGGCACCGGGCCGTCCGGCCGGGGGGCGTCCGGCGAGCGCGGCGTCAACTCGTGGAACGTGACCGAAAGGTAGGCCGGGCCGCCGGGGGCGACCGGGGCCGGGTCCGCGAGCCGGGGGAAGGCGGCGACTTCGGGCTTGGGCGGGGGCGGAGCGGCGGTGGGCTTCGGAACGACCGTGAGGGCGGGGGAGTAGACCGGCCCCAACGGGCCGCCGACTTCCACGAACGGGGCCGTGTCGTCGCGGGCGAAATCGTCGGACGGGTCCGCGGGGGCAATGGCCACCTCGGCCGTGCGGGCGGCCGTGTCCCGCAGTACGTTCAGCATCCGACTCATGAGCCGCCCCCGCTCGGTTCGCCGCCCCGCCCCGCCCCCGGTCCGCGTGTCGCCCCCTACGCGGACTTCCGGCGCGACCCCTTCATCTTCGGCGGTCCGCCGGCCGCGGGTTGACGCCCTTTCGGGGCCGGCGGGGCAAAGACGACGGGCGGCGCGGATTCTTCGGGTTCCGCCGCGACCCCGAGCCGCGAAAGCGCCTCGACCACCGCTTCCGCGTCCACCCCGTCCGCCCCCGCCTCGGCCGCCAGATCGACGGCCAGCCCCGCCGCCCGGTTCAACACCCGCGGAATGCCCCCGCACGCCGCCGCGAGCAGCTCGACGGCCTCCTCGCCGATCACCTCGTCGGCGTCCCCCCCGGCGAGCGTGACGTGGTGGCGGACGTAGTCCCGCGACTCGCCGGCCGTGAGCGGCTCCAGCCCGCAGCATGTGGAAAGCCGCTGGGCGAACGCCGCCGGCAAGCCCTCACGCAGCCCCGGCCCGGCGGCGAGCAACGCGAACAACACTATCCCGCGGCGGCCTTCGACGTTCCCGAGGAGGCGCAACTCA
>JANPKP010000421.1:0-3350 GCA_031426095.1 Gemmataceae bacterium
CGCCCTTCTCGAACATCTCGACCTTTTTGGCGGCCGCCCGTTCGTTGTGGCTCTCGTAGACCCGCAGGTTAAGCAGCCGAGGCTTCGTGGCGTCCGGCCGCTCCAGCTTCGGCATCCCGGGAATGGCCGTCAGCAGTGAACTCTCGATCCGCAGGTAGACCGGGTCGTCGGCCTTCGCGGCGAGGTAGTCGGCGGCGGACGTGCGGTAGGCGTCGTCGGCGAGCAATCGGGCGGGCAGGGACGCGAGCGAGCCGGCGGACGGGTGGACGGTGAGGACGTAGACCTTGAGCACGTCCCCCTCCGGCGGGGCGGCGAACACGCCGACGGGGCCGGCCCCGAGCCGCTTTACGGTCGGGATGTAGGCTCTGGAGAGGTAGTCGTCGAGCTTCGCCTGCTTGACCGGCTTGAGCGAGTACGTTCGCAGGTCGTACACCTCGGCCACGCCGTTACCACCCTCGGCAGCGGAGCCGGTCGCGGCGGCGGTGCAGAGGGCGGCGGACGCCCCGACGAAGGTGCGGCGGTTCATCACCGGCTCCCGGGAAGAGGGTACGGAACGAGTGCGGGACCGCGGTAGTCTACGGCCCACGGTTGTACGGCGTCCACGGGTTGAAAGGCAGCGAGCAGGTCTTCGACCGACGCGACCCGCTTGATGGCGTCGAACCCGGTGAAGCCGCCGTGGGCGGCCGCAAGACTGAGCCACTGCTTGAGTCGGCGGACGGCCCCTTCCGCCCGATAGCCCGGGGAGCGTTCCATCCAGCCGACGAGCCGGCGGAGGTGGGTCGGCCATCCGACCGGGGTGTCCGCGTCGTCGGCGGGCGGGGCCAGCCCGAGTTCGGCGGCCACGCGGCGGGAAAGGCGGGGGTCGGCGAGGGCCCCGCGGCCGAGCATGAAGTGGCGGCAACCGGTCTCGTCGCGGCAGCGGCGGAAGTCGTCCACCGTCCAGATGTCCCCGTTGGCGACGACGGGGATGCCGAGCCGCTCCCGCACACGCCCGATCGGCTTCCAGTACGCCGGCGGGGCGTACCCGGCTGCCCGCGTCCGGCCGTGGATCGTGACCCACGCCGCACCGCCCTCGGCCGCCATCGCGGCGTTCTCGTCCACCGCGTCGAGCGTGTCCCACCCGAGCCGCAGTTTCGCGGACACGGGCACGTGGCGGGGCAGGGCGGCCCGCACGGCGGCGACGATGGCCCGGATGCGCGACGGGTACTTCAAGAGCGTCGCCCCGCCATCGTGCCTGTTCACCGTCTTGGCCGGGCAGCCGAAGTTGAGGTCGATCGCCGCCGCCCCGACCGCGTGGGCGAGGGCCGCCGTTTCCGCAAGCCGGCCGGGGTCGCCGCCGAGGAGTTGGACCTGCACGGGTAGCCCCGTCGGCGTCCGCCCGCCGGCGAGCAATTCTGGGACGTGCCTCAGAAGTACGGCCCGCGGCGGCACCGTCTGGGCGACGCGGAGGAACTCGGCGACGGCGTAGGTGAACGCGCCGCACTCCCCCTGGACGGCCCGCATGGGGGCGTCGGTGACGCCCTCCATCGGGGCGAGGACCAGGGCCGGCCGGGCGGGGTCGAACATAGGGGGTGGTTTAGGAGTTATTCGCGGCAAAGCCCAGCTGCCGAACCGGGCGGGAGCGTCTGTAAGGTCTGGCCCCGTGCCGGGTATCCACGCCAACGGTTGTGGGAACGCCGTCGAGTGTCCGCCGTTCGCGGTAATGTCTCAACCGAACCTCGTGGGCGGCGGGCGGTCCTTCACCTGCCGTGCCGACGCCGATACAAAAACCGCCCGGTCCCGCCGGTGTTCGCTCCCCGATTCTTACGAGGCGACCGACGCCATGCCGTTGCTTCCCGCCCGCCCGCTCGGGCTCTCCACCGCTTTCGGGGCCGCCGTACTCGGCTTCACGGGGTGCCAGCCGCCCGGCGTGCCACCGGCCGCCCCGCCGCCGCCGAAGGTCACGGTCGCCCGCCCCGTCTCGTACCCGGTCCCGACGTACCGCGAGTACAACGGCCACCTCGACCCGATCCACGCCGTCGAAGTGAAGGCCCGGGTCAAGGGCCTGCTCCGCGAGGTTCACTTCAAAGAAGGCGAGGAGGTGGCGAAGGGGGCCCCGCTCTACTCCATCGACCCGCGGGAGTACCGCACGGCCGTCGCCCGGGCCGGGGCCGACCTGGCGAAGGCGGCCGCCGACATCGGCAACTGGAAGGCCCAGATCAAGCTCGCCGAGGCCGAACTCGGGCGGGCCGAGCGGTCGGCCGCGTCCGGGGCGTCGGCCCAGACGGACGTCGATAAGGCCCGGGCCACGGTCGAGGTGAACGCCGCCCAACTGGCCGTCTCCGAGGCCAACAAGGAGGCCGCCGCCGCCGCCCTCCAGACGGCCAACATCCAGCTCGGGTACACCGACATTCGGGCCGAGATCGCCGGCCGCATCAACCGCACGCTCGTCACCCCCGGCAACCTCGTCGGCCAGGACTCGCCGACGCTCCTGACCACCATCGTCGCCCTCGATCCGCTCTACATCAACTTCGACGCCCCCGAGCAGGATTTGATCGACTACCAGCGGGCGTTCCAGACCAAAGCCCCGCCGACCGGTGCCGAGGTACTGCCGGTCGAGATCGGGGTGACGAACGAGGTCGGCTTCCCCCACCCCGGGGCGATCGACTTCCAGGAGAACCGGGTCGATCGCGGCACCGGCACCGTCCGCATCCGCGGCCGCGTCCCGAACCCGCCGGTGCCGCCGACGAACGCCCGCGTCCTCTACCCCGGGCTGTACGCCCGCGTGCGGGTGCCGTTCGGCGGGCCCCGGCCTCTGCTGGTGATTCCCGAGGACGCCCTGGGGACGGGCCAGGAGGGGCGGTACGTCCTCGTGGTGGGGGCCGACAACAAGGTCGAGAAGCGGACTGTGACGGTCGGCCCGGCGGTCTGGCGGGCCTCCCCGTCGGGCGAGACGGGGTCGCCCCCGTGGACGCTGACGAACCCGAACCCGCCGCCCGTCCAGTCCCCCGCCGGCGACAAAGGGCCGCCCCCGCCGGCGGCCCCGACGAGGCTCCCGCTCTCGTCGGTGGTGTCCATCGAGAAGGGGTTAAGCCCCGACGACCGGATCGTGGTGAACGGCCTCCAGCGGGCCCGCCCGGGGCTGCCGGTCGCGCCGGAGGATTGGTCGTTCAAGGCCCCGCCCCCGCCGGCACCCCCGTCGAAGTAGCCGACCTCCGACCTGACCGCCCGCCGCGCCCGCACAGGACCGCTCCATGATCTCCCGGTTCTTCATCGACCGCCCGATCTTCGCCAACGTCATCGCCGTGGTCACCGTGCTCTTCGGCGTGGTCGCCCTGTACCGCCTGCCGGTCGAGCGGTACCCGGCCATC
>JANPKP010000422.1:0-16286 GCA_031426095.1 Gemmataceae bacterium
ATCGGCCGACTTCCGGCCCTGCTCCAGGGCGTGTCGCTCGGTGGCCGTGAGGGGGCGGACAAAGGTTCGTGCCTTGTTCATCCGGGCAGGATACGACCCCGCACGGATTCGCAAATCGTCAGGATCGAGCCTGCACTAGACACGCTCGACCGCCTGACCAAGAAGCGTCCGCCGACGCCGTGGGACGGGAAGGTGGAACGACTCCTGAACGGCATGCGGCCGCCCCACCTCTACGTCGGCAAGTCGCTCCTAGACGGCACCCCCTGGCTCCTCGACCGGACGCTCCTCCGCACCCACGCCCACGTGATGGGCGGCACCGGGAGCGGGAAGACCGCCCTCTGCCTCGCGCCGCTCGCGTACCAGCTCACCGCCCACGCCGACTCGTCGATCGTCTACATCGACATGAAGGGGGACAACGCCCTCTTCTGGGGCGCGTTTATCGAGGCGGAGCGGGCCGGCCTGCCGTTCCGCTGGTTCACCCTCCAGCCGGGTGCGGCGAGCTTCGCCTTCAACCCGTTCGCTCAGGCCGCGAACCAGGAGCGCGGGGTGAACGCCCGCGCCCAGAGCCTCCTCACCTCGCTCGGCCTCTACTACGGGGACGCCTACGGGAAGTCGTTCTTCCAGTCCGTCACCCTCGACACCCTGGCCGCCTTCCTCGGGAAGTTCCGGGACGTCCGCTCCTTCGCCGACCTCGCCCGCTACGCCGAGCAGCCGGGGAGCTACGCCGCGACGAACACCGACCAGGAGAACTCGCAGCACCTGCGGATGCTCCTGCGGCAGCTCGCCGCCGTTGCTCCCCTCAACGTCACCGAGGACGTCCGCCCGGCCATCCGCCCCGAGGTGCTCCGCGACGCCATCGACATGACCGACGTCCTCACCCGGAAGCAGGTCGTCTACTTCAGCCTGCCGAGCCTGGAGGAGGAGCTGACCGCGAAGTCGGTGGGCAAGCTCGCCCTCTACGCGATCGTCCACGCGGCGAAGGTCGTCTCCCGGACCCGCCCGTGCGTCCCGGTGTACGTGTTCGTCGACGAGTTCCAGCAGGTGTGCGCGGAGAACGTGAAGATCCTCCTGGAGATGGCCCGGTCGATGGGTGTCTACCTGATCCTCAGCCACCAGGACGTCTCCCAGCTCAAGACCGCCGATTACGACATCACCAGCACCGTCGAGAGCTGCACCACGTTCAAGGTGACGCTGGAGGCGAGTTCGCTCGTGGCGCTCAAGCAGATGGAGGAGTACAGCGGCGAGTCCCGGACGCCCACCCTCTCCTGGACGCAGCCGGTCCACGCGGGCTTCGACCCGAACGACGACAACTCTTTCTCACCCGCCCGGGCTTACCCGCGGCAGGAGTTCGAGCGGCCGCTCGCGACCATCGGAGAGGTCGTCCGGCCGACCCTCACCCGAAATGAGATCCTCGCGGTGAGCGCCCACCCGCTGCGGGGCTTCGTCCGCTCGCGCAGTGACAGCGGGCTCACCCAGTACGCCGGTCAGTGGGCCAAGATCGAGTGCGAGTTTCCGACCACCAAGTCCGAACACGAGAACCGGACCAACACCCCGTGGCCGGCCGAGCACCCGTCGTGCGTCACCGTCGGGGATGGCAGGGACGGTGGCGACGCCGGCGGCCCCGTCCTCAAGAACGGGCCGCTCCCCGTCACGCCACCGTCCCGGGCGGTCGACCAGGCCATCCTCGACCGCTTGAAAGGCTCGCTGCGTGGTCAGCCCGCACGCCCGCCGGCGGGGGGATGAGCGATGTCCCTCGCGGGTGAAGTCACGACGCGGCAAGAGCCCGCCGGCGTGCTGGAGGCGGACGGAACGCCGTCCGTCCGCCTCCGGACGCGGGTGCGAACAAACGCGGGCGAGGGGCGGTTCAAGGGCCGCCTCGCGAGACTCGGCCTCCTCGACCGGGCCGAGAGCATCGAGCGCTACTCGACCAACTGGCACTGGACCGGGACGGGACAAGGGTATGAAATCCTCTGGCGCGAAGGGACGGGCTTCGATGACCTCACTGCCTTGGCCCGGCTCTGAGCGGCCGTCTGCGGACGGAGCCGCGGCCGAACCGCGTAGCCCGTTCGACGGGTGCGTCGCGAGAAACCTGGAGGCGCTCGCACTCCGCGGGCTCCGCTTCGGCACCGTCTACGCCGACCCGCCGTGGCAGTACCAGAACCGCGCCGCCCGCGGCGCGGCGGAAAATCACTACCGGACGATGACGCTCGACGAGCTGTGCGGCCTCCCGGTCCCGCAGCTCCTCGCCCCGCGGGCGCACCTCCACCTGTGGACGACGTCGTCGTTTTTAGTCGATGCCTTCACCGTCATCCGCGCCTGGGACTTCACCTACAAGAGCTGCTTCGTCTGGGTGAAGCCGCTCATCGGGTGCGGCAACTATTGGCGCCTCGCGCACGATTTCCTGCTCCTCGGCGTTCGCGGCCGGTCGCCGTTTCGCGACAAGACGCAGCGAAGCTGGCGGGAGCTTCCCCGCGGCCGGCACAGCGGGAAGCCGGAGCGGTTGCGCTCGATCATCGAGCGGGTCAGCCCCGGGCCGTACCTGGAACTCTTCGGCCGAAGGCCGGCCGACGGCTGGGTCGTCTTCGGCGACACGATCGAACGCGGGCTCTTCGACCTCGACATTCCCGACCTCGACCTCAACACACCAGAGACTCGGTCCGTCCCGTCGCCGCACGGCGGGGTGAGTGGGGGACGACCATGACGCCGGCACACGACGAACTCCTCGACCGGTTACAACGGATCGAGGCGCTCCTCGCAACGCTCGTCGAGCAGCGACCGGTCCGGGAGTGGTTCACGACCGCGGAGGTGGCGGGCATCCTCGGCCGGGCCGAATTCACGGTCCGCGAGTGGTGCCGTCTCGGCCGCGTGCGCGCCGAGAAGAAGCAGTGCGGCCGAGGGCAGGCGGGTGAGTGGATCATCAGCCATTCGGAGCTTGCCCGCGTTCGGAACGAGGGACTTCTCCCCGGGCCGCGGACGACCCGGCCGCCGAAGTAGGCTCTCGACCACCGAGTGACTGGCCCGTCACGGGTCCGACGCGTAACCGCTGCGAGATTCGATGGCGACCCGGGGCGGAGGGCGGGGCGCGTGCCGCGTGCAATTCGGGACGCACGCCGTCACCCCGCTGCCCCGGTGGTGTCAGGCGGAATCGAAGCCATGCATTTCGTGAAATCCCTGTGAATAGTTCGGCGCTTCCGGCCTTTATCAGGTGCGGGCCCGACACACATTCGTGGCGCGTCCGGGCCGGCCCGGCCTTCAACCCGCGCCGTGCCGTCACCGCCGGAACGGCGGTGACTTTTCACCACCCTCCGGGTAGTAGGATCATGAACGCCCAACCCTCCGGCCTCCGCGTCGGGGTCTACCTCGACGGTGAGAACGTCAGCCGCCGCGGCGGCCGGCACATGCGGTTCGGCCCCCTCTGCGAGTTCGCCCGCCGAGGGGGCGCGGAGACCATCCGGCTGAACGCCTACGTGGCGTTCGACGCCGAGCGCGCCCGCCACGACGTCGCCTACCGGGACGGGAAGCGGGGCTACCACAACGCGCTCCGGGACCACGGGTTCAAGGTCATCGAGAAGGCCGTCCGGTGGTTCGTCGGGGACGACGGCGAGCGGGTGAGCAAGGCGAACGCCGACCTCGACCTCGCGGTCGACCTGCTCATGCAGTGCGAGCGGCTCGACCGCGTCCTACTCGTGAGCGGGGACGGGGACTTCGCCCGGGTCGTGAACGCCGCCCAGGGCCGCGGCTGCCGGGTCGAGGTGGTGGCCTTCGACAGCGTCTCGGGCGACCTCCGGCACGAGTGCGACCAGTTCGTCTCCGGCTACCTCGTCCCCGGCCTTCTGCCCGGGAGGGGCGGGCCGGCGTGGGGCCGGCCGGGGTCGCGGGTCCGCGGCACCTGCTGCAACTTCACGGACAAGGACTACGGGTTTCTGCGGTACTTCGCCGGCCCCGGGGCCGGGGAGTTGGAGCCGGAGCAGGTGTTCTTCCACCGGAACGACGGGCCGCCGGACTTCGACTACGGCCTCCTCCCGAGCCGCGACTTCGTGTTCGAGTTCACCCTGGCCGAGGACCGGGGCGACAAACTCGCCGCCCGGGACGTGCAACTGGTCGCGAGCTACGGTGGACCCGGTCCGTGCCGGAAGAAGGGTCCGGGCGAGCCGTCGCCCCGGCGGCAACCCGCCGAACCCTGCGCGGCGGGGCGGGACGGGTGCCACACCGCCCCGGTCAGCTGAGGAGCCGTGCGATGGCGCTCATCACCATCAGGGAGGCCGCCCGACGGCTGACCGTGTCTCGCGGCCTCGTCTACGCCCTCGTCCGGGCCGGGAAGATCCGCCACGAGCGGCACGGCACCGGGCGGGGGGACGATCAACATCGAGGAGGCCGCCCTCGACGAGTACCGGCGGGCGGCCCGCGGCCCGGCTCATCCGAAGAGTGAGGTGCCTCCGTGTCTCAGCTCATGACGAAGGCGGAGGTCTGCCAACTCCTGCGGTGCTCGTCCCGGACCCTGGACCGCTGGCGGTCGATGTGGAAGGCCCGGAAGATGAACCCGCTCGGCGAGGTCAAGATTCGGAAGAAGGCCCGCTTCCAGCGGGCGGCCGTCGAGAAGCTGTTCACCACGCCGAAGCTGTGGCTCCAAGAGGCGTGACCCGGCCGCGGGCCACGCCCCGCCTTCTCACCTCAGCCCCAGCCCCTCCATCGCCTTGACCGCCGATTCGAGGTCGAGGAACGACTCGTCGTCGTAGGTCGCCATCGTCAGCCGGATGTCCGAGTGCCGCATGAACAGCTGCCGGATGCGGGCCGGGACGCCCGCCTGGCCGAGCATGACGTTCGCCGTCATCCGCAGGCTGTGGAAGTCGGCGTCCCCCTGCGACGTCCGGTAGGGGATGCCGGCCCGTTCAAGGTCGGCCCGCATAATCCGGACCGACGCCTGCGGGACGTGGAACAGCGGGTCGTCCGGCCCCTTCTTCGCTTCCCCGATCCACGCCGCCAGTTCGTCCGCGAACGCCGGGACGAGCAGCAGCCGGGCCTGCTGGCCGTTCTTGGTCATCCTCCCGGGGATTTCCAGCCGCGGAAACGGCTTGCGGGCCAACTCCAGGTGGCACGGCCGGAGCGACGCGATCTCCCCGAGCCGCAGCCCGGTGTACACCGCGGTCTTGTACACCAACGCCCGCTCCCGGCCGCGGAGGATCATCTTCCGCCGCACCGGCTCGCGGACATCCGCGTTATATCGCTCGACGAACGCCGCGAGCGGACGCTCCCGCGTCGCGTCAAGCAGCCTCTGGATGAGTGCCACCGCGAGCGCCCGCCGCTCCTTCGTCTTCTTGCCGCCGGTCGGCAAGTCGATCCGGGCCAGCGGGTCGGCCCCGATGCGGTCCTTCCTGAGCAGCCACGCCACCCAGACCGAGATGGCGGACAGGTGCTTCCGCTTGTTCCCGGCCGACCCCGCGACGGCGGCGAGGTATCGATCCACCGCCGCCGCCGACAAGTCGGACAGCGGGCGGAGGGCCGCGACGAACGCCCGCAGGATCGCCTCCTTCCGGTCCTTGTCCTTTACCGACTTGCCCTTCCCCCGCATCACCGGGAGGAACTCTTCCAGGTGTTCCAGCGCGGGGCGTTCCAGGTGCTCCTTCCGCGGGTCGGTCATCCCGGCCTCGCCCCGTTCCAGGGCAGTGTTCAGCCGCGCCAGCTCCCGCTGGGAGGCGGCCTTGTCGGTGAACAGCCGCACCTTGATCTGCTTCGCGCCGTCCCGGCGGTAGGCGTACCAGTGGCGGGACTCCTCGCTGACCTTCTCCGCCCCGGGGGTATCGGGGCGGACCTGCTTCTTCCCGAGACGGTAGCGGGTGCGGGTAATTTTCAGCAACGTGAACAGGGACATGACGGGGCACTCCTCGGCGGGCGTGACCCATTCTTCGGTGGAGCTGTAGGTGTAGCAACCGGTGTAGCAAACCCGGTCTCGGAGGGGCGCGGAGCGGCTCGTCGTGTCTCGAAATGGCGGGGAAAAATCGGCGGCGGCGAAACGAAAAACCCCCGGTTTCCCAGGGGTTCTCGCGTCGTCCGGCTTCAATTCAGCGGAGAGGGCGGGATTCGAACCCGCGGTGGGGTTTTACCCCCACGCCGCTTTAGCAAAGCGGTGCTTTCGACCACTCAGCCACCTCTCCGGGTGGTCACCGAAGTGACGATGAGGATGCTATCGCCGGCGACCGCCCGGGGCAAGCCGGGCGGGGCCGTTTTCGCCCGCCCGGTTCACGCCACGCCCTCGCAGCCGCGGAGGAAGCGGACCGCGTGCTCGATGTCGCGGAACCGCTCGGCCTGCGTGCCCACCTCCCGCTCGATCAGCAGGGGGCCGCGGTAGCCGACCTTCCGCAACGCCGCCACGAACCGCCGGGTGTCCGTCTGGCCCTCGCCCAGGGGGACTTCCGCCCCCCATTCGCCGGGCCGCGTCGGGCGGTTGGCGTCCTTGACGTGGACGCTGCGGATGTCCGGGGCCAACAACTCCACCGCCCGCAGCGGGTCGTCCTTGTCATACATGAGCATGTTCGCCGGGTCGAAGTTCACTTTCAGGTTCGGGCTGCGGAGGTCGTCGAGCGTCCGGCGGAGCAGGGCGGCCGACTCCTGCCCGGTCTCGAACGCCACCGTCACCCCGGCCGCGGCGGCGAGGGCGGCGACGGTGCCCAGGGTGTCGAGGAACGGCGACCGCTCGGGGGCCCCGACCTCGGGGATGAAGCCGGCGTGGAGCGTGACGTCGGACAGGCCGAGGTCGCGCGTCCGCTTCAGGCCCCAGCGGAGGCGGTCGAGCCGCTCGGGGCGGGTGGCCGGGTCGCCGAACCCGCCCGTCCGTTCGATGCTCTGCGGGGTCGTGTAGTCCTCGCCCGGGAAGCCGAGCATGGACCCGCACATGCGGAAGCCGGCGGCCGTGGCGGCGGCGGGCAGGTCGTCGCCCTCGACCCAGGAGGCGTGGTGCGGGTCGCCGCACGCGATCTGCACGAGGTCGAGGCCGAGGCGGGCGAGGAAGCCCCGCAACTCGGGCACGCTCGTCACCTGCAGGGACCAGCTACAGACGCCGATGGCGAACGGCTCGGGTGTCATCGCGTTGTCTCCGGGCGGCTGTCGGGAAGTCGGGCGGAAGCGGCCGGGTGTCGAATTCCCCGACAACACCCGAGGGCCGGTCGAGGCGGTGGTGCGGCGGTGTGGGAAATTTCAAACACTGACCCGGACGGCTCTTGGGGATCAATGTGCGAGAAAAAGAGTCCCACGGTATCGAAGCTGCTTTTAGGTTTGCACCGCCCAGACAGTTCGCCCTTCGCCCAGACGCCCGGCCGACGCCCACGGCCGGGTTTTCCCGCACACCGGTTCAAGCTCCTCGTTTGCCCAGGGAGCGCCGCGGCGGGTCGAGACGGCGCGTTCGCTCACGCGCCTCTCGACCGCGCGGTCGTCGTCCGTCCCGCAACGCCCCCACTTTCTTATCGCATCGCCACCTGAGCGGCCTGGGTCAATCCGACCAGGGCCACGTCGGCCGCCAGCACCAGGAGCGAGCATGCCACGACGCTGTCCGTCGCGGCCCGGCCCACGTCCTCCGACCCGCCCTTCGCCGACAGGCCGATCCGGCAGCCGACCACGCCGACCACGAAGCCGAACGCCAGCGTCTTGAGGGCGGCCGGCACCACGTCGGACAGGTACAGCTCGCGGAGGGCGGCCGTCTGGTACTTCAACAGCGTCGTCCGCCCGCCCGCGGATTCCGCCGCGAAGCCGCTGCCGAGGGCGACGGCCGCGATGAGCGTGTGCAGCACCGGCACCGCGAAGACGCAGCCGACCACCCGCGGGCCCACGAGCCGGCGGACGGTGGAGACGCCGAGGAGTTCGAGGGCGTCGATCTGCTCGCCGACCCGCATCGACGCCAGTTCGGCCCCGAGGCTGGCCCCGGTTCGGGCGGCGAGAATGAGGCCGGCGCTCACGGGGGCCAGTTCCAGCAGCACGGCGGCGGCGAGGAACGTCGGCAGGTACTCGACCGCCCCGGAACCGGTGCGTTCGAGCACGCCGCGGGTGTGGAACCAGATGACGACGCCGAGGGCGACGCCCGTCACGCCGGCCAGCGGCAGGCCGCCGACGACCATGCCGTAGAACGGCTTGAGCCACCACCCGGGGCGGACCACGGCGGCGGCGGCGGCGGCGGCGGCACGGATGGCGAAGTGGGCGAAGTCGCCGGTGCGGGCGAGCCGGTCGATGGGGCGGAAGGTGGGCACGGGCGGTCCGGGCACGGGGGTCAGGGCTTCACGGCGGACCACGTCCAGTGGCGGTCCGAAGTCTGTTCCACGCTCGCCGACGGGTAGCCGAGTTCGCCCACGATCTGCCGCACTTCGCCGGGCGTCAGGGCCGCGTGGAGCGAGTCGGCGAACAACCGCCGCTGGTGGGCGTTGGCGTCGGCGGCGTGCAGGTCCACGAGGTGCCGCAGCGTGGCGGCGTCGGCCGGCCGCAGGAGGTCGCGGACGAACAGGCGGCCGCCGGCCCGGCAGACGCGGTGCATTTCCGCGAACGCCCCGGCCGGCTCGGGGATGTGGTGGACGATGCTGTTCGACACCACGGCCGCGAACGCCCCGTCCGGGTACGGCAGCCCCTTCGCGTCGACCCGTTCGAGCGTGATCCGTCCGCCGAACCCACTCGCTTCGACGTTCCGCCGGGCGACGGCCAGCATCTCGGCCGCGAGGTCGACGGCGACCACCGTGCCCGCCTCCGACTGGCGGCAGAACTCGACGGGAATCTGGGCGGTGCCGGTGCCCACGTCCAGGGCGACGCCGGCCGCGTCCCACACCGCCAGCAGGTCGGCTACGAACAGGCGGTTGACGGCCGCGTGGTCCATCGCGTCGTAGTCGCGGGCGTCGTCCGCCGCGTCCATCACCTCGGGTTCGAGAACGCGGGGCAGCATGGCGCGACCTCGGGGCCGGGAAACGGCGAAGGGCCGAGTACGGGGTACTCGGCCCTTCGCGTCACGCTTCAGAATATGGGATCAGCAGCAGGCCGGCTCGGGTTCCGGCTCGGCGACCGCCCGGCGGTCCAGTTCGGCCCGGCAGGCGGCGAGCAGGCCGGCCCGCAGGGCGAGGTCGTGGACGCCCCCTTTGTCCCACTCCTGGACCACGGCCGACGTGGCCGGGTTGAGGCCGGCGATCCGGGTCAGCCATTGAACGCCGGCCTCGTGCTGAAAGCGGCACGTCCGCGGGTGGTTCCAGGCCACGTGCGACGCCAGGCAGCCCATCGGCACGGCCCGGGTGAACGCCCCGTGGATGAGGAGCGGGCTGCCCTTGTCGAGCAACTCGGCGAGCCGGGCGAGGCCGTCGTCGGTGACGTTCGGCAGCCACGCCGTGCGGAACTCGTGGAGGGTTGCGGGAGACGACATACCAACACCCCCGGCGGCCGTGCCGCGACGGAACGTTGTCCTGCTGGACCCGACCGGAAGACAAGCGAGCGAGGATCAACGGCGACGAGAGGAACGTTCGCCGTCGGCGTTTCGCGGGCAGACCCGGGCCGCTTCATGCGGTGCGTGAACCGCCGCGGAAAGGTGAACGGCGGCAGAGACCCGGGTCGAACGGGGGCATCATAGAAGTCTCGAATCGGGGGTGTCAAGGTGCCGGACGGGGGGGGGCGCGGCGGCGAAATAGCACTAACATTTGTCACAACGCGGGCGGGGGGGCCGGGAAAGCATTTAGGGCCACGACCGATGGCGGAAGGAAGTTCGGGAAAAAAGTCGGCGGTGGTGACGAATGGCTCCACAGATAAAATTGATTGGGCTGATCGTCTTTAACGTCCGTCTGACGACGTGGTTAGTGTTGGGTAGATTGCCGAACGCCAACTCCCCTTAAATTCCAGTGCCAAACCGCGACTGTCTTGCCGGGGTTTAAACGAAATCGGCGTGGGAGCCCTTGCCGGGCCGCCCCACGCCGAATGACATCAGGCTGTCAATAGATCAGTCTAGTTGGATGCGTTCGGGTTGCCCTGCCGCTCCGGCCGGAGGTTGCGGACCTGGGCCCCGGCGACCCACATCTCGCTCTCGGCGATGGCCTTCAACTCCTTCTCCAACCCCACCCGGTAGTCGGCCTTGCTGTTGGCCTCCAGCGTCCGCCGGGCCTCCTCGCCGCTCTTCACCGACTCGTAGAGCTTCTGGAAGACCGGCTTGCTGGCGTCCCGGAACGGGGTGAACCAGTCGAGGGCCCCGCGCTGGGCGGTCGTCGAGCAGTTGGCGTACATCCAGTCCATCCCCTTCTCGGCGATCAGCGGGTAGAGGCTCTGGGTCGCCTCCTCGACCGTCTCGTTGAACGCCTCGCTCGGCGAGTGGCCGTTCTCCCGCAGGACCTCGTACTGGGCCAGCCAGAGGCCGTAGATGGCCCCCATGAGCACGCCCCGCTCGCCCGTCAGGTCGGACACGACTTCCTTCTGGAAGGTCGTCTCGAACAGGTACCCGGAGCCGATGGCGACGCCGAGGGCCAGGCACCGCTCGCGGGCCTTGCCGGTCGCGTCCTGGTGGACGGCGAAGCTGCTGTTGATGCCCCGGCCTTCGAGGAAGAGCCGGCGGACGGTGGTGCCCGACCCCTTGGGGGCGCACAGGATCACGTCCACGTCCTTCGGCGGCACCACGCCCGTCTGGTCGCTGAAGACGATGGCGAACCCGTGCGAGAAGTACAGGGCCTTCCCGGCCGTCAGGTGCGGCTTGATCCTGGTCCACATGTCCTTCTGCCCGGCGTCGGACAGGAGGTACTGGACGATCGTGCCCTTCGCGGCGGCCTCTTCCGGGTCGAACAACGTCTTGCCCGGCACCCAGCCGTCTTCGAGGCAGAGGTCGTAGGCCTTGCCCCCCTTCCGCTGGCCGACGATGACGTTGACGCCGTTGTCCCGCATGTTGAGCGACTGGCCGCGGCCCTGGACGCCGTACCCGAGGACGGCGACCGTCTCGCCGCCGAGGATCTGCTTGACCTTCTCGGGCGGGTAGTCGGACCGCTCGACGCACTGCTCGGAGGTGTCCCCGATCTTGATCTCTTTCATCGCTTGGGCCTCGGCTCGGGTGAGGAACGGGAGTGGGCTGCGGGGTCAGACTACCCGGCGGGTCGCTTCCTGTCAACAATCTTGACAGCAAGATAGTAGCTGGTAAGCTTCACGCCATGAGCGACGGCGACGTGATCGACCGCATGATGGCGGGCTGGCGGGACCGCCTCCCGGGCCTCGACCCGTCCCCCCTGGCGGTGGTCGGGCGGGTGATCGTCCTCGCCCAGCACCTGGAGCGGAGCGTGGGCGAGGCGCTCAAGCCGCACGAGCTGTCGCTCGGCGAGTTCGACATCCTCGCCACTCTCCGGCGGGAGGCGGGGGCCGGCGGGCTGACGCCGACCCAACTGCGGCGGAACGTCATGCTCTCGTCCGGCGGGATGACGGCCCGGCTCGACCGGCTGGAGCGGGCCGGCCTGCTCGCCCGCCACCAGGACCCGGCCGACCGCCGGGGCGTGGTGGTGGAGCTGACGGCCCGGGGGCGGAAGCTCATCGACGCGGCGACGGCCACCCGGTTCGCGGAGGCGGCCGGGTCGATGCCGAAGCTGACGGCGGCCGAGACGAAGACGCTCGCGGGGCTGCTGCGGAAGTGGCTGTGCGAGGTGGCGGGGTGACGGCGGGGTCGCGCCACGCCTCGCGTGGCGTCAAGCGAATCGCCCCGGAATCGGCGTCCGCTCCCGCGTTACCGCAAATTTTGGGAAGGGAATCGTAACTCGTCGTGAGCCCGCCGGATCGGGCGAGGGGGTGTCAAAAAAGTGGGAGAATTCGGTAACGCGCGCGGAAAATGGTTGGCCCGTTGAGGCAGTTGCAGCATCGCACACGCTCCAATTCGGCGGTTGCCGCCCCCCGGTACGGCCCGTACATTCTCTCTTTCCGACGTTCCGGAAGCACGTTCGTCAACCGTTCGGCTAGCACAAAGGTGGCGTCATGGCGGTGCGCAAGAAGATGGGGGCGAACCGGAAGAACCGCTGCCGGTTCTGCACGAAGGAGGGCTGCCCCCGGCCCGCGTTCGTCGACTACAAGGACGTGACCAACCTCAAGAAGATGGTCACCGGCCAGGGCAAGCTCTTCAGCCGCAAGCGGAGCGGGCTGTGCGCGGCCTACCAGCGGGAGATCGGGACCGCCGTCAAGCGGGCCCGGTTCATGGGCCTGCTCCCCTACGTCGGCGAATAAGGCGGCCGGCCCGCCGGAGTGCCCCGAACCCGGCCGCCGGCCGGGTTTTTTCGTCCGCCCCCACCCGCGGCCCACACCGGGAGGCGACCCGTGGCGACGGTTGACGAGTACTTCGCCGACGCCGTCGGCCGGCACCAGGCCGGCGACCTCGACGCGGCCGAGCGGCTGTACCGGCAGGTGCTGTCGGCCGCCCCGTCCCACCCGGGGAGCCTGTCGAACCTCGGCGTCATCCTCGCCCGCCGGGGGGCGCTGGACGAGGCCGCCAAGTGCTACAACGCCGCCCTGGCGGTGAACCCCAACCAGCTCGACGCCCACTTCAACCTCGGCAACCTCTACCGCCGCCTGAAGCGGCCGCAGGACGCCGTCCCCGCCTACGAGGCCGCCCTCCAGATCGAGCCGCGGCACCCCCGCGTCCTGCTCAACCTCGGGCTGGCCGTCAGCGACCTGGGCGACTGGGCGGCCGCCATCGAGCTTTACCGCCAGGCCACCGCCGTCGATCCGGGCTTCGCGGAGGCGTACAACCTGCTCGGCGACGCCCTGTTCCGCACGGGTAAGGCGGACGAGTCGGTGGCCGTGTTCCGCGAGTTCGTGGTCCGCGTGCCGGACGACCCCCGGGGGCACCACAACCTGGGGCTGGCCCTGGCCGCCCGCGGCGACCACGCCGAGGCCGTGCCCGAACTCGAACAGGCCCTAGGCCTCCGGCCCGACTACCCGGAAGCCCACAACTCGCTCGGCGTCACCCTGGAATCCGTGGGCCGCTCGGACGAGGCGGTCGGCCACTACCGGCGTGCGGTCGAACTGCGGCCGAACTTCCCCGACGCCTGGAGCAACCTCGGCACCAGCCTCACCGAACGCGCCCGCACCGAAGAGGCGACGGCCGCGCTGCTCAAGTCGCTCGACCTCCGGCCCGACCCGCGGGTCCACAGCAACCTCCTGCTGGCGATGTCGTACTCGTCGGACTACACGCCGGAAAAGCTTCGGGACGAGCACGCCGTCTGGGCCACTATCCACGCCAAGACGCCGCCGGCCGTCCCCGCACGGCACGTCGGGGGCAGCCCCGACCGCCGGCTCAAGGTGGGCTACGTCTCGGCCGACTTCCGCACCCACAGCACGGCCGGGTTCGCCGAACTCTTGCTGACGCACCACGACCGCAACCGCGTGCACGTCACCTGTTACCCGAACGTCGCCCGGCCGGACGCCGTGACCGACAAGCTCCGCCGGCTGGCCGACTCCTGGCGGCCGATCAGTGGCGTGGCCGACGGCCGGGCCGCCGAGATGATCCGCGACGACGAGATCGACATCCTCGTGGACTTGAACGGCCACATGGCCGGGAACCGCCTGTCCCTCTTCGCCCGGAAGCCGGCCCCGGTGCAGGTCACGCTCTTCGGCTACCCGAGTACCACCGGCATCGCGGCGATGGACTACCGCATTTCCGACCCGTTCGCCGACCCGCCCGGGGAGGCGGGCGAATATTACGTCGAGAAGGTGCTGCGGCTCCCCGAGGTGGCGTGGGTTTACAAGCCGCCGGCCGACGCCCCCGACCCCGGGCCGCTGCCGGTGCTCAAGGCCCAGACGTTCACGTTCGGCTGCCTGAACAACCCGGCCAAGCTGTCGGACGCCTGCGTGGAGACGTGGGCCCGCGTTCTAAAGGCGGTCAAGCGGTCGAAGCTGGTGTTGATGGGCGGCCGGTCCGTCGAGGGCGGGCAGGCGTTCCACGAACGGTTCTCGCGGTTCGGGGTGGCGTCCGACCGGGTGGAGGTGATGGGCCGGGTGCCGCCGGGGCGGTCGTACTTCGAGGCGTACCAGCCGTTCGACGTGGCCCTCGACCCGTTCCCGTACAACGGCGGGGTCACGAGCTGCGACGCCCTGTGGATGGGCGTCCCGGTCCTGACCGCCGCCGGCCGCGACTACCGTTCCCGGCAAGGCGTGAGCCTGATGAACAACCTCGGCCTGCCCGAGTTCGTGGCCGACTCGCCGGACAAGCTCGTGGACCTCGCCGCGACGTGGCGGGAGGAGCGGGACGGCCTCGCCGACGTGCGCGGCTCCCTCCGCGAGCTGATGGGGGCGTCGGCGATCACCGACGCAGGACGGTACGTGAAACACCTCGAAGACGCCTTCCGCACCGCGTGGCGAGAAGCGGCGACGCCGTCGAACGCCTGAGCCGCCGTCGAAGTGCCCCCGAATTCTCCCGCTTTTATACTGCGCGTTTCGCCCGATCTTACGGCCTACCCAGGAGTTGCCCGTTCCCGCTCCCAGCCCCCCTGGGAGAGCGGGAGCGTCAGCCCTTTCGGGGCCGTGGCGGTTGACTTTTCGCAACCGATCGTCCCGCCCCCGCTCCCGTCACGTCGCCTTCGCCACCCCCATGCCCTCATCCCGCTTCCGCCGGGCGGCTTCGGCCCGCTCGCCGCTGAACCATTCGAGCGGGACCAGCACCAGGAAGAAGATCAGCCCCAGCGGGCGGGCGGTTTCGCCGCCGTACACCACCGTGGCGTTGAACACCACGAACGCCATGAACCCGTGGACGGCCGCCTGCACCCACCGCGGCCGGTCGCGGTAGCGGGCCGGCGACCACCACAACGCCACCACGTCGAGCAGCCACAGGAGCGAGAACGCATAGCTGACGCACAGCCCCGGCCCGAAGCCGCTGACGGCCTCGACGTGGCCGACGGCGGCCGCGTGCGACCAACCGTGGGCGGCGTGGAAGGCGACCGCGACGTGCAGCAAGTACAGGGCGCATCCCCAGGTGTACCAGACGGCCGCGAGCCCCGCTTCGGCCGCCCGCCGCGACGCCCGGCGGTAACGCCCGTCGAGCGCCAGCAGCACCGCCGCCCCCCAGCCGACGACCGCCGCGAAGGCCGTCTCGCGGACGGCCGGGTGGGCGGTGTCGTGCCCCGGCGGGCCGAGGAGGGCGGCCACACCGGAGTACGCGCCGAACAGCGTGACCGCCCCGAACACGACTCCGAGCGGGAGCCACGGCGATTGAGACGCAGAACGCTCGTGCATTGTTCACCGCGGCGATGAGTTCCGAGCCAATGGTCCGCTGATTGAGGCGAGGGAACCCGGATTAGGGACAATTTCGTGTTTTCAATCCGCGTCCAACTGTGTTCATCTGTGGCTAATTGCTTCCTGCCCCATTCACGTTAGGACCGCCCCCATGAGCCGGCGAACGAAGATCGTGGCCACCCTCGGGCCGGCGACCGACCCGCCGGCCGTCCTCGACGGCGTCCTGCGGGCGGGCGTGGACGTGGCCCGCATCAACTTCTCGCACGGGACCGCCGACGAACACCTCGACCGCATCCGCCGCTTCCGCGAGGCCGCCGCCCGGGTCGGGAAGTTCGCCGCCGTCCTCGCCGACCTGCCGGGGCCGAAGCTCCGCGTCCGCATGGCCGCCGGCCGCGGCCTCCGCGAAGGGGACACCGTCTCCTTCTCGCTCTCCGCCGCCCCCGTCCACGCCGACGACCTCACGCTCACCGAGCCCGAAGTGCTGCACGACGTGCGGCCCGGCCAGCGGATGCTCCTCGACGACGGCCGCCTCCAGCTCGAAGCGACGGGCGCGGGCGGCGGGCGGCTCGAAGCCCGGGTGGTGGTCGGCGGCACGCTCCTGCCGAACAAGGGGCTGAACCTGCCCGACACGCCGCTCTCCATCGCGGCCGTCACCCCCCGCGACGTTCTCGCCCTGGAAGTCGCGGCGAAGGCCGGCGTCGATTGGGTCGCCATCTCGTTCGTGCGCGGCCCCGAAGCGGCGGCCGAGGTGCGGGCCGCGATGTCCGCCGTGGGCATGGCCGCCCCGCTGATTGCGAAGGTGGAACGGCCGGAGGCGGTGGCCCGGGCGGCGGCCGTGGTGGCCGCGTTCGACGGCATCATGGTGGCCCGCGGCGACCTCGGCGTCGAGATGCCGCTGGAGCGCGTGCCCGTCGTCCAGAAGCAACTCATCGCCGAGGCCCGGGCGGCCGGCAAGCCGGTCATCACGGCCACCGACATGATGGACTCGATGCGGAACAACCCCCGCCCCACGCGGGCCGACGCGAGCGACGAGGCCAACGCCATTATGGACGGCACCGACGCCGTCATGCTCTCCGGCGAGACGGCCGTGG
>JANPKP010000423.1:0-1648 GCA_031426095.1 Gemmataceae bacterium
CAAAGGTCGGCGAGAGCGTCGGCGGCGACAAGTAGTGGCGCGGCGGGACGCGGATTAAGAGGATCGGAGGAAAAGAGGATTGGTCAAAGACAGAGGGCGGGCCGGATGATGCCGGCCCGCCCTCCTCTGTTTTCAACCCCGCCTCGTGTCCGAACCTCTTCGTCCGCGTCGTTTCCGCGTCATCCGCGTCCCGTCACTTCCCACTCACCCCGCCACGTCGGTGACGGCCCAGAGCACGTCGGCGGCGCGGGCCGGTTTGGGCACCACGGCCTGCACGTCGCCGCCGACGCGGGCGGCGGACGGGTCGCCGACGAGCACCACGGGCAGGAGCGGGGCGAGCCGCCGCAGGGCGGTCACGGCGGCGGCCGCCCCCCAGCCGGGGAGGTCGGCGTCGATCACCGCGGCCCGCACGCCGAGCCGGTCGGCCGCGTACAGGTCGGCCGCCTCGTAGGCGTCGGCGGCGGCCGCCACCGGCACCCCGCGGGACTCGATCAGGAGCCGCAGGCACTCGCGGGCCAGCGGGTCGCCGCCGACGAGCAGGACGGCCCCGCCCCCGGCCGGCGGTTCGGCCGCGTCGTCGTCCGGGCCGCCGCGGCGGGCCAGGGCGTCGAACGCCTCGGCCTTCTTGCGGGCCCCCGGGCCGTGCAGCACCCCGAACTCGGCGGCCGCCGCGTGGGCCAGCTTCTCGGCCGTCCGCCGCTCCCACGCCCGCCGGGCGGCGGCCGCGTGCCGCTCCCGCTCGGTCACGTCGGCGAACGCGACCACCACGTCCCCGCCGCCCCGGGCCGCCATCCGCACTTCGACGATCCGCTCGTCCCCGCCGAGGGTCTGGAGCCGGAGGTCGCCGGCCCACTTGCCGCGGTCGCGGGCGGCGGCGGTGGCCCGGTTCCAGTGCGGCACGGCGTGCGGCGGGACGAGCGCGGCCGCCGGCCGGTCGAAGGCGGGACTCGGCGGGAGGGCGAACAGGTCGGCGGCGGCCGGCGACCAGCCGGTGAGCCGGTCGGCGGCGTCGAGGACGGCCACGGCGGCCGGCAATTCGGCCAGGGCCAGGGCGGTCGGCGGGGGGGCGGGGCGGTCCGCGGGCATGGGGCGACTCTCCGGGGCGAGGGGGCCTGACGTACACCCCGGAAGGGGCCGCCGGGCGGGGCCGTGTGACGGCGGGCGGGCGAAACCCGTGCGGCGGCCTTCGGACCCGCGTCGGGCGGTCCGCTGAGGGAATAGGGGGAAACGACAGGATGAGGAACGAGCGCGGGGGGCCGGCCCGCCAGAAAAGCGGGGGAATCGGTGCCGCTCAACGGTTCGATGACGTGGGGCCGGACCCCGGCGTTAACCCGCCTTAGCGGCCCGTTCACACTCGCGGGTCGCGTGCCTCACCCCACGTCGTTCGGCCGCCCGGCGAGCGGGTACAGCTCCATCAGCCCGTACGGGGCGTCGGCCAGCCCCAGCGCCCGGTACGTCCGCCGGGCCCGGTCGTTGTCGTGTTCGACGTACAGCCGCACGCCGATCACCGCCGGGTCGGCCTCGGCCTGCCGGCGGACGTGGTCGAACAGGGCCCGGAAGACCCCCCCGCGGCGGGCGTCGGCCCGGACGTAGACGCTCTGCACCCACCAGAACCAGCCGTTCCGCCAGTCGCTCCACTCGAACGTGA
>JANPKP010000424.1:0-4819 GCA_031426095.1 Gemmataceae bacterium
CGAACGTCGATAAGGCGAAGGCCGCCGGGGCCGACTTCGCCGGGGCGGCCGACCTCATCGAGAAGATCACGAAAGAGAACTTCCTCGACTTTGACGTGGCTATCGCCACCCAGGACATGATGGGCCAGGTCTCCCGGCTCGGTAAGGTCCTCGGGCAGCGCGGCCTGATGCCGACCCCGAAGGCCGGCACCGTGATCCCGGCCACCGGGGACGTGGCCGCCGCCGTCCGCGAGTTCAAGGCCGGCAAGGTCGAGTACCGCTCGGACAAGACCGGCCAAATCCACGCCGGCGTCGGCAAGATGAGCTTCGACGACCAGAAGCTCGTCGAGAACATCACGGTGTTCGTCGAGCAGGTCCGGGCCGCCAAACCGTCGGGCGTGAAGGGCAATTTCGTCAACGGGGTGGTGCTGTCCGCCACCATGTCGCCGGGCATCCCGGTTTCGATCTGAGCCACCGAGCCCGCCCGTTGCGACGGACGGGCTTTCGCACCGGGATACCGCCATGAGCAAGAAGATCAAAGAGTTGGAGCTCAACGACCTCCGCAAGACGTTCAGCGGCGTCAAGGACTACGTCCTCCTGGAGCCGCTGAAGGTCGACGCGGCCACGGACTTCGAATTCCGCAAGCGGCTCCGCGACAAGAAGTGCCGGGCCAAGCTCGTGAAGAACGCCCTCGCCAAGAAGGTGTTCACCGAGAACGGCATCGCCGTCGACGCCTGGAGCGGCCCGACCCTGCTGGTGTGGGGGGCCGACAGCGTCAAGGCCCTCAGCACCACCGTCGAGGGGCTGATCAAGGACCTCAAGAAGGACCCGAAGGCCCCGGACAAGTTCAAGGTCAAGACGGCCGTCGCCGACGGGCAGGCGGTCTCCTTCGAGCTCGCCAAGACGCTACCGACCCGCCAGGAGGCGATCGCCGGCGTGCTGAGTGCCCTCCTCGGGCCGGCGTCGGCCATCGCGGGGGCCCTGACCGGCCCAGCGAGCCAGCTCGCCAGCATCCTCACCACCATCGAGGAGCGGAAGCCGGCGGACGACGCGGCCGCCCCGGCGTCGGGGGCGTGAACCCCGGCGGGTTCCCAACGGTCATCAGAAACACCACCCGGGGGCCGCCCCCGAGTTATCCCGAGTAGCTATTACGCACCCCCGGGCCGCTTCACCCGGCAGCTTTTCAAAGGAACAGGATCATGGCTTCGATTACCGAGATCGGCGACACGATCGCCGGGCTGACCATCGCCCAGGCCGTCGAACTGAAGAACTACCTGAAGGAAAAGCACGGGATCGAACCGGCCGCCGGTGGGGCCGTGATGATGGCCCCGACGGGCGGCAACACGGGTGGCCCGCCCGTCAAGCCCGAGGAGCCGACCGAGTTTAACGTGATCCTCGAGAGCGTGGACGCCGCCAAGAAGATCAACGTCATCAAGATCGTCCGCGAGCTGACCGGCCAGGGCCTGGCGGAAGCCAAGGCCACGGTCGAGGGGGCCCCGAAGTCGATCAAGGAAGGCATCGACAAGAAGGCCGCCGAGGAGCTGAAGAAGAAGCTCGAAGAGGCCGGCGGCAAGGTCAGCGTCAAGCCGGTCTAAGGTCGGATCGCAAAAAAAGTGCCCCGGGCGGTCGACGTTGTCGGTCCGCCCGGGTATCATGCATTTGTCGCGTACTTATCGGTCTCGTTCTTCCGACCCCACGCCCCTTGCTCCTCGCCCCGGGGCGGTGGCGGTCCGGTCGATCCCGTAGCCAGTGGTGAAAATGCGCGCCACCCACTCGCTCCGATGTGTCGCCCACGCCCCTCGATTTCCCACCATGACTAACGCCGTGAAACTCCACCCCTCGTGGGTGGCCCGTTCCTCGCGGCCCGGGCCCGACGGCCCGGGTGATGCCCCCTTGTGCATCATCAAATAACGCAGAATCCCAGCCGACGCAAGGCCCGTTGCCAGTGGGGTAACGCCGGCCGGTGCGTCGTGCCTCCGTTTTCCGGTGAGGAGTCGGCACCATGCCCATCCCGGCCGTTCGGGTCATCATCCCCACCACCGTCCGCAACTTCGGCCGCTTCGGCGACGCCGTCGAGGTTCCGCCGCTCACCGACGTGCAGACCCGGTCCTACGACCGGTTCATCCAACTCGACGTGGCTTACGACAAGCGGACGCCGACCGGGCTCGAAGGGGTGATGCAAGAAATCTTCCCCATCGAGAGCTACGACAAGAAGATCAGCTTGGAATACGTCAAGTACGAACTCGGCAAGCCGCGGTACGACCCGGACGAGTGCCGCCAACTGCGGCTCACCTACGGCCGGCCGTTCCGCGTCTGGCTGCGGCTCCGCAAGAGCGACGGCACGGCCGTGGAGGAGGAGGTCTACCTCGGCGACATGCCGATCATGATCGGCGGCGGCGAGTTCATCATCAACGGGGCCGAGCGCTGCGTGGTGTCGCAGTTGCACCGCTCCCCGGGCGTCGATTTCGTCGTCAACCGCGAAGCCGACAAGGACATGCACTCGTGCCGGATCATCCCGGAGCGGGGGAGCTGGATCGAGATCAACGTCACC
Organism: Gemmataceae bacterium; assembly: GCA_031426095.1. Lineage (GTDB taxonomy): Bacteria > Planctomycetota > Planctomycetia > Gemmatales > Gemmataceae > JANPKP01. The sequence goes on from JANPKP010000424.1 coordinate 2,531, forward strand.
AAGAAAGACACCCTCGGCGTCCGCATCGACCAGTCGGGCAAGTTTTCGGCCCTCACGCTCCTGCGGGCGATGGACCCGAAGTACACCTCCAGCTCGGGCCTGATCCGCGAGTTCTTCGAGGTCCAGACGGTCAAGCTCAACGAGGCCCCCACCCGGGCCAAGCTCGTCGGCGACATCGAAGCCGGCATCATGCCGATGATCGCCGTGGACGACGTGATCGACCCCGAGTCGGGCGAGGTCTACCTGGACAGCGGCAAGCCGTTCACCCAGCACCACGTGGACAAGATTCTCGCCTCGCAGTTGGGCGAGGTCACGGCCATCGCCCCGCCGAAGGACTCGGTCGTCCTCAACTCGCTGGTCGAGGACGGGACCGACTCGCACGAGGCGGCCCTTCTCAAGATCTACCAGCGGCTGCGGCCGGGCAACCCGGCCCAGTTGGAGAAGGCGAAGGAGTTGTTCAAGGAGAAGTTCGCCGACGCCAACCGCTACCGCCTCGGCCGGGTCGGCCGCTTCCGCATCAACCGGAAGTTCGACCAGGACGTGCCGGAAACGGAGATGACGCTGCGGGCCATCGACTTCGTGAACTCGATCAAGTACATCCTCGACCTGCGCTCGGGGAAGGGGCACGTCGACGACATCGACCACCTCGGCAACCGCCGGCTGCGGACGATCGACGAGTTGGCCGCCGACGAACTCCGCAAGGGGTTCCTCAAGCTGCGGCGGACGGTCCAGGAGCGGATGGCGATCCGCGACCAGCAGGACATGAGCCCCCGGACGCTCATCAACCCGAAGTCGGTGAGCGCGGCCATCGAGTACTTCTTCGGCCGCAGCGAGCTGTCGCAGGTCGTGGACCAGACGAACCCGCTGGCCCAGCTCACGCACGAGCGGCGGCTCTCCGCCCTCGGGCCGGGCGGCCTCAACCGCAAGCGGGCCGGGTTCGAGGTGCGGGACGTGCACATCTCGCACTACGGCCGCATCTGCCCGATCGAGACGCCCGAAGGCACGAACATCGGGCTCATCTCGTCGCTGTCCATCTACGCCGAGATCGACCCGTACGGGTTCCTCATCACCCCGTACAAGAAGGTCCACGACAAGAAGCTCACCGACGAGGTGGTCAAGCTCCGGGCCGACGACGAGGCCCGGGCCACGCTCGCCCCGGCCGACACGCCGACCGACGGGGACAGGATTTCCGCCGACCGCGTGAACGGCCGGTACGACGGCGACCTCCAGAGCATCGCCGCCAAGGAAGTGCAGTACATCGACGTGTCGCCGAAGCAGATGGTCGGCGTGTCGGCCGGGCTCATCCCGTTCCTCGAGCACGACGACGCCAACCGGGCGCTCATGGGCTCGAACATGCAGCGGCAGGCGGTGCCGCTCCTGGTGCCGGAGCCGCCGCTGGTGGCGACCGGGCTGGAGATCGAGGTCGCCCAGCACTCGGGCATGTTGCAGCGGGTGCAGGAGGACGGCACGGTCGTGTACGTGGACGCCGAGCGGATCAAGATCGAGGAGAAGGACAAGATCGTCCGCGAGTACGTGCTGCGGAAGTACCACGGGCTCAACGAGCGGACGTGCCTGAACCAGAAGCCGATCGTGGCGATGGGGCAGAAGGTGAAGAAGAACCAGATCATCGCCGACGGGGCGGCCACCAAGAACGGCGAGCTGGCCCTCGGGCGGAACGTGCTGGTCGCGTTCATGTCGTGGGAGGGGTACAACTTCGAGGACGCGATCATCATCAGCGAGCGGCTGGTGAAGAACGACACGTACACCTCCATTCACATCGAAGAGTTCGACATCGAGATTCGCGAGACGAAGCTCGGCAAGGAGGAGTTCACCCGCGACATCCCGAACGTGTCCCCGAAGGCGCTGTCGAACCTCGACGAGCACGGCGTTGTCCAGATCGGTACCTACGTCCGCCCCGGCGACATCCTGGTCGGCAAGGTGTCGCCCAAGTCGCGCAGCGAACTGACGCCGGAAGAGAAGCTCCTGCACGCGATCTTCGGCCGGGCCGGCGAGGACGTGAAGAACGACTCGCTCGAGGTCCAGTCGGGGACCGAGGGGATCGTCATCGCGGCGCACCGGTTCAGCCGGCGGGCGCACATGAGCGAGGACGAGAAGAAGCAAATCGACAAGGACCGCAAGGACATCGAGACGACGTACAACAAGCGGATCGCCGAGCAGTTCCGCGAGTTCGTCAAGGCGCTCGAAGAGGTCCTCGACAAGAAGGAACTGAAAGACCCGAACACCGGGAAGCAACTGGCGTCGGACAAGGACGACAAGGCCGTCGCGGAG
>JANPKP010000425.1:0-10524 GCA_031426095.1 Gemmataceae bacterium
GGACGCCGTCGGAAGCGGGTATCCTGGCCGACGCCCGGGCCGCCCGCGCGTGGCTGGTCGCCCGCTGCGGGGTGGCCGAGAGCGACGTGGTGCTGGTCGGCCGGTCGCTCGGCGGCGGGGTGGCGGTCGACCTCGCGGCGAAGGACGGGGCCCGCGGACTCGTCCTCGAAAGCACCTTCACGTCGCTCCCAGACGTGGCCGGCGAGCACTTCCCGCTCCTCCCGGCCAAGCTCCTGATGCGGACCCGGCTCGACTCGCTCTCGAAGATTCCCGCCTACCGAGGCCCCCTCCTCCAGACGCACGGCGAGGCCGATCAGGTCGTTCCGTTCGCCCTGGGGAAAGCCCTTTTCGACGCCGCCCCGGGTTCGAAGCGGTTCGTCCGCGTCCCGAAAGGCGGCCACAACGACCCGCCGGGTGCGGATTACCTGGCGGCGCTCGATGCGTTCTTGGGGTCGCTGCCGGCCGCGACGCGCTAACCCGGCCGCCCTTGCGGTTTCGCCCCCACCTTGTGTATAAGGCCGCTTTCGCACCCCCCGGCACGGATGCCCGCCAATGGTCCGCCCGCCCGCCGACGCCGCCCGCGACCTCGCCGTCGCCGCCCGGCGGATCGAGCAGCTCGAAGCCGCCCTCATGCGGCGGACCGAACTCCTCGAACAGAAGCAGGCCGAACTCGCCGCCGTCCGCTCGTCGGTCGCCTACCGGGCCGCCCGCTTCGCCAACAAGGCCGTCGACCGCCTCTTCCCGCTCCACACCCGCCGGCGGACGTGGCTCAAGACGGCCACCCGCGCCCTCGCCGCCGGCCCGGCCAAGCTCTGGGACCGCCGCAAGGCCAAGGACGGACCGCCGCTCGAAGCCCGCTTCCTGAGCGAATGCACCCCGCCGGACGAGTACCGCCGGTGGATCAAGAGGCACGAGCCGGCCGCCGCCGAACTCGCCCGCCAGCGGACGCACGCCTTCGCCCGCTCGCCCAGGATCAGCGTCGTGGTGCCGGTCTACAACTGCCCGGCCGCGTACCTCGAAGCCATGATCCGCTCCGTCCGCGAGCAGACTTACAGCCAGTGGGAACTCTGCCTCGCCGACGGGGCCAGCACCGCCGCCCACGTCCGGGCCATCCTCGAAGCCGCGGCGAAGGCCGACTCCCGGATCAAGGTCGCGTTCCTGCCCGCGAACGCCGGCATCGTCGGCAACTCGAACGCCGCCGTCGAACTCGCCACCGGCGACTACGTCGCGCTCCTCGACCACGACGACACCCTGGCCCCCTTCGCCCTCTTCGAGATGGTGTCGGCCCTGAACGCCAACCCGGGGGCCGACTTCCTCTACTCGGACGAGGACAAGCTCGACATGCAGGGGCAGCGGGTCGAGCCGAACTTCAAGCCCGACTGGTCGCCCGAGACGCTCCGCAGCCGCAACTACATCTGCCACCTCGTGGTGCTCAGGCGGTCGCTCTTCGACGCCGTCGGCGGCTTCCGCCCGGGGTTCGACGGGGCCCAGGACCACGACCTCGTCCTGCGGGCCACGGAGCGGGCGGACGCCGTGGTCCACGTCCCGCGGGTGCTGTACCACTGGCGGATGCACGCCCTCTCGACGGCCGCCAACAAGGGAAGCAAGACCTACGCCTTCGACGCCGGCAAGCGGGCCGTGGGCGAACACCTCCGGCGGCTCGGCATCGACGCGTCCGTCCACGACGGGGCCGTGCTGGGCACCTATCAGGTCGTCTACCACCTGCGGAGCCAGCCGCTCGTGAGCGTGATCGTGCCGAACAAGGACGCCCCGGACATGCTCGCCCGGTGCGTCGATTCACTCTCGAAGGGGAGCTACGCCAACTACGAACTCGTGATCGTGGAGAACGGCAGCACCCGCCCCGAGACGCACGCCTACTACCGCGAACTGACGAAGCAGCCGCACGTCCGCGTCGTGGAGTGGACCAAGCCGTTCAACTACGCGGCGGTGAACAACTTCGCCGCGTCGCAGGCGAAGGGCGACCTGCTCCTGTTCCTCAACAACGACACCGAGGGGATCAACCCGGACTGGCTCGAAAGCATGGTGAAGGTGGCCGTCCAGCCGGGCGTCGGGGCGGTGGGGGCGAAGCTCTACTACGCCGACGACACGATCCAGCACGCCGGCATCGTGGTCGGCATGGGGGGCGTGGCCGGGCACTCGCACCTGTTCTACCCCCGGGAGGCGGCCGGCTACATGCAGCGGCTCCGCATCACCCAGAACGTGGCCGCCGTCACCGGGGCGTGCCTGCTCATGCCGCGGGCCGTGTTCGCGGAAGTCGGCGGGTTCGACGAGGGGTTCGTCCTGGCCTTCAACGACGTGGACCTGTGCCTCGCGGTGCTGGCCAAGGGGCACCGCGTGGTGTGGACGCCGGACGCCGAGCTGTACCACCTCGAAAGCAAGACCCGCGGGTACGAGGACACGGCCGAGAAGCAGGCCCGGTTCAAGCGGGAGTACGACCTGTTCCTCGGCAAGTGGGGGGCGTTCCTCAAGGCCGGCGACCCGTACTACAGCCCCCACTTCCGCCTCGACCGCCAGGATTTCGCCCTCAAGGCGGCGTGACCGTTACCGGATTCTCCCGCTTTTTTGACGTGCGGTTTCCCCATCCGCCTGGGCCCGAGAGGGTTGCGATTCCCTTACCAAATTTTGCGGTAACGCGGGAGCGTCGGCCCCTTCCGGCCCGCGGCATTTGACTTCCCACGTCTCGTCTCGGCGACTTCCGGAGCCGTTCGGCCACCCGCGGATATTATGACGGGCGTCGCCCCGTCCCGGGATCTTCGGCCCGGTCCCGCGGGTGGACGGCATCGACCCGTCGGACGCCCCGCTCACCCCGCGTCGATCGTGCTCATGTCGGCATAGCGTGCCCCGGTCGCCGGACCGACGGCGTCGAGCTTCGCCACGTCGTCCGCCGAGAGCGTCAAGTCCGCCGCGGCCGTATTCTGCTCCAGCCACTTCCGCTTCTTGGTGCCGGGGATCGGCACGATGTCGTGCCCCCGTTGTAGCAGCCACGCCAACGCCACCTGGGCGGCGGTCGCCCCCTTCGCGGCGGCCACGCCCTTGAGGACGTCCACCACGCGGAGGTTGGCGGCGAGGTTGTCGGCCTCGAAGCGGGGCAGCCGCAGCGACCGCGAGTCGGTCTTCTTGAGCTGGTCCGGCGACGTGATCTCGCCGGTGAGCAGCCCGCGGCCGAGCGGCGAGTACGGGACGAAGCCGATGCCCAGCTCGCGGCACGCCGGCAGGATGTCGGCCTCCACGCCCCGCTCGAAGACCGAATACTCGGTCTGCAAGGCGGTGATGGGGTGGACCTTCATCGCCCGCCGCAGCGTGGCCGCGGACGCCTCCGAGAGGCCGAGGTAACGCACCTTCCCGGCCTTCACCAGCTCGGCCATCGCCCCCACCGTGTCCTCGATCGGCACCGTCTTGTCCACGCGGTGCTGGTAGTAGAGGTCGATGTGGTCGACGCCGAGCCGCCGGAGCGAGGCGTCGCAGCACGCCTTGACGTACTCGGGGTCGCCGCGGACGCCCCGGAAGCTGCCGTCCTCGCCGCGGACGTTGCCGAACTTGGTGGCGAGTTCCACCTCGCCCCGCCGGCCGGCGACGGCCTTGCCGACGAGGATTTCGTTGGCGAACGGGCCGTACATGTCGGCGGTGTCGAGGAAGGTGACGCCGAGGTCGAGGGCCCGGTGGACGGTGGCGACCGACTCGGCGTCGTCGCGGTCGCCGTAGAAGTCGCTCATGCCCATGCACCCGAGGCCGAGGGCGGACACGTCGAGGCCCTGCGTTCCGAGTTTGCGGCGGTCCATGTGAATACTCGAAGGTGAAAGGGCGTGGCGGGCGGGGGGCGGTCGTGCGGCCCGCCCGCCACCCGGGATCATACCCGGCCCGGCCCCCGGCCTTGCTCCGGGCGGGCGTTCTGGTAGGTTGAGGCGGATGATTTGGGGCGGGACGGCTCCCACGCACCCGCCCCGTGACCGCCCGCGTTGAGGGCTCGTGGCCCCGCCCGCGGCCGGTCCGCCCGCCCCACCCCCATGAACGACACGCCGGGCCCGCACGCCGCCCCGGGCAAGCACTCCCACCCCCAGTCGTTCTGGCTGTGGGTCATGTGCCTGACCGGGGTCGACTACTTCTCCACCCTCGGCTACCAGCCGTCGATCGCGTTCGAGAACGCCGGCCTGCTCGCCCCCCTGGCGACGGTGGTGCTCGTCGCCGTCACGCTCTTCGGGGCGCTCCCGGTCTACTCGTACGTCTGCGGCCGGTCGCACACCGGGCAGGGCTCCATCGGCATGCTCGCGGCCCTGGTGAGCGGGTGGTGGGGGAAGGTGCTCGTCCTCGTCCTGCTCGGGTTCGCGGCCACCGACTTCGTCATCACCAAGACGCTCTCGGCCGCCGACGCGGCCGTCCACCTGATCTCGAACCCCCACTGGCCGCTCCCCAAGCCGGAGGAGGATAGCAGCCGGCAGGCCGTCCTCGTCACGTCGTTCCTCCTGGTGCTGCTCGGGGCGTCGTTCCTCCGCGGGTTCAAGGAGGTGATCGGGCTGGCGGTCGGGATCGTCGGCGTCTACCTCACGCTGAACGTGGTGGTGATCGGCTCCGGGCTGCTCTACATCGCCGAACACCCCGAGACGTTCGACCTGTTCCGCCACCGGCTGGCCGCCGGCGAGTGGTTCCTGAAGGACCCGCCGCTCGCCGGAACCGGGCTGTTCACCACGGCGGCCATCGCCTTCCTCATCTTCCCCAAGCTGGCCCTCGGCCTGAGCGGGTTCGAGACCGGGGTGGCCGTGATGCCGCTCATCCGCGGCGAGCCGGGGGACGACGAGAAGAACCCGAAGGGGCGGATCGCCAACACCCGCAAGCTCCTGATCGTGGCCGCCGCCGTCATGTCGGTCGGCCTCCTCGGGTCGTCGCTGGTGGTGGCCTGCCTCGTGCCCCCGGACCACCTGACGCCGGTGGACGCGGCCGGGGCCGAACGGCCGGGGGTGAAGGACGACGACCTGAAGGCGAAGGACCGGGCCCTCGCCTACCTGGCCCACAACGAGGGGCCGGTGAAGGACATCAGCCCCCTGTTCGGCGAAACCTTCGGAACGGTGTACGACCTGAGCACGGTCGTCATCCTCTGGTTCGCCGGGGCGAGCGCGATGGCCGGGCTGTTGAACCTCGTCCCGCAGTACCTCCCGAAGTACGGCATGGCCCCCGAGTGGGCCCGGGCCACCCGCCCGCTGGTGCTCCTGCTCACCGTCGTGAACCTCGTCGTCACCCTCGTGTTCAAGGCGAACGTGCTGGCCCAGAGCGCGGCCTACGCGACCGGCGTGCTGGTCCTCATCACCAGCGCCGGCGTGGCGTCGGTGATCGACAAGTACGGCGACCGGACGGGGAAGTGGTGGAAGCGGATGCCGTGGGGGTTCGTCCTCATCACCGTGCTGTTCGTCTACACGACGATCGCCAACGTGATCGAGAAGCCGGACGGCATCAAGATCGCCGCCTTCTTCATCGCGGCCGTGCTGCTGCTGTCGTTCTGGTCGCGGGTGCTGCGGAGCCGGGAGCTGCGGTTCGCCGGGTTCACGATCGACGACGTGGAGACGCGGTTCATGTGGGACACGATCCGCCACCTGGAGATCACGATCCTGGTCCCGCACCGCCCGGGGCGGCGGTCGCTGGCGAGCAAGGAGCTGCAGATCCGTCGGGAGCACCGCATCCCGCGGGACCTGATGATCGTGTTCGTGGAGGTGAAGCTGGCCGACGCGAGCGAGTTCGAGAACCAGCCGCACCTGCGGATCGGGGAGGAGGAGGGGCGGTACATCATGAAGATCACCGGGGCGGCGTCGATCGCCCACACGCTGGCGGCCGTGGCCCTGGAGATGGCGAAGGTCGGCCGCCCGCCGGAAATCCACTTCGGGTGGACGGACGAGACGCCGTGGTCGGGCACCCTCGGGTTCTTGCTGTTCGGCGAGGGGAACGTCCCGTGGCTGGTCCGCGACCTGGTGCGGCGGGCCGAGCCGGACGAGTCGAAGCGGCCGCTCATCATCCTGGCCGGGACGGCGTGACGGGGGTCGAGTTTGTTATGCTGGAGCCGGCCCCGCGAAGGAGGACGCCATGCCGCACGACACGCTCGAACCCGCATCCACCACGACGCCCCCGCCGGCCGCCGACCCCGCCGACCGGGCGGCGGCCGACATGATCGCCCGGGCGAAGGCCATCCTCGCCGGCCGGCTCAAGCCCGAGCCGATGGTCACGCCGCCGGAGGTGGCCGCGTTCATCGAGTCGGAGAAGGCCCGCTTCGCGGAGCCGCTCGACCCGGACGTGATTCAGCACATGACCGACGCTCTCAACCTCCAGCACTACTACCCCGACCGCACCATCGCCCGGTATACGACGCCCGAGGGGGTTCTCGTCGTGCTGGCGGACGGGATGGAGAATTATCTGACCCTCATCGGTGCTCTTTCGTACGAGGAACGGCGGCGAGTTCTCAACGACTTCCCCTGAACCTCAACCTGAAAGCCCCCCGTATGCCCCCCGTGACTGTCCTCCGACAACCGACGCACCGGGAAGCGCTAATCCCGGTCACAAACCGGATCGATGAGTTCGGTGCCCGTGGGCTCAAGACCCGTATCACATTGTGGCTCGCTGCGGGCGCGGGGTTGGAACCCGCTCCCCTGAAATTTCTTGTCGATTCCGGGTCGTCCTTTTCGATGATCTCTCTCGGCACGGCCGAGCGAAACGGCATCCCCGTTCCGCTTGTGGGGGCGGAATTCCCCTTCGCGGCGCGGACCGCGGCAGGTCTGATTTCCGTCCCCGTCCGCCCGGGACGGATGCGTCTCTGGTGGACCCCAAATTGCGTCGGCTACCCGTTCGACTGGCCTGTCCTGTTCCGTCTCGACGCGCCCGGTCTTGATGTCCCTCCCCTCATCGGTCTCGCAAGCCTGTTCCAAACTTGCCGCTGGACGTTCGACGGCACGTCAACACTCGCGTTCCCGAACGGCCACCTCGCCCTCGACGACGTTCGCTGAGGGCGTCCTTCCCGCCCCCTCCCGGCCGCGTACAATCGGGACGCAGACGCCGGCCGCGACGCGCCGGCCCCCGGTCCCCGCCATCGCCTCACACGGACGGCCCCGCGATGCTCGCCGACGACCCCCTGTGGTACAAAGACGCGGTCATTTACGAGGTCCACGTCCGGGCCTTCCACGACAGCGGGGCCGACGGGATCGGCAACTTCAAGGGCCTCACCCGCAAGCTCGACTACCTCGAAGACCTCGGCGTCACGGCCGTCTGGATCCTGCCCTTCTACCCGTCCCCCCTGCGGGACGACGGGTACGACATCGCCGACTACACGAGCGTCAACCCGGCCTACGGCACCCTCGACGACTTCAAGGAGTTCCTCGACGAGGCCCACCGCCGCGGCATCCGGGTCATCACCGAGTTGGTGATTAATCACACGTCGGACCAACACCCGTGGTTCCAGCGGGCCCGCCGGGCGGCCAAGGGGAGCCCGGAGCGGAACTTTTACGTCTGGAGCGACACCCCGGAGAAGTACCCGAACGTCCCGCTCATGTTCCCCGACTACGAGACGAGCAACTGGGCCTGGGACCCGGTCGCCAAGCAGTACTACTGGCACCGCTTCTACGGCCACCAGCCGGACCTCAACTTCGACAACCGGGCCGTGTGGGACGCCCTCTTCCCGGTGGTCGACTTCTGGTTCGGCCTCGGGGTGGACGGGATGCGGCTCGACGCCGTGCCGTACCTGTTCGAGCGGGAGGGGACGCTCTGCGAGCACCTGCCGGAGACGCACACCTTCCTGAAGGCGCTGCGGAAGCACGTCGACGACCGCTTCCCGAACAAGATGTTCCTGGCCGAGGCGAACGCCTGGCCGGAGGACGCGGTGGCGTACTTCGGGGACGGCGACGAGTGCCAGATGTCGTTCCACTTCCCGCTCATGCCGCGGCTGTTCATGGCCCTCCACCAGGAGGACCGCTTCCCGATCGTGGACATCTTCGCCCAGACGCCGGCGATCCCCGAGACGTCGCAGTGGTGCCTGTTCCTCCGGAACCACGACGAGATGACGCTGGCGATGGTGACGGACGAGGAGCGGGACTACATGTTCCGGGCGTACACCCAGGACCGGCAGGCGAAAATCTTCCTCGGCATCCGCCACCGCCTGTCGCCCCTGCTCAAGAACGACCGCCGGCGGATCGAGCTGATGAACGGGCTGCTCTTCAGCCTGCCCGGCACGCCGGTCGTGTACTACGGCGACGAGATCGGCATGGGCGACAACATCTACCTGGGCGACCGCAACGGGGTCCGCACGCCGATGCAGTGGAGCGCCGACCGCAACGCCGGGTTCAGCCGGGCCAACCCGCAGAAGTTGTACCTGCCGATCATCATCGACCCCGAGTACCACTACGAGGCGCTGAACGTCGAGGCCCAGCAGGGGAACGCGTCGTCGCTCCTGTGGTGGATGAAGCGGCTGATCGCCCTGCGGAAACGCTTCCAGGCGTTCGGCCGCGGGGAGGTCGAGTTCCTCCGGCCGTCGAACCCGAAGGTGCTGGCGTTCGTGCGGAAGTACCGCGGCGAGCGGGTACTGGTGGTGGCCAACCTGTCGCGGTTCGTCCAGCACGCCGACGTCGACCTGCGGGAGTTCGCCGGGGCGGTGCCGGAGGAACTGTTCGGCCGCAGCCTGTTCCCGCCGATCGGGGACGCCCCGTACCCGCTCACGATGGGGCCGCACGGGTTTTACTGGTTCGCCCTCCCGGCGTCGCCCGACGCCGTGGTGTCGGCGGCCGACGAGCCGACGCTCGAAGGGCTGCCGGTGCTGCGGGTGCGGAAGCACTGGCGGGAGCTGACCGACGGGGCCGGGCAGGACGACCTGGAGGAGGTTCTGCCGGCGTTCATGCTGCGGCGGCGGGCCCCCGGCCCGCAGGTGGTGACGGCGTGCAAAATCCTCGACGCCTGGCAGGTGGCGGTGAACGACCTGGAGACCCAGATCGTGACCGTGCGGACGGAGTTCCTGGCCGGGCTGCCGGAGACGGCATTCCTCACCCTCACGCTCGCCCCGGACGGGCCGGACGCCCCGGTGCCGCCGGGGTGGGGGGCCGTCGCCCGGGTCGCCGGGCCGACGCCCGGGGTGCTGTGCGAGGCCCTCACCGTGCCCGACTACTGCACCGCCGTCCTGGCCTCCGTCGCGGCCGGCCGGCGGTTCGCGGTCGCCGGCGGCGAGCTGGCCGCCGTCCCGCTCGCGGGCTTGAGTGACGTCCTCGAACCGGAACACGGGGAAGGGCCGCCGGGGTACCGCCGCAGCCTCCGAAACAACCTGTCGGTGACGTTCGGCCGGCGGGTGATCCTGAAGACGTTCGGGCGGGTGGAGGCGGGCACGAACCCGGACCTCGAAGTCGGGGCGTTCCTGTCCGCGAAGGGGGTGCCGGGGGTGGCCCCGGTGGTCGGGTACGCCGAGTTCCGCAAGGCCGGGGCCGAGCCGGCCACGCTCGCGGTCCTGCACAAGTTCGTCCCCAACCAGGGGGACGGGTGGCAGCACACGCTCGACCAGTTGAGCGGGTACTTCGAGCGGGTGGCGGCCCGGTCGAAGGTGGACGCCCCGGCCGCCCCCCGGCCCGGCGGGCTGGTGGACGCCCCCGAGGCCGACGACCCGGCCCCCGAGTTCGACGAGCTGGCCGGCGGCTTCCTGGCCACCGCCCGGAGCCTCGGCCGGCTCACCGCCGACATTCACAAGGCGCTGGCGTCGGCCCCGGACGACCCGGCGTTCGCCCCCGAGCCGTTCGCCCGCCTGTACCTCCGGTCCGTCTACCAGGGGATGCGGAACCTGACGGGCAACGTCTGCGGCCTCCTCGCCCGCGGGGCGAAGGCGTACCCCGAGCCGGTGCGGGCGCTCGCCGCCGAGGTGGCCGGGCACCACGACGCCATCCTGAACCGCTTCAAGGGCGTCCTCGACCGGAACCTCGACGGCCACCGCGTCCGCACCCACGGCGACCTGCACCTGGGGCAGTTCCTCTACACCGGCCGCGACTTCGTCGTCATCGACTTCGAGGGGGACCGCACCAAGACGGTGGGCGAGCGGCGGATCAAGCGGTCCCCGCTGCGGGACGTGGCGAGCCTGGTGCGGTCGTTCGACTACGCCGCGAGCGCCGTCCTCGACTGGCCGGGCGACGGCCCCGGCCGCCCGCCGGGGGTGATCCGGGCCGAGGACCGCCCGGCCCTCGCCCCGTGGGCCGCCGCGTGGTACAACCGCGTGGCCCGGGCGTACGTGGCGGAATACTTCGGGGCGGTGGCCGACACCACGCTCCTGCCGACCAGCCCGGACGTCCGCCAGACGATGCTGGAACTCTTTCTCTTGGAGCGGGCGCTCCACGAGGTCGAGTACGAGGTGGCCCGCCGCTCCGAGTGGGCGGTGATCCCGCTGCGGGGCGTGCTGCGGCTGCTGCGGTGCGAGGTGGGGAGCCCGGGGGGGTGCTTCTGACTTCGCGTGGCCGCGACGCGGAGTCTTCGGTGCGGGGCGCGGGCACCCGCGGCGCGTCAGCGTGA
>JANPKP010000426.1:0-4018 GCA_031426095.1 Gemmataceae bacterium
GTCCTGCTTGAAGCACCCGCGGTAGGCGCGGAGTTCGGCGGCGAACGCCGGCCCGAGGGCGGCGATTTCCTGCTCGGTCATCGGATTCCCTCCCGATACCAGTTCTATCGACCGTCAAGAAACCCGCGCTGTAGTGTTAGATAACAATCGAAGTTTGGAGAGTTTCGATGTTGATAAGTGGCACTGACGGAGCAACGAATGAGCTTGGCGGGTGCATCTAGGTTAGTAACGCAGCACGGCAAAGAACAGGACTAAAATCGGCCCGACGGATAGCGAGATCGAAGTCGAGTTGGTCAGAGTACTGCTGCATTGCAGCACTTTGAAATGCTCTTTTGATGCACTTTCGGGATCGGCGGGCTCTTCAAACAGCTCTGCTTCCCCGGTGGTATCCGCAGTCATGTCGCACCCGAGACCCGCGGCAGCAACCCCGACCTGATCGCCGCCGCAATCGTCGGCGAATGAGAAGCTTAGACGGGGCCGCTGGCCACATCACCCAGTTTTCCGAAGAATGTCTCAACGAGATTTTGCGCGGGAACCACCCGAAAAGTCTCGCCTTCGCAGACCGTCGCTTTCGGGCCGCGGTCGAGAACGGGTTGTTAACTTTTGGCGGTTGTCATCGGAGAGAGCGAGAGACTTTCGGCGAACTTTCGACCCGTTCGAAGGGTCGCGTCCGCACCCCGAAGAAGACGGGTTCGGAGGCGAGACTTTCGGACGGTGGTGCGAGTGGGCCAAACCCTACGGGGAAAGGCGGGAAACGAAGAAAGCCGAGAGGGTCGCTCTCGGCTTCGTCGCGTTAACTCGTTTGTAGACTGGCTTACAGGCAAAATCAAAAAGCTCCCCCGGTAGGATTCGAACCTACGACCCGCCGGTTAACAGCCGGCTGCTCTACCACTGAGCTACAGGGGAATCGCGGCTACAGCCCCTTGGCGTTACCGTAGGCGAATTTATAGGGACCGCCTGGCCCGGCCGCAAGGGGATTCGTTCAATAGCACCCTCCCCAACCCACCCCAGGAACCTCCCATGCGCCTCGCCACCGTTCTCACCCCCCGCGGGCCGCGGGCCGTCGCCGCCGTCGGCGACGCCTACGTCGATCTCCACGCCACCGACCCCGGGTTGCCCACGTCCGTCAAGCTCCTCCTCGCCGCCAGCCCGGCCGTCCGCAAGGCGGCCGCCGACGCCGCGGATAGCAAGCACGCCGTGAAGTACGCCGCGAACGCCGTCACGCTCCTGCCGCCGGTGCCCGACCCCGGGAAGATCCTCTGCGTCGGGCTCAACTACCGCGACCACGCCCTCGAAGGCGGCAAGGCCATCCCCACCGAGCCCGTCATCTTCGGGAAGTACCCGAACACCCTCGTGGCCCACGGCGAGGCCATCAAGTTGCCCCGCGTCGCCTCCAAAGTCGATTACGAAGCCGAACTCGTCATCGTCGTCGGCAAGACGGGGAAGCACATCCCGGCCGACGACTCGGCCTTCGCCTACGTCGGCGGGTACACCTGCGGGCACGACGTTTCCGCCCGCGACTGGCAGTTCCGCGGTGAAGAAAAGCAGTGGATGATCGGCAAGACGTTCGACACGTTCGCCCCCACCGGCCCCGTCCTCGTCACCGCCGACGAACTCACCGACCCGCACAACCTGAACATCAAGCTCCGGCTCAACGGGGAGACGATGCAGAACTCGTCCACCAAGGAGTTCATCTTCGGCGTCCCGGCCGTGCTCGCCTTCCTGTCGCAGGTCGTCACCCTCGAACCGGGCGACCTCATCTTCACCGGCACGCCGCCGGGGGTCGGCATCGCCCGCAAGCCGCCGGTGCTGCTCAAGGCCGGCGACATCGTCGAGGTCGAGATCGAGAAGATCGGCATCCTCCGCAACCCCGTCGTCGCTGAGTAAGGGAGCGTTCGCGGGCGGCAAGCGTTACCTGATTTTACCGCTTTTTCGGTGCGGGGTCTCCACTTGTCTCGTGCCCGCCGCCACTTGCGATTCCCGCGGTAAAGTTTGCGGTAGCGTCGGCCCGAAAGCCGGAAGTCGCTTGACTTCCGGCTTTCGGGTATGGCCTCACCCCGGCCGTCAGTCGTTCCGGCCGGGGCCCTTCGGGATGCGGCACTCGCCCGGCGGCTGCTCGACCGCCAGCACCACGTACCGGCCGGCCGGCGAGCGGAACACCACCCGCTGGTTCCACGGGAACATCGGCCGCTGCACCGCCTGCAACCCGTCCGGCAGGCCGTCCGCCCCCACCCGGTTGATCGCCGCGTGGTCGCTCATCACCCGGTACAGGTCGCCCACCACGAACCGGGCCGGGCCGGCCGGCGGGACCGCCGCGGTCAACTCCTTCTTCACCTCCCCGTACTGCCACGGGCCCATCTCGGACGCCGTCGTGACGTGCATGAACCGGATGGCCGGCTTGACCTTCAGCCGGCGGTACAGGGCGTGCGGCGAGTCGTGCCAGCAGATCAGTTCGCGGTCGCCCACGCCCCGCTCCCGCAAATAATCCTCCACCGCCTGGAGCTGGACCGAATCGACCCCGGCGTGGAAGTCCCAGCCGAAGGCCACCGCGTTCCGCAACTCGGGCGGCACCGCGGGCCGGAAGCAGGCCGGCCACCACCCGGCCCGGTCGGCGTTCAGGGCCGGGTGCAGCGTCACCGCGTCGTGGTACCAGGTCTCCTCCCGGTCGTGTTCGCGGTGCCAGTCGGCGAGGGCCTTTTGCCACGGCGGGGACGCGGGCGTGTCCACCGCCGCCAGCACCAGCCCGCTCGTCAGGCCGCACCACGCGATCAGCACGGGGGTGACGGCCCAGCGGTTGGCGGCGAAGAGGCCGAACATCAGCAGGACTTCCGGAACGTGGGCGTAGTGGAACTGCCGCTGGAGGAAGACGGCCATCGCCACCCACCCGAGGTACAGGGCCGCGAAGGCCGCCCGGGCGAGGGTGGCCGCGTCGTCGGCCGGGCGGGGCCGCTCCCAGCGGATTCGCAGCAGGCGGTCGGCGTTGGCCGCGGCCGCCCGGTCGAGGGCGCTCGGCGGGGCCGGCCGCTGCCACCGGCGGGACCACGGCCGGCCGTCCCACAGGTTCAGGAAGGCGAGCGGCACGGCCACGGCCGTCGCCAGGCTCCACGGCGGGTGGTACGAGAGTTCCTCCGGGTAGCGGACGACGAACTCCGCCACGACGGTCATGAGGTACGTCGTGTTCCACTTCTCGAACACTTCGAGCAGCGGGTCCCACGTCCCGGTGCCGACCAGCCACCCCACCCCGGCCGCGAGGACGATCGCCACGCCGAGGACGATGCCGGCGAGGTCCACGACCGTGCGGCGGAACGGGTGGGCGGACGACCCGGCGAAGCGGGCCGCGAGTGCCAGCCAGACGGCGAAGGCCACGACCCCGACGTGCGGCTTGATCCAGAACCCGAGCCCCCACACCACCCCTTCCACCGTCGCCCCGCGGAGGACCGCCCAGTCGGACACGGGCGACGAGTGGGCGGCGGCCACGCGGCGGTAGCGCATCAGGCTCGCGGCGAGGACCGGGAGCATCATCCACACGTCCCGCTGGAGGTGGTTGAACTCGCTGATGAACGGGTAGAAGGCGGCCACCCCGGCGACCGCCCACGCCCGCCCGGCGGCCGTCGCCCCGGCCACCTTGGCGAAGCGGAGCATGACCACCACGACGGCCGCGAGGACGGCCAGATCGACGGCCCGCAGCGCCTCCGACGTGGGGCCGAGGGCGGCCCGGATGCCGCACAGGAGCCAGACGAACCCGGGCAGGTTGGTGTCGAACACGTCCCGGTAGTGGACGCCGCCGGTGAGGATGTTGTGGGCGGCCACGTCGTACAGGTTGGCGTCGCACCAGAGGGGCATGCGGAGGAACGGCGGCACCCCGGCGGCGAGGAAGGCGACCGCGGCGACCCACCCGACGGCGGCCGAACCCCACGGCCGGACGCCGACGCGGGCGGCGGGGGCGGGGGGGGGCACGGAAACGGGCAGTCGGTCGGGCGGGCGGGGGGCGGGCGGGATCATCGGCGGCTCGGGCGGG
>JANPKP010000427.1:0-6147 GCA_031426095.1 Gemmataceae bacterium
GCATGACCCCGGGCTTGGAAGCCCGGGCCACAAGAATGGAGCCACTCGACTCGCCCGGGGCCGGTCATATCAGGCGAATTCGCCATCAAGCGGGCGCCCGCCGCACCCCGGCTTGACGGCCGCCCGTGGCGTCCGCTAGCCTGTGCCGCCCGTTCCGCCACCGCCCCCCGGGTCGCCCGATGCTCACGCCACTCGCCAGCCTCGTGCGCCGCCCCCGGCTCACCCCCCCGCCCGGTTCACCCGTCGCGGCGCAGCGGCCGCACGCCGCCTGGCTGGTCGCGGCCGTCGTGGTCGGGCTGGCCTTGCGGGTAGGGGCGTACGCCTCCGACCCGCCGGTGTGGGGCGACGAGGCGTGGACGATCCTGAACGTCCTCGACAAGTCCTTCGCCGAGCTGGCCGGCCCCCTCGACTACAACCAGGCCGCCCCGCCGCTCTTCCTCTGGGCCGTCAAGGCGTGTGCGGTCCTGTTCGGGGAACAAACGCTTTCGCTGCGGCTGGTGCCGTTCCTGGCCAGTTGCGGCGGACTCGTCCTGCTCGCCTTCGCGGGCGGGCCGCGGGTCGCGGTCCTGGCCGCCGTGGTGCTGGCGGCGGGCTCCTCGAAGATGCTCGGGCACACGGCCGAGGTGAAGCCGTACACTCTCGACTTCTGCGCCGCGGCGGCCGTCGCCGTCTGGTTCACGCGAACGGCGACGCGGCCGCTGGCGTGGCGGCTGAGGGCGGCCGCGTTGGTGTGCCCGGCGGTGGTGCTGCTCGTTTACCCCGGTTGCTTTCTCGCCGGCGGGGTGCTGCTCGGGCTCGGCGTTGCGGTATTGAATGAACGTCGGAGTCGGGACGTATCGTTGCTCCTGCTGGCGGGCGTCGCGACGCTAATGGCGTTCGCGGTGGTGGCGACCGGCCCCGGGGCGGCCCACCAGACGGCCGAACTGCGGGCCTACTGGGTGGACCTCGGCCACTTCCCTAACTGGGCGCGGCCGTGGGCCCTCCCCGCCTGGGCGCTCTCCGGGCTGGCCGGTATCTTCCGCTACGACTGCTACCCCCTCGGCACCATCCTCATGCCGCTGTCGGTGATCGGCTTTGTCGCCCTCCGGCGGGCCGGCCGGCTCGATGTGGCGGTCGCGCTCGCCGCCCCCGTGTGGCTGGCGCTGGCGGCGGGCCTGCTCGGGAAGTACCCGTTCGGCGGCTCGCGTCTGCACTACTACGCGCTCCCCGGCCTGGCCCTCCTCATGGGTGCGGGAGTGCCGGCCTTCTGGGAGTGGCTCGCTCGCTTCGGGCCGCGGCGGACACCGGCCTTCCGCACGTCGTTCGCCCTGCTGCTCGGTTGGGGCGTACTCGAAGCGGTCGCTTCCCCGCTGCTCTACGCCGGGCGGGCGGAGTACCGGCCGGCCGCCGCCTTCCTCCGCGAACGGCCGGCGGACGAACCCGTCGTCGTCACCGACCACGTCCTGGCCTACTACCTCCGCGGGCGGCCCGGCGTGCGCTTCCAGAGCCGGCCCGCCGAAGCCGGCCGACACTGGCTCGCGGTCGCCGTCGATCCGCGGGCGAAGGACTTCCTAGCCGCGTACTTCGCCGGACCGCCGCCCGCCGTCACCGAATACCCGTTCGGGCCGATGACCGTTTACCGCGTCGAGGGCCATTCGGACGCGAATCTGCGGTGATCGCCCGGCGTCCACCGCGGTTGAGTGAAGTGAAAGGGTGTGGTTGGAACGGCCGGCCCGGCTTGACGTAAGCCGTCGGAGGCCGAACAATGGGTGAAACGCTCCCGCCCGCCTCCGCCGCCCCTCCCCCGAGACCGCCGCAATGCCCCGCCCCGTTCGGGTCCGCCTCGCCTCCCTCCCGGCCGCCCTCGCGTTGATCGTCGCCGCCGGCTGCCCCGAGAAGAAGGGGGTCGAGGCGTACAGCGTGCCGAAGCCGGGCGACGCCCCGGCCGCGGCCGCCGGCGAGTACCGCATCCTCGGGGCCGTCTTCCCGGCCGACGAGCCGGCGTGGTTCTTCAAGCTCGCCGGCTCGGCCGAGCAGGTGGGCAAGGTCGAGCCGGCGTTCGACGCACTGGTCAAGAGCGTCCGCTTCCCGAACGGCCCGGACAAGGCCCCCACGTTCGACGCCCCCGAGGGGGCCACCCGAACTGGGCCTACCGAGCGGCAGACGATGGGCGTGACGATCCGCACTGAGGAGACGCTCAAGCTCCCGAACGGCGGGCCGGACGTGACTTTGACCCAGTCCGGCGGCGGGCTGGACACGAACCTGAGCCGGTGGGCCGCGAACCAGCTCGGGATGGACGTGCCCGCCGAGGGAACTTTCCGCAAGTACACGACCCCCGTCGAGGCCGGCGGGGTGAAGGGGCTGCGGGTGGCCCTGGCCGGCCCGAAGAACCCGGCCGGCGGCATGGCCGGCCCGTTCATGAAGGGCCGCTAACCCCCACGCCCCGGCCCGCGAGGACACCCGCGATGAGTACGACGGCCCCCCCCGGCCCCGCGACCGCCCCCGACCCGCGCCCCCGCCCCGCCCGGCGGCCGACGCCCGTGCTGTTCCGCGTCCTGCGCCCGATCGCCTCGCTGCAGCTTTCCGTCGTCCTGTTCGCGATCGCCACCGCCCTCGTCTTCTTCGGCACCGTGGCGATGATGCAGAAGGGGCTCTGGACGGTCGTGGACGAGTACTTCCGGTCGGCCCTCGTGTGGGTGCCGTTCGAGCTGTTCCGCAAGTGGGGGACGATCTTCCTCGACATGCCGAAGGACGCCGAGCCGTGGGTCGGCTCGTTCCCGTTCCCCGGCGGGTGGCTAATCGGCGGCGTGATGCTCGCCAACCTCCTCGCCGCCCACATCGTGCGGTTCAAGTTCTCGTGGAAGCGGTCGGGCATCGTCATCCTCCACGCCGGCATGGTCGCCCTCATGCTCGGGGAACTCGTCACCGGCCTGTACGCGGTCGAATCGACCATGACCCTCAAGATCGGCGAGAAGGCCGACTTCGTGGACGCCAGCCGGGAGTTCGAGATCGCCGTGGTCGATCACGCCGACCCGAAGATCGATAAGTACGTCTGCGTCCCTCAGGGGATGATCGAGCGGCCCGGCGTGGTCCGGGACGAGCGGCTGCCGTTCGTCCTGGAGGTGGTCGAGTACTGGCCGAACACCGAGTTCGACCTCCTCAAGCGACCGCCGACCGACGGCCGTGTCCTGCCGAGCCCCATGGGCTGGTTCCGGTTCGCGAAGAAGGGCGAGGGGGCCGGCGTCGACGGCCAGGCCCCGGTCGATACCCCCTCCGTGGTTGTCAAGGCCGTCCACAGTAAGACCGGGGCGTCGCTCGGCGAGTACTTCCTGAGCGCCCTCGAATACCCGAATTTCGCCCTCAACCACCGGCGGTTCCCGCTCCCGGAGCAGTCCGTGACGGTCGACGGCAAGGCCTACGGGATCGGGCTGCGGAACCAGCGGATCTACAAGCCCTACGAGATCGAGCTGAAGCGGTTCGAGCACGGCAAGTACCCGGGCACGGACATCCCCCGGGACTTCGCCAGCACGGTTCTCGTCAAGGACCAGCGCGACGACGACCCCGTCGAGGTCCGGGTCTGGATGAACAACCCGCTCCGGCACCAGGGCGACTCGCTCTACCAGCACGAGACGCTCACGTCGGACTCGGGCACGGTCCTCCAGGTGGTCCGCAACCCCGGGCGTATCATCCCCTACGCCTCCTGCGTCATGGTGACTCTCGGGATGCTCGTCCACTTCGGCATCCGGCTCAACGGCTTCCTGGCCAAGAGGGCGGCGTGATGACCCGTTTCGAGCGCGTCTTCCCGTTCCTCGTCGTCGCCCTCTTCGGCGGGTGGTTGGCGTCCCAGGCCGTCCCGCCGAAGCCGGCCGAGGGCAAGGTCGATTTCGCCGCCCTCGGCCGCCTCCCCGTCCGCGACGGCGGCCGGGTCATGCCGTTCGACACGTTCGCCCGCGGCACCCTCCAGTCGCTCTGCGGGCGGACCGAGGTCAAGGACCAGGCCGGCAACTTGACGGCGACGGCGACCCAGTGGCTCGCCGCGGTCCTCGACTCGGCCGACTGGGACAGCGGCCCCGGGGCCAAGTTCGCGGTCGTCCGCATCGACCACGACCAGGTGCTGGCCAAGCTCAACCTCCCCCGCCGCCCCGGCTTCTTCCGGTACTCCGTCGAGGAAATCCAGCCGGGGCTGATCGAGCTCGCCCGTGCCGAGATGGTGGTGCAGAAGAAGAAGGAGCAGGGCCGGCCGACCGACGCCTTCGACGCCGCCGTGTCGGACCTATGGGGCAAGCTCGGGCGGTATCAGCGGCTGGCCCAGAACGGGCTGCCGGAACTCGTCCCGCCGCAGTCGGCCGCCGACGACTGGCGGACGCTCGCCGCGGTCGACGCGACCTATCGCCCGACGGAGGAGGACGAGCAGGCCGCCCACGCCCACGCGCTGCGGCGCATCCACCGGGAGTTCGGCGACAAGGTGGACCAGCCCGACGCCCTCCCGCCGCAGGAGTACGCGGTCATCAAGCGGAGCTTCGACGTGGCCCTGGGCGTCGCCGCCGCCCGCACCGCCGCCGCCCACCGGGCCCAGACCTCGCCCGCGGCCGCCGCCCTCAGCGGCGTCGTCCGTGCCGCCCGCGACGGTAGGGCCGACGAGTTCGACCGGCAACTGGCCGAGTACCGCGACAAGTACCTCGCCCACGTCCCGGCCGAAACCATGACGAAGGTGCGGACGGAGGACTTCGTTCTGGGGCATTTCGACCCCTTCTTCCTCTGTGCCGAACTGTACGTCGTCGTGTTCGTTCTCGGGGTCGTCGGCTGGCTCGGGTGGTCGGGGCCGATCCACCGGGCCGCGTTCGGGCTGGCCGTCCTCACCCTGGCCGTCCACACGGCCGCCCTCGTCGTCCGCATGTACGTGCAGGGCCGGCCGCCGGTGACGAACCTCTACTCGTCGGCCGTGTTCATCGGCTGGGGGGCGGTGGGCCTGTCGCTCCTTCTCGAACGCTACTACCGCAACGGGATCGGGCTCGTGGTGGCGGGGGTGACGGGGGCCGGCACCCTGCGGCTCGCCCACTTCCTTAGTTCGAGCGGTGACACGCTCGGCAACCTCGTGGCCGTCCTCGACACGAACTTCTGGCTCGCCACCCACGTGACCACCGTCACCCTCGGGTACACGGCCACCTTCGTCGCCGGGTTCATCGCCATCACCTACATCGCGCGGGGCGTCTTCACGACGAGCCTGAACCCCGTTGCCGAAAAGGCGCTCGGCCAGATGGTGTACGGGGTGATCTGCTTCGCCACCCTGTTGAGCTTCGTCGGCACCGTCCTCGGCGGCATCTGGGCGGACTACTCCTGGGGCCGGTTCTGGGGGTGGGACCCGAAGGAGAACGGGGCCGTCATGATCGTCATCTGGAACGTCCTCATCCTCCACGCCCGATGGGGCGGGCTGGTCAAGAACCGGGGCATGGCCGTCCTGGCGGTCGCCGGCAACATGATCACCGCGTGGAGCTGGTTCGGGACGAATCAACTCGGCATCGGCCTTCACGCCTACGGGTTCGACAACCGCCTCGCCACGGGCTGCCGCTATTTCTGGCTCAGCCAACTCGCCATCATGGCCGTCGGGCTACTGCCCCGGCAGTGGTGGCGGTCCAACTCCCAGCTCGTCGCCGGGTCGCGTCCCACGGACCCCGTCCGGGAATACGAGTCGAACAAGACCATCCGCCGGGCTCCCGCCACGCCCGCCTGAACGCGGGAATCGGGCCGCAGTCACGTCCGACCCCCCGCCCGTGCGGGGGGTCGGTCTTTTTGGCGAGGGACTGTTGTCGCCCGCCGGCCCCCCTCTACTGTTTCCCCATCGCGTCCCGCCGTCCGCCGGAGACTTCTCCCATGCCCTCCGACCACAAGGTCCGGGTCGCCATCGTCGGCCTCGGGTTCGGTGCCGAGTTCATCCCCATCTACCAGGCCCACCCGAACGCCGAACTCGTGGCCGTGAGCCGGCGGAACAAGGCCGAACTCGACAAGACGGCCGACAAGTACGGCATCATGGGCCGCTACACGAGCTACGACGAACTGCTCGCCGACCCGACGATCGACGCCGTCCACATCAACAGCCCGATCCCCGACCACGGGCCGCAATCCATTGCCGCGCTCAAGGCCGGCAAGCACGTCGCCTGCACCGTCCCG
>JANPKP010000428.1:0-6602 GCA_031426095.1 Gemmataceae bacterium
CCCCCCCGGCCCCGCGCCCCATTCTCCAGTGGGGCCCCCGGGCCGGTGGGATTCCACCTTCTCTCAACGGAACCCGCCGAAGCCGCCCCCGTTGAAGCCGCCGCCAAAGCTTCCTCCACCGAACCCACCGCCGACGCCACCGCCGCCGCTCCCCCCGCCGCCGAAGCCGCGACGCAGGTTCGGGTAGGCGATCACCTGGATGTCGGCCCCGCGCAGGCCCTCGGCCTTCGTGTTGCCGATCACCACGCGGCTCGCGGCGTCGCCGCCCGGCACGCCGGCCCGGCTCAGGGCTTCCACCACCGCCGCCCGCCGCCGCTCGTCCAGCTCGTTCACGCCGGTCGGCTCGACCTTGATCGGGGCCCCGGTCGCCGCGAGCCGGCGGGCGATCCCTTCGAGGTGCCGCACGCCCGAGGGGTTCAGCACGTTCTGGTCGGCCATCCAGTCTTCACGGTAAAGGACGAAGTACTCATTCAGGGCGTTCACCTTCTGCATGGCGAAGATGTTGCGGGTCGATTCGCCCAGCGGCGGCACCACCGTCGCCGGCATCTTGGCGCACGCCCACAGGCTGCCATCGCCGCAGCGGCCGCGCCTCCCGACGCCGCACGAGCCGGTGTCGCAGGTCGCGCACGCCCCGCCGTCCGACGATACGGTGGCCGGCGTCACCGGGCCCGCCGGCTCGTCCACGGAACCGACGACCCGCACCTCGCCCGGCCGGCCTGGGGTTTCTTCCACGAACAGGACGGCCGGCTCGGGCTGGCCCGAATTCGTGGAGTAGCCGGCCGCCGGCGGCGGGGGCAGCGGCCGCGGCACGTCCTTGCCGGCCGCCGGGCCGACGCCCATGCCCACGGCCCACCACC
The DNA here is from genome assembly GCA_031426095.1 of Gemmataceae bacterium. GTDB lineage: Bacteria > Planctomycetota > Planctomycetia > Gemmatales > Gemmataceae > JANPKP01. Next base: position 858 of record JANPKP010000428.1, read on the forward strand.
CGACGACCGCCGCGGCCGCCCACCGGGCCTTCGCTCGTGTCCGCATTGGTCATTCTCCCGCGTTGTTCGAGTTGCGGAGCCGGGCCCACCCGTGGCCACGGGGTGGGCTTTTCGCCCTCCCCGTGTGGCACACTTGAGGGAATCACCCCCCGTTTCCGTTACGCCGCCACTTCGGCCGTCGCCGCCGGGGCGGCCGCCCGCGTCGGGGCGGCGGCCGGGCGGTTCTTGAGTTGCGTCCAGCCTTCGCGCGGCATGCCCATCGCCAGCTTCAGGGCCCCCACGGCCCCGGCGTAGGTGGCGTCCGGCACCCGCGTCACCTTGCCGCCGCCGTACTCCTGCAGCGACTTCTCGATCACCCGGTCGAGGCCGGCCAGCATGCTCCCGCCGCCGCCGAGGATCAGGTTGTTCCGCAGCCGCTGCTGGAACTCGGGGTCGAATTTGCCGATCAGCTTGCCGACGGCCTCCACGATCGGCACCACCACCGTCATGCAGGCGGCCTTCAGGGGCTCGGTCACGTCGAACGGGCGGGGCTTGCCGTCCACCGTCAGGTTCACCACCGCCTGCCCGGCCGTCTCGTGGGCGAACCCGAACCGCTCCTTGATCTCCCGCACCATATTGCGGGACACCTGGGCCTCGGGGTACTTCTTGCGGAGGAGCTTCTCGAACTCCTCGTCCACGTGGTCGCCGCCCATCGGGAGCGTGATCTGCTCCTCGGCCGACGGGTAGACGCCGTAGATCGGGCAGATGTCGGTGGTGCCGGCCCCGATGTCCACCACGAGCGTGTCGGTCAGGCGGTTCATGCCGAAGGCCAGGGTGAACGGCTCGGACACGATGGCGACCGCGTCGAACACGCCGGCGGCCGCGTCCATGATGAACTTCTTGTTCTTCAGGCTCGCCTTCGACGGCACCCCGATCACCCCGTACACCGGGCGGCTGCGGTCCGGGCAGACGCGGTTGACGGCGTACTCGATCACCAGGCGGGTCGCCAGCGCGTGCTTGTGGATCTGGGCCTCGGTCATGCCGGCGGCGGCCGCGTCCACGTACTTGAGCGCCCCCTTCTCGAACGGGCGGACCACGTCCAGGGCCAGCCGCTGCTCGGAGACCTCCTTGCCGAACACCACGTCCCGCCCGAGCATGGTGCGGGCGACGTGGTCCTTCGGCCAGCCGACGGCCGTCGGGAGGTTGTCCCGGGTGCCGGTCGAGCTGCACACCGAGGTCTTGAAGGTGCCGAGGTCCATCCCCACGAACACCGGGTCCATGTCGGTCATTGCGAGCCCTCCGTGACCCCGTTCGGGGTGGGTACGAAAACTTTACCGCGTCCGCCGTTACCGCTTTTTACCGCATCCGTGGGAGTGGGGTCTCCCCATCCCCCGGCCCGCGAGCCGGTTACGGAATCGCTCCCCAATCGAGCGGTAACGCGGGAGCGTCTGCGAAATCGACCTCGATTGCTTGACTTCTCACTCACCGTCCGTCACGCCGGCACCGCACCCAGTCGCGACCGGACCGACGGCGACGGGCCCACCGCCGGGGCCAGAGGGGCGTCCGCCCCGGGCGTCTCGGTGGGCGACAGTTCCGCGAGCAGGGCGAGGTTCTGCTGGAGCATCACCGCCACCGCCGCCTTGTCCACCTGGGCCCGGCGGAACTCGGCCGTCGGCTGCTCGTTCCCGCGGACGTGTTCGACCCGGAAGAACTCGGCCGGCGACGGCGGCGGGCCGGCGTCGTACCCGCCCTGGAGCGTCATGGTGGCGGGCTCGGGGGCGGCTTCGGTGTCTTGTCGGGGCGTGGCGAACGCGGCCGGCTCGGGAAGGCGCTCGACCTTGTGGCGCGCCTCGAATCGCGTTTCCACGGGCGTGTATGGCACCGGCGTGGGCGTGAACGCGACCGGGGCCGGCACCGGCACGTTAATGTCGGCCGCGAGTGGAGCGTACGGCTCCGGGCGGGCGGCCGCGAGGAGGGCGAACTGGGCCTTCACCCAGGTGACGGACGCGATGCCGAGGCCGGCCGCGACCCCGAGGAGGGCCACCAGCCACTCGGCCGGGAGCGTCACGCCGGGGGCCGCCGCGGGGGCGGGGGCCGGGGCGGAAGCCCGCCCGTCCGCCTCGCGGATGACCACGACCGGCGGTGGCGGGGCGGTCGGGACCGCCGTGCGGGCGTGCGACGGGACGGCTTCGGCCGCGGCCGCGAGTTTGTCGAGCAGGCCGGCGGCGGCGGCCGACAGCGACCGCGTCCGCTCCTCGGCCGTGCGGAGGCTCTCCGCCAGGGCTTCGGGGGCGGGATCGACCGGCAGCGGGCGGACCGTGGCCGGCACCACCTGCGAATCGACGAGGGGCGGCGGGGCCGGCTCGGGGGTGACGCGGGTCGCCCCGTAGTACACTTCGGGCGGCGGAACGACCACGGACGCGGGCAGCGGCCGCGGGTCGGTCGGCGTCTGGGCGGTAACCTGGCCGGCGAAACCGAGGGCGAGCCCGGCCACCAGCGCGGGGGCCGCCCAGCCCGTCCGGGTGCGATCGTGTCCGCCCATGCCGCCGCCTCCTCACACGCCCGCCGGGTCTCGTCCCTCAGGGGATATCGGCCGTCCGGTCCGCAGAATTGATCCGATCTGGAAAATCCTCACGTCCCGGACAACCCGGAGCGCCCCCGCAGAGCCCGTAGACGGTTCCGGGGGCGAAAGATCCGCAGCACCCGCAAACCCCCTCCCCACTCAAGCCCCGGCCGTCGGGGAAAAATCCCTTGAATATGCGGGCACAATCGCTCCCTCGGGGCACCGCCGGGGTGACGTGCGGGGCGGGCCGGAGTGCCGGCCCCACGTTCGGAGCGGGGCACGGAATTCGAGGGGTGCAAGATTTGTGAGGATGGGGCAACGGTGAAGGAATGGCAAAATTGACCCGGTTAAGCGGAAAAAGCCGGCGAATGAACTTGCCTTAAGGCCGTCATCCGGACAGAATCTCATTCGCTCTACCGAGATTACGCCGGCGCACCGACGAGTGGGCTCCCTCCCGAAGCCTCTCTGTCGCCGTGAATTTTCCCGAGGGCGCTCTCCCAGCGGAGTCACTCCGGACCCCGCCGTCGAATCGCCCCCGCCGAACCGCACGCGGGCGGCGAACAGACTCGAACAACCCTACCCGAGCTTTCCCAAGCCGGACCCACCGAGGAGTGTCGCCCGCGATGTCTATCACCAACCTGTTCCGCCGCCTGATGGTGCCGAACGCCAAGCCCCGGACCATCCGCCGCCGGCCGAGCCCGCTCGGGCGGTTCATGGAAGGGCTCGAGGAGCGGGCCGTGCCGGCCGTCCTCACCGTCGATGACAACGGCCCGGCCATGTACGCCACTATCCAGGCCGCCCTCGACGCCTCGGCCGACGGCGACACCATCTCCGTCGCCGCCGGCACGTACAACGAGTCGCTGGCGATCAGCACCGACGTGACCCTGGCCGGGGCCGGGAGCGGCTCGACGTTCGTGACCGCGCCGGGCACGGGCTACCTGGTGAGCCTGCGGGCGAGCGGGGTCAGCATCAGCGGGTTCACGTTCGACGGCGGCGTGACGGCGGCGTTCAACGGCAACACGACCGCAGCGACCGGGGCCAGCGCCGGGATCATCAACAACTTCGCCCCCGGCATCACGATCCCGGTGAGCGACACCTCGATCACGGATAACGTCATCAGGAACCTGGGCGGCGACGGCATCGTCCTCCAGCAGGCCGGGGCCGGGAACACGATCACCGGCAACGTGATCAGCAACTTCGGGTACAACACCGCTTTCGCCGAGGGCTACGCCGGCATCGGGCTGTTCAACAACACGATCGCCACCGTGACCGGGAACACCATCACCATGCCGAACGGGCTCGGGTCGCCGCCCAAGCAGTTCGGCATCCAGATCGACGGGGTCGGGCTGCCCGACGCGAAGTCGATCTCGGGCAACACGATCGTGGTCAGCAAGGACTCGATCGGCATCTCGATCAACCTCGTCTACGGCGGCGGCACGCTGACGGTGGACGGGAACTACGTCTACACGAGCGACCCGATGAACGCCGACACCTCGGGCTTCGAGCCGAGCCGCGGCATCAACGTCCAGGGCCTCTACGGGTCGTCCGTCGCCCTGACGGGCAACTACGTGAACGCGAGCGGGTTCACCAGCCCGACCTCCTCGGCGTACCCGGCCGGGGTGGGCTACACCACCGGGTCGTTCGGCCGCGGGATCAGCCTGTACAACGTCGGGACCGGGGTCACGATCTCGGGCGGGGCGGTCGGCAACAGCGCCGTCGGCCTCGACGTGCAAGGGTCCGACCCCATCTACGGCGGCAGCACCACGAACACGACCGTGTCCGTCACCAGCGCCACCATCGGCGGCATCGTGGGCGTGAGGCTCAACAACAGCCCGCCGGCGAACACGACCTTCCTGCCCGGGGCCGACGCCGCCGAGCGGGCCGCCGCCGCCGCCCCGAAGAGCAACCTGCAGGTCAATTTCCTGAACGGATCGATCCTCGGGGGCGTGAGCGGGACCAACGCGGCCGCCATCTCGCTCCTCGACGCCGCCGACGGGTTCACCACCAAGGTGTCGCTCGGCGGGACCGGGGCCGGGACCGCGGTCACCGGGATGGTCCGCAGCAACGCCCCCGTCGGCAGCACGGAGACGGCCGTCGAAGACCTCCGCAGGACGCGCAAGTTCGACTTCGGGCCGAGCAGCCAGACGGTTGCCGCCGGGTTCATCGGTCTCGACGCGGCGACCGCCCGCTACGCGACCCTGGGCGACTACGGGTTCACGGCCGCCGTGAATTCGTACTCGGTCAGCACCGGGGCCGCCCTGACCCGGGACGGGATCACCGGCACGGCATCGACCCCGGCCACCTTCCAGGTCGACCTGGTCGCCAACAAGACGTACTCGATCACCGTGTACACCGGCATCCCGGCCACCAAGAGCCAGACGCAGGTGACGGCCACGGCGTCCGGGGCGACGGTCACGCCGACCACGCCGGCCTCGTCGCCCGTCCCCGCCGGGGCCACCTACTCCGCCAACAACGGTGGGGTGTTCAAGACGGTCACGTACACCGTCACCACGACCTCGGCGACCACCCTCAACCTCGCCTTCAGCCTGTTCGCCGGCACCCTCGCCCAGGGCAACAACGGCAGCACCAACTGGGCCGTCAACGGGGTCGACGTGCTGCAGATCAACTAAGCCGCGCCCGTCCCGATTCGCCAACCCCTTCGCCCCCCGCACGACCGCGGGGGGCGTTTTCGTTCCCCGAGTGTCCCCATGATCGACCTCGACTTCGACAAGGCCGGCGGGCTGATCCCCGCGGTCGCCCAGGACGCCGCCACCGGCGAAGTCCTGATGCTCGCCTGGATGAACCGGGAGGCGTTCGCCGAGACCGTCCGCACCGGCCGGGCCGTCTACTTCAGCCGCAGCCGCAACAAGCTCTGGCGGAAGGGCGAGGAGAGCGGCAACGTCCAACTCGTGAGAGGCGTGTTCATCGACTGCGACGCCGACACGGTGCTCTTGAAGGTGACGCAAGTAGGCGGGGCGGCCTGCCACGAGGGCTACCCGAGCTGCTTCTTCCGCGAGCTGGCCGGCGACGACGTGAAGACCGTCGGCGAGCGGGTGTTCGACCCGGCGGCGGTGTACGGCGCGAAGACGTAGAACCGAGTCATCAAGTCGGGCGGGCGGGCAGGGGGGGGGGGGGCGGGGTGGTCGCCGATAGGCCCGGCGCCCCCCCGGGCGCCCGGGGGCGCCGGCGGCCGTTTGTGGCGG
>JANPKP010000429.1:0-7725 GCA_031426095.1 Gemmataceae bacterium
GTCCTGCTTGAAGCACCCGCGGTAGGCGCGGAGTTCGGCGGCGAACGCCGGCCCGAGGGCGGCGATTTCCTGCTCGGTCATCGGATTCCCTCCCGATACCAGTTCTATCGACCGTCAAGAAACCCGCGCTGTAGTGTTAGAAGATCGCTTTTTGGCCACGGGCGGCTCCCTTTGCGACGGCCCCGGTCGGGGCCGCGGGCTTCGGCGGCGACTTGACTTCGAGCCCCTCGGGGTGGCCGAGGGGCACGAACTGGCCGATGGCCCCGCCGGCGGCGAATTTGCGGACCGTGTAGCCGTGTCGCAGGCACGGTTCGAGGAGCCGCCGGACGTTGCGGCTGCGGGCGATCTCGGTCAGGAAGGTGTCGGCGCGGACCCAAGTCAGCGCGCCCCCGGTTGCGGCGACAGCCGCCTGCACGTCGGCGAACGAGAACGCCGGGGCTGTCAACGTCCGCCGCCGTTCGTCGAACCTATCGCGGAACAGGCGGTCGATTACCGGCGGGTAGTGGACGACCTGGGGGACGCGCTTCAAACCCCGCGGGCGGTCGGGCGGCAGGCGGAATTCGTCCGTCAGGGGGATCGCCTTCGTCGGCCGCGACGGGCGGACGCCCAGCGCGAACATGATGCTCGCGCCCAACGCGTGCGCCACGGGCGGGCAGACGGCGTTGCCGATCTGGCGGTAGCCGTGCCACTTCAGCGGGTAGAAGGTGAACCAGTCGGGGAAGCCGTGCAGGCGGGCCGCCTCGCGGACCGTGATGCACCGCGGGCGGAACGGGTGGATCGGCCGCGGCGCGGTGTACGACCCGTGCGACGAGTCCGAGCCGGCCCGCAGCGTGGGGGCGACGCCGTCGGGGTCGAGCTTGGGCAGCTTGTGGCCCGGCACCATCGCCCCGTTCGGCGTCGCCCGGTAGAGGGCGACGGCCTTGTCCGTGTGGCGGACGCGGAGGCAGCCCGTGCAGCGGCCGGCGTCCCACGCCCGGGGGTGGGAGAAGTCGTTCGGATCGACGCTCCGCCCGCGCATCGACCGGGCGTAGTCCGAGAGCGGTTCGGCGGCGTAGGGCGTGTCGTTGCGGGCGAACAGGTCGTCGCGTTCGTCCACGTCCGGCAGGTCGGCGAGCGCCTCCCATACGGTCGGCCGGGCCGGCGTCCCGGTGGGGGCGGCCGAGGGGTAAGCGATCTCGCCGCCGACGTCGGCCCGCAGCCCGAGGACGATGAGCCGCTTCCGCCGCTGGGGGACGCCGAAGTGGCTCGCGTCGACGACCCGGACGGGGTGTGTGACCCGGTACCCGCACGCCTCGAACTGGGCGAGGGCGTCGTCGAGGACGGCCCGCGTGGCCCCGGACGACATGCCGGGGACGTTCTCCATCGCGAACGCCTTCGGCCGGACCTCCCGCACGACCCGGACGAACTCGTTCACCAGCGTGTTCCGCGGGTCGAGCGAGTCCCGGTGGCCCATGTGGCTGAACCCCTGGCAGGGGGGACCGCCGAAAACGACATCGACCGCCCGCCCGCCGACGGCCGCGAACACGTCGTCCGCGGTCAGTTCGGAGACGGACCGGCACATGGACACGCCGTGCGGGAAGTTCCGCTCGTGGGCGGCGACGTGGTAGCCGTCGCGATCGACGCCGAGGGCCACGTCGAACCCCGCCCGCTCGAACCCGAGCGACATCCCGCCGGCCCCGCAGAACAGGTCGACCGCGACGGGCCGGCGGGGCGTGGTGCGTTCAGCGGTCATTCGTCGCCACTTCCTTCCGCCCGCGGCGGCAGAGATCGACCAGCGTACACGAGTGGCACCGCGGCCGGCGGGGCAGGCAGATTATGCGACCGTGGGCGACCATCCCGACGTGCAACTCCCGGGCGCGGCCGGGCGGCGCGAGGGCGGCGAGAAGGCGCTGGGCCTGGTAGTGTTTCAGCCCCGCCGGGACGGCCCCCATCCGCTCGGCGATCCGCTGCACGTTGACATCGACCGGAAAGGCATCGACCCCGAGACTGTACATGAGGACGCAGAGCGCTGATTTCGGCCCCATGCCCGGCAAACTCCGCAAAAACGCGAACGCCGCACGCTCGTCGAGGGCTTTCAAATACCGGACCGGGTGGGTTCCGCCGGCCGCGATCAACGCGCGGGCCGTCCGGCGGACTTGCGGGGCCCGCTTGCCGGCAAGGCCGCCCGACCGGATGCACGCGCGGATTGCGGGCACCGGGGCGGCCGCGAGGTCGGACAGTTTCGGGAAAGCGGCCCACAGGCGGCGGTGGCTGGCGCGGTATTGGGCGTCCGTCGTCTTGGCCGAGAGCAGGATGTAGAAGATTTCCTTGACCGGGTCCCGGAAGTTCCCGAGCCGCGGCGTGCCGTACTCGACGAAGAGTCGGTCGGCGACCACGGCCAGCCGCGACGGCCACGGCGACCGCGACCGCGGGCGGACGCACAACAGCTCGGCCGTCGTAGTCATCCGCGGGTCCGGGGTTCGAAGTGTGCGTCTCTCGCCTATCTTACGGGCTGACCCGGGCCAGACTACCGTTTCAGTACCGGCCGGACGACGTGGGGGCGAAGGTGCCGTCGGACCGGGCGGCGGTGGCCGGGCGGATCGCGGCGACCGACGGGGCGATCGACCGGCTGGTGTACGACCTGTACGGGCTGACGGCCGACGAGGTGAGGCTGGTGGAGGGGGCGGCCGGCGGCCCGCCGGGCGACGGGGGGTGAGCGGGCGGGTAGAATGGGGGCGGAAGCCGACTCCCGGGGGAATGCCATGACGCTACGCGGCCGAATCCTGAACGGGGCCGTCGTCCTCGACGCCCCGCCGCCGCTCCCGGAGGGGGCGGAGGTCGAGGTGGTGGTCCGCGCCCCCGTCCCGGCCGGCCCGAAATCGGCGGCCGGGGGGGCGGAACCGCCCACGCTGTTCGAGCAGTTGAAGGACTGCCTGGGCATCGCCGAGGGGCTGCCCGAGGACGCGTCGCGGAACCTCGACCACTACCTGTACGGGCACCCCAAGAAATGACCGCGGTGTTCGCCGACTCGTCGTTCTACATTGCCTACCTCAACCCCCGCGACGCCGGCCACGACCGGGCGGTGGCGGCCGCCGCGTTGTGGGTGCGTTCGGCCACGACCGAGTACGTCCTGCTCGAAGTGGCCAACTACCTGAGCCACGCGTCCCAGCGGTCGTCCGTCGTCAAGCTCCTGGCCGCCTTGTCGGCCTCGCCGCTCGTCGAGGTCGTGCCGTCGTCCGGCGACCTGTGGGACCGCGGCGTCGAACTCTACGCCCGCCGGCCGGACAAGGACTGGTCGCTCACCGACTGCATCTCCTTCGTGGTCATGGCCGACCGCGGGCTCGCCGACGCCCTGACGGCCGACCGCCACTTCGCCCAGGCCGGGTTCACCCCGCTCCTCGCCGACTGACCGCCGCGGGGTTGGCCGCCCGCCGCCCGGGTTCGGACAATAGCCGGGTCGCGCCCCCGGAAGCCCCGAGCCCGCCATGCCGCACCGCCCGCCGTTCGATGCGTTCGCCGCCCTCGCCGCCGGGCACACCGTCGTGCCCGTGTACCGCCGGCTGCTCGGGGACGGCCTCACGCCGGTGTCCGCCTTCAAGCGGCTCGGCGGGGGGGGGCGGGCGTTCCTCTTCGAGAGCGTCGTCGGCGGCGAGCGGGTCGGCCGGTACAGCTTCCTCGGGGCCGGGCCGTTCCGCACGTTCGAGGCGTTCGGCCCCCGCACCCGCACCCGCGACGGCGACGGCCCGTGGGTCGAGGGCGAGTCGGCCGACCCGCTCAAGGTGCTCGAAGACATGATCGCGGCCTTCCGCGCCCCGCACGTCCCCGGCCTGCCCCGCTTCTGCGGCGGGGCCGTCGGGTACGCCGGGTACGACACCGTCCGCTACGTCGAGCGGCTGCCGAACGCCCCGCCCGACGACCGCCACGTCCCCGACCTGAGCTTCGGCTTCTACGACCGCATGGTCGTGTTCGACCACATCGACAAGACGATCGCCGTCGTCGCGCACGCCCATGTGGCAGTTGGCAGTTCGCAGTCGGCAGGCGGCAGGGAAGAAGAGTTGAGGAGGCAGTACGACGAGGCGTGCCGGCGGTGCGACGAGCTGGTGGAGCAACTGCGCTCGGGCGTCGCCGACCTGCCGCTCACGGACATCGACCCGAAGGGTGTCGCCGTGGCGTCGCCGCCGTCGCGGTACCGGTCGAACTTCACGAAGGAGGGGTTCGAGGACGCGGTCCGCAAGTGCATCGAGTACATCAACGCCGGCGACGTGTTCCAGGTGGTGTTGAGCCAGCGGTTCCAGACGGAGACGGCGGCCGACCCGTTCGACGTGTACCGGGCCCTGCGGGTGGTGAACCCGTCGCCGTTCATGTTCTTCCTGCGGGCCGGGGACGTGACGCTCGTGGGGGCGTCGCCGGAAATCCTCTGCCGCGTCGAGGACGGGCCGGGCGGGGCCGAGATGGTGGTCCGCCCGCTGGCCGGCACCCGCGGCCGGGGGGCCACCGAGGAGGACGACAAGCGGCTGGCGGCCGAACTGCTCGACGACCCGAAGGAGCGGGCCGAGCACATCATGCTCGTCGACCTCGCCCGCAACGACATCGGCCGGGTGGCGAAGCTCGGCAGCGTCCGCATCGGCGACCTGCTCGCGGTCGAGCGGTACAGCCACGTCATGCACCTGTCGAGCACCGTGACCGGCATCTTGCAGGAGGGGAAGACGGCGTTCGACGCCCTGCGGGCGAGCCTGCCGGCGGGGACGCTCAGCGGGGCCCCCAAGATTCGGGCGATGGAGGTGATCGACGAGCTGGAGCCGCACCGCCGGGGGCCGTACGGCGGGGGCGTCGGGTACGTGGACTTTAGCGGTAACATGGACACCTGCATCGCGCTCCGCACGATGGTGATGCTCGGCACCACCGCTTACGTGCAGGCGGGTGCGGGGCTGGTGGCCGACAGCGTGCCGGCGAGCGAGTACCAGGAGACGGTGAACAAGGCCATGAGCCTCCTGCGGGCGCTCGACGTGGCGGAAACGCAACTCAAGGCCGGAACCTAACCCCCAGCCCCCTTCCCTGGGAGGGAAGGGGGAGCCGGACACTTTCTCTTCCTCCCCTCCCTTCTCAGGGGAGGGGCCGGGGGAGGGGTTCTTCACGAGGCTCTCCCATGCTTCGCCTCACTCTCGCGGCCCTCCTCGCCGGCGCGGCCGCCGTCGGCCTCGTCGCCGCCGACCCGCCGAGGTATGCCCCCAAGACGGACCTCGCACGCCTCGCCCGGCTCAAGGCGGCGACGCCGCCGAAGGTCGAGAAGCCGACGCCGTTCGACGCCCCGGGGGCGGACGCCGTTTGCTCCGCGCTCGAAGTGTTCCCGGCCGACAACCCGTGGAACACGCTCGTCGAGGACTGGCCCCTTCACCCGAACTCGAGGCGGATCGTGGCCTCGGTCGGGGCCGACAAGCCGCTGCGGGCGAACGACGACATGACGTTCGTCCTCGTCCCGCCGGGGCAGAAGCGGGTGCCGGTGAAGGTGGTCGGCTACCCCGACGAGTCCGACCCGGGGCCGTTCCCGGTGCCCGACAACGTGCCCGTCGAGGGGTGGCCGGCGAACTTCGCCCGCAACCCGAAGCTCAAGGGCTCCACGCTCGACGACGTGCAGCGCGACGCCGCCAAACTTGACGGCGACCGGCACGCGACGGTGGTCGACCCGGCGGCCGGGAAGGTGTACGAGTTCTACCAGTTCAAGAAGACCGACGCCGGCTGGCAGGCCGCCTGCACCGCCGTGTTCGACCTCAAGAGCAACAAGCTGCGGCCCGACGGCTGGACCTCGACCGACGCCGCCGGGCTGCCGATCTTCCCCGCCATCGTGCGGCACGACGAGCTGAAGCGCGGCGTCATCGACCACGCGCTCCGGTTCACGGTGAAGCGGTCGCGGAAGGCGTACGTGTACCCGGCGACGCACTTCGCCAGCCGACTCACGGACGAAAGCCTGCCGCGGATGGGCGAGCGGTTCCGGCTGCGGGCCGACTTCGACGTGTCGCGGTTCTCGCCGGAGGCCCGGACGATCCTGACGGCTCTGAAGCGGTACGGCATGTTGATGGCCGACAACGGCATCGACTGGGGCATGTCCACGTCGGCCGACCCGCGGCTGCCGCCGCTGCACGAGGAGTTCCGCAAAGTGAAGGGGGGCGATTTCGAGGTGGTCGTCGCCCCGCCGGGGTACGTGCCGCCGAAGTAAGCGTTCGCCTTGCCCCGCCGTCACGGTCGCGTTATCACCCCCGCCGCCACGGGGGTAATTCCATGCGCGGAACACGGCGGCCGTTCCGGCTCGCGGTCGCGGCGTCGGTCGCCGGGCACCTCGTTCTCGTGGGGGCCGTCGTTCTCTGCGGCCGACTCGCGCGTGAGACGCCGGCCGCGAGCAAGCCCGCCCTCGACACGCGAGTTGGGGATGACTCCCCGCTCGTGGTTCACGTCGCCGAACTCGACGTGGCGGCGCGACCCCCCGATCTTGTGGCCCGGGCTTCCAGGCCCGCGGTCGAGGACCAGCCCGGGCTTGGAAGCCCGGGCCACAAGAAGGAAGTCCCCTCGTCGCCCACCGGGTCGCGGCCCGAAGTGCCGTCGCCGCCCCGCACGCTGCCCGCCGACATCCTCGCCCGCATCCGCCAGTTTCAGCCGGCTGGCCCCGTTCAACCCGCCGGCGGCACCGACACGCCATCAGCCCCCACGCCCGGCGGAGGCCCGCCAGTCCACGGCGCTCTCACCCCCGGGCAGGCGGTCGTGTACGTCCTCGATGCGTCCGGCAGCATGGGGCAGGGCGGCCGCTTCGACCGCGCCCGGCGATCGATTCTCGCCACGCTCCGAAGGCAGCCGCCCGAGGTGAAGTTCCAGGTGATCGTGTACGCCGGGAGCGCCCGGACGTTGCTCCCGGGCGGGTGCGTGCCGGCGACGGCCGCGAACGTCGAACACGCCGCGGCCCTCCTCGCGGCCGTCGAGCCGCTCGGCCGCAGCGAACACGCCGACGCCCTCCGCCTCGCCGGCCGGCTGGCCCCGACGTTCGTGCTGGTGCTGACCGACGCCGACGACCTGCCGGCGGACGCGGTGCGAACCCTCACCCGGGCCGCGAAGCCGGCGACGGTGTGCGTGAGCGTGGTGGGCGAGGATGGGGTGACGTCACCGAAAATGCTTGGAAGGTGAAGCCCATTGTGGCATCCTTTCCTGTCTCCTGTCTCCTGTCTCCTGTCTCCTGTCTCCTGTCTCCTGTCTCCTGTCTCCTGTCTCCTCACTCCGCAATCCACCCGTGCCCCTCGTCTCGCACGATCTGGGCCATCGCCTCGATCCAGCGGGGGTGGTCGTTCAGGCAGCGGCAGGCGTGCAGGTGTTCGCCGCCGGCCGCCTCGAACACCTCGGCCGACTCCCGGCCGATCTCGTCCACCGTCTCCAGGCAGTCGGCCGTGAACCCCGGCAGGGCCACCGCCACCCGCTTCACGCCCTTCTGGGCCAGCTTCGCCAGCACGTCGTCGGTGTACGGCTTGAGCCACGGCGACTTGCCGAACCGCGACTGGTACGTCTGCGTCCACTTCGCCCGCGGCAGCCCCAACCGTTTCACCAGCCCGCGTGTCGTGCGGACGACGTGGAGCGGGTACGGGTCGCCCCGCTGGGCGTACTTCTGCGGGATGCCGTGGAAGCTGATGACGAGGTGCTCCGGCTCGTGGTCGAGCTTGGCGAGGTCTTCCTTGAGCACGGCCGTGAAGGCGTCGAGGTACGCCTCGT
>JANPKP010000430.1:0-2748 GCA_031426095.1 Gemmataceae bacterium
TCTTCGAGCGCCGCCGGCGTAAGGTTTTGGGCCTCGTCGATCACGAGCACCGTCGGGCGGCCGGCCTGAACGCTGTCCAGGAGTGTGGCCGTAACCGCGAGCCGCAGTTCCTGCTCGCCCAAACCCTGGTACGGCAAGTTCAGGTCGAAGAGGATCGCTTGCAGGAGGTCGGCGGGCATGGCGGCGTGGACGTTCGACACCCACGCCCGGGGCACTTCGGCCGGCAGCCGGCCGAGCCACGAGAGAACGGTGAGCGTCTTGCCGACGCCGCCCGGCCCGTCGAGCAGGGCCACCCCTTCGCCGCGGTCGAAGGCGGCGGCCAGGTCGTGCCGGGCGGCCTCGTGGGTGGCGGCCGGGAAGTAGCTCTCGGCGTCGGCCACGAAGCCGAACGGCCGGCGACTCATGCCGAAGTGGAACCAGGCCACAGCAGACCCCCGGGCGGCGGGCGGACGACGAGACGGGCAATTCCCCCACGATTTCATCGGCGTCTGCGGCGGCCCGCTTGAGCGGATCGCGGGGGGTGGTAGGGTGGTGCCGGTGCCGCGGATTATTCGGAATTTTCGTTCGGGCAACGGCATCAGATTTACTCTTGCGGGGGTGTCGCGCGCCGGTATATCTTCCTCACGACTCGCACAACGCATTCGCGGAAACACCTGCACGGAAGGCAGGCTCTGATGAGCAGGATGCTCACTTTCCTCCACGACGGCTGGGCTTGCGCCCGCACCCTGGCGCGGGCCGGCCGTCGGGCCGACGCCCTGGCCAACCTCACCCGGCTGCTCGCCGCCCCGGACCTCCCGGCCCCCGTGGCCGCGGACGCCCGCCGGCTCGCCGCCGAGGTGTGCCTCGACCTCCTGCGGTTCGCCGCCGCCCGCCGCCACCTCAGGGCCGCCCTCGCCCTGGAGCCGGCCAGCGCCGACACCCACGCCCTCGTCGGCCGGTCGTTCGAGGACGACCCCCTCGGCGAGGACGGCCGGGCCGCCCGCTGGTATGCCAAGGCCATGCGCTTGGCCCCCGGCGTCGCCAAGCACGCCGCCGCCTTCGGCCGGGCCGCCGTCCGCTGCGGGCGTGTGAAGCGGGGGCTGAAGGCACTCCGCACCGCCGCCGCGATAGCCCCGGGGAACGCCGCCGTGGTCCGCGTTCTGGTGGACGGGTTTCTCGAAACCGGCCGGGTGGACGACGCCCGCGGGGTGGTCCGCAAGGCCCGCTTCCTCCGCGCCGCCGGCCGCGAACTCGACCGCCTCGAAGCCCGCATCCGCTTCGAGGCCGCCCGCCGGGGCCAGACGAAACAACGGAAGACGCAGGACGCGACCCCCGCCACGGACGGCGATTTCGCTTCCCTCCCGTTCGTCCGCCTCGTCGGGGCCGACGCCCGCCCGGCGATTCCCGGCGTCATCCGCCACGACTTCGGCTCCCACCCCCGCCCGCACGTCCACCGCCTGCGGGCGAACCGGGCGGACCGGAACTAGCTCGAACGCAAGGCGCGAAAAGAAAGCCCAGGGATGGCCATCCCTGGGCTTTTGGCATTTTTCACACACTCACACCCCACACTCACACTTCCCCACCCCACGCCAGCCCCGCGGCGTCGAACGCCGGGCCGTCCACGCACACCCGCTTGTAGTCCCACCCGCCGTCGGGCGTGTTCACCCGCGTCACGCAACTGAAGCAGACGCCGACGCCGCAGGCCATCGGCGTCTCCAGCGACACCTGGCACGGCACCCCCCACTTCGCCGCGATTCCCGAGAGCGCCCGCAGCATCGGCTCCGGGCCGCAGCCGACCAGCGGCCCCGTCGGCCCGCCCGCTTCGAGCAGTTGCGTGACGTAGCCGTGGTAGCCGGCGCTGCCGTCGTCGCTGGCGAGTCGCACGTCCACGCCGGCGGCGCGGAAGTCGTCCACGCCCGCCGCGAGGGCGGCCGTTCGCACGCCGTACAAGAGCGTGACTGCTGCGGCCCGCTTGCGGGGGGCGTCGCCGCCGAAGCCGCGGGTGCCGAGGAGTTCGCGGGCGAAGGCCAGGAACGGCGTCTGCCCGATGCCGCCGGCCACGAACGTCACCCGCTCCGGCGTGCCCACGTCGAGGAACGGCTTGCCGAGCGGGCCCCAGACTTCCACCGATTCGCCGACGGGCACGTCCGCCAGCCGGCCGGTCATCTTCCCGACGACGAGGTAGACCACGTCCACGGCCACGGGCGTGCCGGCGGCGTCGAGCACGGTGTCGTACAGGGCGAACGGCCGGCCGAGGAGCGGGTCGGTGGTGCCCGGCAGGCGCAGCATGAGGAACTGGCCGGGGCGGACGGCCGCCGCGACCGGCGGGCAGAGGATCCGGACGCGGTAGGTCCGCTCGGCCAGCCGGACGTGGTCGAGAACGCGGGCGGTATGCTGGAACATCACGACGGCCGGGGCTTGCGGGGGCGGGGCGGCGGGCTGGCGGGGCGGGGGCCGTTACCAGTTTTTACCGCTTTTTGCGTGTCGGGCCGGCCCGTTCCTCCGGCTTGCGAAGGCTTTGCGAATCCCGTTACCGTTTTTTGCGGTAACGCGGGGGCACTAGCGGGTCGGCCCGCCGACTGGGAGCGCGGCGGGCGCGGCGGGCCGCCGGGGCCGAACGGCCGGTCGCCCTCGCGGTTGGGCCGGCCGCCGGTGCCGGGGTACGAGTTCGACCAGAGCTACGCCGTCATCCGCACGCTCGGCCGGCTCGGCCTGGTGTGGGGCATCAAGGAGCCGCCGGCGGCGCTCGCCGGCCCCGGCCTGCCGGCG
>JANPKP010000431.1:0-1579 GCA_031426095.1 Gemmataceae bacterium
CCCGGCCGGGACAACCCGGTGCCCGCCGATTACGACGGCGACGGCAAGGCCGACCTCGCCGTTTATGAGCCCGGCACCGCACGCTGGTCGATCCTGAACTCCTCGTCCGGTTCCGCCACGACCCTGAACTACGGCCTGCCCGGCGTGGACGTCCCCGTGCCGGCGGACTTCGACGGCGATGGCCGGGCCGACGTGGCCGTGTACCGGCCCACCGACGCCTCGTGGGCGATCCTCGGATCGGCCAGCCCCGCGAGGACCCTGAGCTATGGCCTTCCCGGCGTGGACGTCCCCGTGCCCGCCGACTTCGACGGCGATGGCCGGGCCGACGTGGCCGTGTACCGGCCCACCTCCGGCCAGTGGTTCCTCCTGAACTCGGGCGGTCCGCAGACGGAGACGACCCACGGAGCCCCCCGGACCCAGGTCCCCGTGCCCGCCGACTTCGACGGCGACGGTCGGGCCGACCTGGCGGTCTACCGGCCGGACAACGCCGTGTGGTCCCTGCTCGGGACGGCCCAGGGGGCCACCTCGCTGGCGTTCGGCCAGCCGGGATTCGGCCGGGCCACCCCCGGGCTCGACCCGCAATCGGTGGCCAACTACGGGGCGGGGTCGGCCCGCTGGACCGCCTCGCCCCCGCCGCCGGCCCCCCCGACCGCGAAGCCCCCGGCGATGTCGGTCTCGTCGCCCTCGCCCTCGCCCTCGCCCTCGTCGGTCCGGGCCTCGACACCGCCCACGAACGAGGCCCCGCCAAAGAAGCTCAGCAGGAAGGCCCGACGTGCCGCCCGCCTGCGGCGGCTCCGTGCCACCCGGACCTTGACGTGATCGACCGGCCCAGGGACGCGCCACGCCCGCCTGACCTCGCCTCGCGGAGCCTCGAAGCCGGGAGGCTCTCGGGATACGCCCGACGATGTTGACGCATCCGTACCGAGACGAACGATGGCGAAGGGTCGCTTCCCCGCCTGGAGGCCCCAGATTGGCTTCGTTTTGGGTTCGTTTTGGCTTCGTTTTGGGTTCGTTTTCCGTCGAAACTCTGCCCGGTTCGCTCCGAAATTCCGACGTACATCCTAATTTTCATTGAACTTGGGTCCGATGGCATGTCGTGGCGGGGGCGGCCCCATTGGGTTCGTTCTGCAAATTCACATTTTCGCGACGTCTGGGTTCCCTGGGCGTCGGGCGGGGCCCGCACTGATGATCCGGGTTGTCAAGGAGCCGGGGGTGCTCAACGCCCCTACGCCTCCCGATAGTATCGGAGTGGCGACCGGCTGCGATCGCCAGGGCGCGGCCCCTCTCCTCGGAATCCGGCTCCAGGGCCTGGGCTGCCCGGGAGAAGTGCGCGCGGGCCGGGCGTTCCTGCCCGCGGAGGATTCGGGAAGGCACGGACAGCGGAAATCGTCCCGCCTGGCCGCCGAAGACCCCATCCGGAGGTCCCGCAGGCGCACAGGCCCCGGTGCGACCCGCCTCGCTCGGCGATTGGCCGCGATCAAGGGCCACGCTGCGGGGGCGTTGTCCGCTTCGAGGGAGGTCGCAGACGTTCGGCCCGGTCCTGGGATGCGAGAACGACCCGGGCATCGATCCCACTGGG
>JANPKP010000432.1:0-4137 GCA_031426095.1 Gemmataceae bacterium
TGGTGCGGGGCCGCCCGCCCGGATAGACCGGCAGGTGTGGCTCGATCAAGGCCCACTGGGGGTCGGTAATGTCGCTCGGGTAAGATCGGCTTCTCATGGGCCATTTTAGGCCCCCAGGCCTCTTATGGGACAGTCACTAAGGGCCTTATCCGTGTCATGGGGGTGAAGGTTCAAGTTCAGTCCCTGTCCCTGTGTGACCGAATGGCTCGCGTCGCACATCGACGCGAGCCCTTTCTGGTTTCCGAGTACCAACTCGGTGACGTCGTCGGGTGTAACGCTTCCCCTCGCTTCTCGCTCGCTCGGGTAGTCCCTCCCGCTTCCAGCCCCAAGGTGTGCGATGAACGCGACCGCCCCCACGACCCCCACGCTCGCCGCCGCTCGACACGCGAATCACGGATCGCTCGCCCGTTGGCCACTGGCGGCAGGGTTGGCCCTCGCGTTCGCCTCGGCGGCCCCCGCGGGGCCGCCCGGCGGGGGGTTGAAGCCCGGGGGTGGGGGGTTGAAGCCCGGCGGGGCCGGGCTCCTCCAGGGCGGTGCGGGCAAGTTCGTCGCCAGGGCGGCTGGCGGCGGGGGTGGGGGTGGGGGCGGCGGTCCGACCGGCCAGGTCGCCCTCGGCATCGCCCAGTCGGTCGGGTCGCAAATCGCCTCGAACATCGTCTCGCGAATTTCCGCCCGTCGGTTCGGAGGCGGTGGCGGCGGTGGCGGTGGGGGTGACGGCGGTGGCGGGGGGTACGCCCCCGGCCCGGTAACGAGCGGCTACGAACCCGCGCCGCCAGCCGTGTACGCCCCCGAGCCCGCCCCGGAACCGCCCGCCGCCCCGCTGCCCTCGACATCCGCCTTGCAGATCACCGAGATCGACCGCGGGCCGGCCGCCGACGCGGGGCTCCGCAAGGGCGACGTGATCTTCCGCGTGGACGGTTGGAGGACCCGGACGTTCGACGACCTGCGGGCCGCCCTCACGGCGTCCGGCGGCAAGTCGCGGGTCGTCTTCTACAACCCGAACGAAGGGCGGTTCGAGGTCCGGGCCGTCGCCGTGGTGAACGCCCGCCTCGGCGTCTCCGTCCGGGCCGTTCCGGTCGACGGCGACGACCCGGACGCCGGAGAAACGGACGTGGGGGCGGACGAGCCGGCCGGCGATAAAGCCCTGGAGGTGATCAAGCTCGTCCGCGGCGGGGCCGGGCGGGCCGGCATCCAGGTCGGCGACGTGATCGTCCGAGTCGGCGGCCGCCGCGTGTCGAGCCAGGCGGACCTGGCCGCAGCCCTGCGGTCGGCCGGGGACGAAGTCGAGGTGGTGGTTTACAGCCCCGACGAGGGCAAGGCCGACGTCCGCAACGTGAAAGTGCAGGACGGCAAGATCGGGGTCGGCGTCCGGGAGGTCGGCGTCACGCTCGACGGCCCCAAGCCGTGACCGGCTTCATACCCCAGCCGCGGGGAGGAAAACCTCTCCGCGGCCGCCCGTCAACAGGTCGCCGCGGAAGCAATCGACCTCCGACTCGCCGAGGTATGAGGGTACGGGGAAGGAGAGGGCCCGCAGGCTCGCGGCGTAGACGGCCAGAATGGATGGCTTGAAGCGGCAAGCGAAGCGAAACGACGGCGGCAGTTCGAGGGCGGGGCCGAAGGTTACGATGGTGCCGCGCTTCATTCCGGCCCCGACCCGCGGCCCGACACCGCCCACCAGGAAGAGACTACCGGCGATCATCGAAGCGCCGGCATACTGACCGCAGCGGCCGCCCACCGCGATCACGCCACGACGCATCAGCAACCCTACCTCATCACCGGCCTCCCCCCGAATCAGAATCGTGCCCCCGGTCATGCCCCGGCGGGAGCCGCGGTACGCGGCCCCGACCTGATGACCCGCCGCCCCCCCGACTTCGATCCGCCCGCCCTCCATCTCGGCCCCGAGCCAGTCGCCGGCATTCCCGCCGATCGTCAGTACCCCGCCGGTCATGCCGGCCCCCGCGTGCGGCCCCACGTCGGACTCGACGTGAATGGCCCCGGCGAACATCCCGGCCCCGATGCCCTTCACTCTTCCAGTGTCTCCGACGAGGTGTAGTTGGCCGGGCGTCGGGCTACCGGTCACGTCGAAGAACTGGCCCAACTCGTCCCGCCGGTTGCCGTAAAGAATCGGCAGGCGGGCGACCTCGGCGGCGGACAGATTCGCCACCTTGTCGGGCGTGACGCCGTAGAGCTCGAGAGGGGCCGACGGCCTCGCCCGGAGGGTGAGCGTGAGCCGGTCCGAGGGGTGGGGCGTCGTCATGCGGGCCACAGCACGTCGTGGAGGTGGATGTGGAACGGGCCGAGCTTCCCGCCGTAGTTGCCCGACGTGACGCGGCGGACCCCCGGCCGGCACGCGGCCCGCACGCCCCGCCGGGTCGCCTCCTCGACCGCCGCGAGGTCGAGGCCGTCGATCACCACCTCGTACACCGCGTTCACCCCGTCCGGGAGTTCGGACGGGACGACGCCGCGGAGCGTCGGGCAGTACGCCCCGTTCGTGCTCGCCCGCAGCTTCGCGTACTTGCTGCCGACCTTGCTCCCCGACCGCACCACCCCCCCGGGAAAGGGGGCGATGACGCCCGGAACCGCCCGGACGGCCCGTACCGCGTCCTCGGCGGCCAGGAGGGCGGCGGCCTGTGACTCGCCGAGGATGAGGAAGTTGCCCCCGGCCACCCCCTTCGCGGTGCCGAAAACGTCCTCGCACAGGAACTCGCCGTCCATGACCGGCACCCGCCAGTACCGCCGGCCGTCGAGCAGCTTGCTGATCTGCCAGCCGTCGCCGAAGTAGCGGAGGCCGCCGCCGACCGAAAGCGACCGGGCAGGATCGACGGGCAGGCCGTTGAAGCAGGCCGTCGTCGGGCACGTCAGCACGCACTGGGCGACGCGGTTGACGACGGCCTTCTGAATCGCGTCCCGGCTGAATGCGAAGAAGAGCAGGCTGACGCCCGGCCGGCCGTCGGGCGTTTCAGTAGTGGCGAGATCGCGCTCGACCCCGGCCTCGGCGTCGCAGCCGATCACGGACGCCGCGTAGCCCGTCGCGGCCAGGGCCGCTTCGGCCGCCCACGCGGGCGTCGCGGCCGTCACCACCACCCGGGCGGCCGCCATCGGGAACGCCTCGGCGAAGGTGTCCACGATCTCGGTGCCGTCGAGCGTCTTCACGGGCCGCCGGGTCAGGGGAAGTTGGGGATGTCGACCTTGAGGTCCGTCCGCCTCACCGGGTCGTAAGGTTGGATCATTTTCACCCGATACTGCCCGTCGGGGTCCTTGACGACAAGAGCTTGCATGTAGTACATCGCAAACGCGCCGTCCCGCGACTTCCCCTTGGCCATGAACCCGACGCGAACACTGTTCGCGTCGGGGTACTCCACGTCGTCGCGTGAGAAGTCCCAGGTCTGGGCTTCGACCCCCTCGCTCTTGAAAAGTCCCCACCACACAGCGGCCTTGAGGTCGGCCTTCCGACGGCCGTTGGAGTCGAACGAGTCGGACACCTGGGCGACGAAGTCGTCGGGCTTCTGGGCCGTGACCGCCGCCGCCATCGCGTTCACCCGGCGGACGGCCTCCTCACGCGGGCTTTCGAACAGGAGGTCGAGCAGCCATACGAGAAGCAGGACGCTGGACGCGACGCCGAACGCCGCGAACGACCGCCGATCCTGCCGGCGGAAGGCCACCGCCCCGGCGACGACCGCCCCGAGCAGCAGGACGAGGTAAACCGATCGCGGCGGGTCGCTCAGGAGCGTGGGCATGGGGCCGTCACTTCCGGAGTTCGGCCCCGTACACGGCCGCGGCCCCGAGTTGCTCCTCGATGCGGAGGAGCTGGTTGTACTTGGCGATCCGGTCGGTCCGGCTGGCCGACCCGGTCTTGATCTGTCCGCAGTTGGTCGCCACCGCGAGGTCGGCGATGGTCACGTCCTCCGTCTCGCCGCTGCGGTGGCTGAGGATGGCGGTGAACTTGTTCCGCTTGGCCATCTCGACCGACTCCAGCGTCTCCGTCAGGGTGCCGATCTGGTTCACCTTCACGAGGATGCTGTTCCCGCACCCCTCGGCGATGCCCCGCTTGAGCCGCTCGGTGTTGGTCACGAACAGGTCGTCGCCGACGAGCTGCACCTTGCCGCCGATCCGGTCGGTCAGCTTCTTCCACCCGGC
>JANPKP010000433.1:0-8434 GCA_031426095.1 Gemmataceae bacterium
GACGCCGACGCCGAGCGTCGGCGGCTCGGCGACCTCGCCTCAACGGTCGGCGTCCGGGCGGAAGACCGAGCCGCCTTCGTCGCGTACTGCGAGCAGGCAGCCACGGCCTGGCGGCGGGCGTCGGAACTCGACAGCCCCGCGCCGCGTGGGCACTTCCTTCGGACGATGGGCCAGAGCGACCGCGACTTCGTCGAGAACGCGAACCCGAACCCCTCCATCCCACAAGCGCTGGCGCTGATGAACGGCGACCTCGTCTCCCCGAAGGGGCTGTTGTCGCCACACTCGCCGCTGATGCGCTCGGTCGCTTCGGCCGCCGACCCGGCGGCCGCGGCGTACCTCGCGCTCCTGTCCCGGCGTCCGACCGATCGGGAGCGACGCGCCTGGGCGAAGGCCGCCGGCGGCAACGTGGAAGACCTGATCTACGCGATCCTCAACACGAAGCAGTTCATCTTCATCCAGTGACCGCCGGCGGCCCGCGGCGCGCCGGGCACGCGACCCGAACGAAGCCCATACCCCGGTGGACCCCGTACCTTCCACCGCCCGAACCGCCACCCGCCGCGGCTTCCTCGCCGCGGCAGCCTTGGCCCCGCTCGCGCCACCGGATCGCGCGGTCAGGCGTCCGTCACGCGTGCGGGCGGGGCCTACCTGAACCCGGGCCTCAACGCCTACTCGTTCCCGGACCCGCTGACCGAGAACCAGGCGGACCCGACCCGGGGGCTCGACCTGTTCGGCGTCTGCCACTTCGCCACCTCCGACAAGGCGGTCCGGGCCGCCGGGGTGAAGCACGCGCTGGCTTGGGTCGAGGCGCCCGCCCGGCTCGGTGCCCCGGTCGTCCGGGTGTTCGCCGGCCCGCAGGCCCCGCACAAGACCTGGCAGGCGGCCGCCGACGGGGCCGCGCGGGCGGACGCCGACCACGGCGAGAAGTACGGGGTGCAGGTGGCGGTGTAGAACTACGGCGACTTCCTGAGGACCGGGCCGGAGCACCTGAGCCTGCTGAAGAGGTTCGGCCACGAGTGGTGCGGGGCGCTGGTTGACACCGGCAAATACCTGACCGCCGACCCGTACGGTGACGTTGCGATGATGGTCCCGTACGCCGTCAACTGGCAGATCAAGGAGACGCTTCGCAGTTCCCCGGACTCGCCGCGGACCGACCTGGCCCGGCGCGTCCGGGTCGTCCACGCCGGCGGGTATCGCGGCTACCTGCCGATCGAGGCACTGGCGATGAAGTGGAAGGATCACGACCCGGCCGCGGAGGTCGTCAGGGTGCTCGCCGACCTCCGCCGGGCCATCGCCGCCGTCGGGTGACGCCCGTCCGTTCCCGTCCCAAGGGCAACCACGCCCGCCGCCACGCGGACCCGGAGGACGTAGCGGCCAACCTGGCGGCGGCGAACGCCGCCAACGGGTAGCCCGTCCTCCAGTTCACAGGGGCGCACGCGGCGTTCGCGTTCGAGCAGGGGAGTTGCCGGCGACGGCGCGGCCGAACGACCACACTTTCTTCATGGGGAAGACGGTAGCGGGCAACGGCCGGCGGGTCGTGCTGGTCGCGGGGGACGACGAGTACCGTGCCCCGGCGGGCACGGTCGCCGGGGTACCGCCGAGGCACGGACCGCGGCGAGCCTGCTTAGCGTTTTAGAGCCTGTCCAAAAAGCGGGTCGGGGGCTACGGTTTGAGGCATGAGCCGCAAGCCGTACCCGTCCGACCTGACCGACCGCCAGTGGAAGCGGTCGGTTCACCTGGTCCCGAAGCCGAAGGTCGGCGGTCGGCCGGCCGAGTATGCCCGGCGGGAGATCGCGAACGCCATCCTGTACCAGGCCCGCGAGGGATGCACCTGGCGGGCGTTGCCCCACGACCTGCCACCGTACCGGGTCGCGTTCCACTACTTCCGGGCGTGGCAGGCCGACGGGACGCGGGAGGCGGTCCACGCCGCCCTCCGGGAGAAGGTCCGGCTCCTGGCCGGGAAGAACCGGCGTCCGACCACGGGTATCGTGGACAGCCAGACGGTGAAGACGACCGAGCAGGGCGGCCCGGCCGGGTACGACGGGGGGAAAAAAGGTCCGCGGGCGGAAGCGGCACGTCGTCGTTGACACCCTCGGGCTGGTCTGGGGGCTGGCCGTCACCCCGGCCTCGATCCAGGATTGGGACGGGGCGAGGGAGGTGATGCTCCGGGCCAAGTTTGCGGCCCCCCGCCTGACCCGGGTGTTCGCCGATTCGGCCTACGCGGCGGTCGAGTTCTGGGCCGTGTGGTTCGCCCGTGTGGTGGTCTGGTTGGTGCGGAAAGACCCGGGGCAGAAGGGGTTCGTGGTCGAGCCGAAGCGGTGGATCGTGGAGCGGACGTTCGGGTGGCTCAACCGATACCGCCGGTTGAGTAAGGACTACGAGCGGACGACCGCGAGCAGCACGGCGTTCGTGTACGTTGCCATGATCCATGTGATGGTCCGCCGCCTCACCCGATAATCCCACTTATTGGACAGGCTCTTAGAGCCGCGGACAGGACTAATCCGACTCTCGCCGGCCGAGATCGATGCCAGTCGTTAGGTTGCTTCGGTCAAGCCGTACCGTTCAATGAGCCTGTAAACCGTTCGCCGACTCACACCCAGTACCTCGGCCGCCCGGACCTTGTTCCCCTCTACCCGCTCCAGCACCGCCCTCACGTGCCGCTCTTCGACCGTATTCAGGGCGTCAGGGGCATCGACCGGGTGCACGGTAGGTCTCGGCCCCCGACGGATTAAGTGCTCCGGCAGATCGTCGGGCGTGATGGTGGTCCCGTCCGCCAGGATCTGGGCCCGCTCGACCACGTTGGCCAACTCGCGGACGTTCCCCGGCCAGTCATAATTCACCAGGGCGTCCAAGGCGTCCGGGGCCACGGCCATCCGCCCCCGCCCGACCGGCCGCGACATCTGGAAGTGATCGACCAGGGCCGGGATGTCCTCCCGCCGGTCCCGCAGCGACGGCAGGTCCACGGTCACGACATTGAGCCGGTAGTAAAGGTCCCCCCGGAACTTGCCCTCCGCCACGCGGGCCTCCAAGTCCTGGTGCGTCGCCGCCACGACCCGCACGTCGGCCGTCCGCTCCTGGAGCCCGCCGACCCGCCGGTAACGGCCGTCATCCAGCACCCGCAGCAGTTTGGCCTGGAGGGCCGGGGACATCTCGGCAACCTCATCGACGAAAAGGGTACCCCCCTCGGCTAGCTCGAGGAGCCCCGATTTGGCCTTGTCCGCCCCCGTGAACGACCCACGCTCGTGCCCGAACAGCTCGCTCTCCAAGAGGCCCTCCTGGAGGGTCGCACAGTTGACCGTCACCAGCGGTTTGTCACGCCGCCGGCCGTTCCCGTGCAAGGCCCGGGCGACGAGCTCCTTGCCGGCCCCGCTCGGCCCTCGGATGAGGACCGTGGCGTCCGTCCCGGCCACCTTCTCGACCAGCCGGAAGACCTTTTGGAGGGCGCGGCTTTGGCCGACCATGTGGTACCGGGGGGACTCGAACGTCAGTTCGCTCACCACCCGCCGGAGCCGGGCGTTCTCCAGCCGCAGCCGGCGGACCTCCATCGCCCGGTCCAGCACCGGGAGCACCTGCTGCAGGCGGAACGGCTTGAGGACGTAGTCGAACGCCCCGGCCTTCATCGCCTCGACAGCCGACTGGATGCTCCCCTGCCCGGTCATGATGACCCCGACCAGTTCGGGGTCCAACTGGAGGGCCGCACGGAGCAGCTGGATGCCGTCGGTCCCGGGCATCATCAGGTCGGACAGTAAGATGTCGAACTCTCCGACCCGGAGGGCGTCGAGCCCGGCAGTCGGGTCACCGAACCCGGCCGCGTCGAACCCTTCGTCGCGGAGTGTCTCGCACAGAGCCGCCGTGAGCTCGACCTCGTCGTCGATAATGAGGATGCGGCCGGTCCTCCGGGTGGGTGCGGGCATGAATCCCTCGTGTGTGGGCGGGAGGTGGTCGGACGCGGGTCAGCCGGAACGGAGGCCGGCGACGTTCGTGTCGGACCGAATCGGGAGGGTGATCCGGACGGTAGTACCGTCGCCGGGGCGGCTCTCGACCTCCAGGGTGCCGAGGTGCTGTTGGACGATCCGCCGACAGATGGCCAGCCCGAGGCCGGTCCCTTTCCCCTCGTCCTTGGTCGTGAAGAACGGCTCGCACACCCGGGGGAGGAGTTCCGGGGGGATGCCGACCCCGGTGTCCGCCACCTCGACCACCACCGCCGGCCGGCCGCCCGACAATTCCCCGGGGCGGACCCGGGGGGCGAGACGACCGCCCCCGGGCATGGCGTCGGCGGCGTTGGTGAACAGGTTCAGGAAGACCTGCCGGATCTGCTGGCGGTCGGCCTGGATGAGCGGCACGCCGGGCGCGATCTCGGGCTCGACCCGGACACGCCGCTGCCGCATGTGGTGGCCGACCAACTCGACCGTCTTGCGGACCTCCTCGGGCACGTCCACCGTCGACACCTGATCCCGCCCGGCCCGGCTGAACTGGAGCAGGTTGCTGACCAGCCCGGCCATCCGCTCGATTTCCCCGTCGATCACCTCCAGCGGCCGCCGCCGGGGGTCGTCGGCCGGGGTGCGGGCGAGTACCCCCTCGACCCGCAGACTCACGGTCGCGAGCGGGTTGCTGAGCTCGTGGGCGATGCTCGCGGCCAACTCCCCGACCCCGGCCAGGCGGGCCGCCTGCCAGAGCTGGCGGGACATCTCCCGGAGGGCGTCCTCCGCCCGCTTCCGCTCGGTCGCGTCGGTGAACATGTCGAGGCAGCCGCGGAATTCGCCCCCGGGGCCGAGTACGGGCCGGGCCGACATCAGGGTCCAGACCGCCGCCCCGTCCGCCCGCCGGAACCGGACGTCGGCTTGCTCGCTCACCCCGGCCCGCCGCCGCTCGAACAAGGCCCGGACGGCCGTATGGTCCTCGTCGAACAGGAAGTCCCACTTGTGCCGGCCGCGGATGTCGGCCGGCACGAGCCCGAGCAGCTCGGCCATTCGGCCGTTCACGAACGTGACCCGGGCGTCGGCGTCCAACTCCCAGATGCCCTCGTTCGCCGTCTCTACGATGCGACGGTACTGGGTCTCGGTCTCCCGGGTGGCGGCCTCCGCCTCCGCGACCCGTGCCGCGGCCCGCAGTTCCTCGAGTTCCCGCCCGGCGGCCTCGTACCGCTTCCGCTCGGTAACGTCTCTGACGATGGCGGTGAACAGCGTTTCCCCACCGGTGTCGAATTTCGAGATGGAGACTTCGGCCGGGAACTCGGACCCGTCCTTCCGCCGGCCCCACACCTCCTGCCGGGCGCCCATCGCCCGGGACGGCTCGGCCGCCCGGCCGAAGGCGGCGACCTGGCTGCGGTGGGCGTGGCGGAACCGCTCGGGGAGGAGGAGATCGAGCGGGCCGCCTGCAACCTCATCGGGGGCGTAGCCGAAAAGGTGGGAGGCACCCCGGTTCAATACGACGATCCGGTGGCCTGCATCCACCGTGACGATCCCGTCCTCCACGATGTCAAGAATGTCCGGCAAACGGTCCGGCGGGAGGCGTGCCAGCACGGCTGTCCTCCGCGGCGGCCGGCCGGGGGCGGGTTCGGTGGGGGTAGGACGCTTGTGAGGGATATTGTCCACTCCCCAGACACGCGGGTCAACCGTGCGGGCGAGTCATTTCCGTCGGGTGCTGGCGAGTAGGCCTTTAGGCGGCCCCCACCCTGTGGGCCGGCAGGCGGGAGTGCCCCCAGTCCCACGACCTACCAGGGCTGGAGCGTGACTTCGATCCGGTTGGCGAGCACGGGCAGGCCCGTCACCCGCGCGGCGACCTGCTGGGCGAGTTGCTTGGCGTGATACGAGTCGGTCGTGCCGTGGAGGACGACGCCGGCCCCGCCCACCACGTCCACCCGCAGCCGGTGGAAGCGGCGGCCGGCCCGGGCCTCGATCTCGCGGACCACGGGGGAGGCCGATTCCCCGCCGCACGGCCTCGTCCAGCCGACGAACGGCACCGTCACGAGCGGTTGGCCTGTAGGAGGAACGGGTGAGGACATGGCGAACTCCACGCGGCGAAAGGGCACCGTCATGTCACGGCGGACGAGTGGGTCAGGACGGGGGTGGTGCCGCCGCGGACGACCTCGTCGGCCACGCTCCCGATGATCAGTCGGGTTAACCCCGTGAGCCCGTGCGTCTCCAGGGCGATCAGGTTGCACCCGGCCGCTTGGGCGGCGTCGAGGATTGCGGCCGCCGGGTCGGGACGCACCGTCACCCGGGTGCGGACGACCCGCCCCGCGGCCCGGAGCGGGGTTGCCACCCAATCGAGGTACGCCGCGGCCTCCGCCCGGTGACGGTCGGTGGCCGCCCCGTCCGTATACGGAACTACCACCCCCATCGGGTTCTGCTCGCAGATCGACACCGGGTCGACCACCCGCAGGAGGGTGAAGTCGGCCCCGGTCGCGGCCCCCAACTCAAGCGCGGCCGGCAGTACCGCCTCGGCCTCCGCCGTCCCGTCGAGGGCGATGAGAAGGTGCCGGGCGGGGGCCGGGAGCCCGTGCCCGGTCCCCGGCCCGGGGTTGCGGACCAGCAGGGTGGGGGCCGTGAGGCGGCGGACGAGAGGGTCGGCCACGCTCCCGAACACGACCCGCGAGAGGGGGCCGCGGCCGTGGGTCGCTATGACGACCAGGTCCGCCCGGACATCGGTCGCGTAGCCCGCCAGAGTCTCGACCGTGGGGCCGTGTAGGAGGGCGGGGGTCGCCCGGACACCGGCGGCGGTCAGTTCGTCCGCCAGCCGAGTGAGGGCCACCCACGCCCGGCCACCGCACCCGCCGCGTCGGGCGGCTTCGACCGCACACGGTTCGGTACACTTCTTACCACGGACCTGGACGAGGTGGACGTGGGCACCGGTACGCCGGGCAACGGCCATCGTCACAGGCAGAGCCTGCTCGCCGAACGGGGTGCCGTCGAGAGGGACAAGGATATTGCGGAACACGGGGACCTCTGATTTCGGGATTGCAGCCACGGCGGGCTGTCGTGGTCCGGTGTTGCGGATTGTCACAGGGATTGTGTGAGGGATTAGCAACGCCGGTGCCGACACGCCGTACCGCGATAAGCAGCCGAATTCGTCGATGAGGTGCGAGTTTTTACTGATCATGACTCAGCCGCGGCGTGACAACTCGACACACTCGTTGTCGCCTTTGGCACAGTCCGCTGTTTCCGGTCGGCGAAATGGGCATGGCCCGAGAGGGGACAACCTCTCGGGGTCAGCGTGCGTTTGAAAACCGATATGGGGGAGTCCCGGGCGACGGCTCACCCCGCGGCGGAACTTACGCCCAATCCCGCGGCCCGAAACGCCCCCGGGCGGCCCGACGTAACCCCTTACGAACGACCCCCACCCGGTATCGCCCGATGGGTCTATCGGGCAGCGTTTTGCGTCCAATTTCGCGGTCAACTTTACCGCATGTCTGCGGGGCGGTTTCCGTAAGCCCCGTTCCGCTAGTTTGTTACAGCGATTTTGAGCACCCGCGCTGGGAGAATGAGGTAAAGCTCGGACCGCAGTCCGAGTACGCCGGATCGACGTAACTTTCCCCGCGCGGGCGGCCCGGCCCAGTTTTCACAGACCCGCTTACTCTCGACTGCCCGCTTCCGCTTTTGATGTCGGCCATCCCCGGCCGTTTGGCATCCCGCCTGCTATACCTGTCCACCACACGGAGTTCCGTAGTTCCAAGCCATACACCGTTCGCCGGGTGGATGTCCCACGTCGGGTGTTCGGGTGGCACCGTGTCGTGGGAGACGCCGATGAGAAACAGGATTTACGCCGCCGCCATTGCGACCGTGGGCGGTGCCCTTGCGCTCGTCGGCCACGGGACAGCGGTCGATCCGCCCAAGCCGGTGGGCAAGAAGCCCCCGACCGTCATGCAGCGGAAACTGGCCCACGGCCAGAAGGTGCTGGAGGGCTTGGCGATGAGCGACTTCGCCAAGATCGGGGCCGAGGCCGACGAGTTGCTCGGGTGCGCCCGCGACGCGTCGTGGCGGGCTTTAAAGACGCCCAAGTATGAGCTGTACAGCAACGACTTCGTCCGCCACTTGGAGGAGATGAAGACGGCCGCCGCTAACAAGAACCTCGATGCGGCTACGGTGGCCTACATCGAGACCACCCTGACCTGCGTGAAGTGCCACCAGCACGTCCGGTCGGAGGGCGTGGGGCTACTGCCACCCGTGCTCCCTCAAGAGGGGCTAGCGAAGCGCGCGCAGTAACTTCCCTCCCAAAGCCGACCCGAAACTCGAGGCCGTCATGATTTACGAAGTCTCCGGCGACATCCTCCTCTCCCGGGCCCCTGCGGTCGCGCACGGGGTCGGTCCGTCCGACCACTTCGACCACGGACTGGCCCTCGCCCTGCGGCAGCGGTACCCGGCGATGGCCCGTGACTTCCGTCTCTACGCGCACCAGTGCCACCCGAAGCCGGGCGAACTCTGGGAGTGGGGCGGGC
>JANPKP010000434.1:0-15410 GCA_031426095.1 Gemmataceae bacterium
AAGTGGGTCCACGGCAAGCGGGCCGTGGCCGAACCGGACCGGAAGCTCACGGCCGAGGAGTTGCGGCAGCGGGTGTGCGACTACTACGGCTGTCCGACCCACCCCGCATTACCGAATCCTCAGCCGTGAGCCTGCACTAGCACGGATGTCTGCGACCCGTCGGCGTGAGTGACGACGGCCTCGGCCACGACCCGAGTGATGAACTCGTGGACCCCGCCCCTGAAGTACTTCGAGGGCGTGAGAAGCCGAGACGCGAGGTCCAGTCTCTCAGGCGGAATGTCCACCGGCTCGCAGTCGGTCTCCCCAATACCGTCACCCGGATAGAGCGTCACTCTGATCGCGGTCGGCGGTCGGAACTCCGGGGTCGTCGGTGCTTGGTGGGTCAGGAACACGAATACGCCGCACATCGCGGCTCCCCCCAACACGAAGCCGATCAGTAAGGAAGGCAGGTGTTTCACAGCGTTCCCATCCCGGCATGGGCCACTAAACCCGCAACCCCTTCTCGCCGTCCACCATTGGTGCCGGCTCCTTCACGACTCAAACTCGTTCCGCGGAACTCCGGACTGCCGGATGATTGACCGCAAGGTGCCGATCTTGACCTCGTCGTGGTCGGGGACCGGGACGGTCGTCGTGCCTTCGTCCGTGGCCCGCTGCATGACGACGTGACTGCTCCGCCGGCGAACCTCCACGAACCCGTAGTGTTCGAGGATGCGGCACACCTGCTGCCCGGACAGGACGCGGAGCTTACCCAACGGTCACCTCCACCTGGGTGACGAAGACCTCACCGGCGAGGCGTTGCTTGACCTCGGCGGGCGAGGCGCACTCGAAGAACAGTTCCAGCGCCACGCGGAGGTTGTCGCGGGCCTGCTCGATGGTGTCGCCCTGGCTGGCGATGTCCACCTCGGGGCAGAGGGCCACGAAGCCCGTCCCCTCGGCCTGGATGATGGCGGTCAGGTGCTTACTCATGGGGGCAGCCTACCAGACGGGGGCGTGGGTCGCAACGAGCTACGCACGGCCACCACGGCCACGGCTCAAGACGACGTGGCGTACACGCTGACCTCGATCCCAACCCGCAGCGCCCCGCAAGCCGCCAGGAACTCCGGCGGGAGGTGGGCGAACTGAGCCGGGTGGTCGCCTGAGAAGGACCACCCGAAGTCCAGCGTTACGGACTCGACGCCGGGCCATCCCGCCAGCCTCGCCAACTCGTCGCGGTGGGCTTCCACGAACGCGGTGGCGTCTCGGATTTGGGCCGCGATGGCATCGCCGGCCGGTGGCCCGACATCCACTTTGAAGCCGCTCGCCTCCTCCATCCGGCCGGATCGCCGGCCCCGCGGCTCGCCACGGCGGTAAACCACGCACGGGCAAAGCGGCGAACCGGCGAGGAAGGCGTCGGCGTCGAAGTCCCGGCCAGCCGCCCGCAATACGCACCCGGGCATGATCCGTTCTCCCGCGGGCTGCGACGGCCGCCGCTCAGAGGATGAACTTGCTCAGGTCTTCCCGCGCGGCGATGGGGCCGAGCTTGGCCCGGACGTAGTCGCCGTCGATCACCACCCGCTTGTCGGCCAGGTCGGGGCCCTCGAAGCTGATCTCCTCCACCACCTTCTCGATCACCGTGTGTAGCCGGCGGGCCCCGATGTTCTGGGCCGTCCGGTTCACCTCGAAGGCGATGTCGGCCAGCGCCTCCACCCCGTCGGGCGTGAACTCGACCTCCACCCCCTCCGTCCGCAAGAGGGCCGCGTACTGCTTCGTCAGGGCGTGCTTCGGCTCCGTCAGCACGCGGAGGAAGTCGGCCTTGGTCAGGTCGGTGAGTTCGACGCGGATGGGGAAGCGGCCCTGGAGTTCGGGCATCAGGTCGGCCGGCTTGGAGGTGTGGAAGGCCCCGGCCGCGACGAACAGGATGTGGTCGGTCCGCACCGGGCCGTGCTTGGTGTTCACGGTCGTGCCCTCGACCACCGGCAAGAGGTCCCGCTGCACCCCCTGGCGGGAGATGTCGGGGCCGGAGCCGGACGACGGACCGCACACCTTGTCGATCTCGTCGAGGAAGACGATCCCCTGGTTCTCGACCTTATCGACGGCCTTCTCGGCCACGGTGGCGCGGTCGATGAGGGCTTCCGTCTCCTGCTCCAGCAGCACCCGGCGGGCCTCCTTGATGGGCACCTGCCGCGGCTGGCTGCCCTTGGGCATGATCTTGTCGAACATGCCCTGGAGGTCCACGTCCATGTTCTCCATGCCGAGGTTGGAGAAGATTTGCACCGGCGACGCCTTCGCCTCGACGGCCAGCTCCACGGTGCGGTCTTCGAGTTCGCCGGCGTCGAGCTTGGCCCGCATCTTGTCGCGGGTTCGCTGCCGCCGCTCGGCGTCCTCCTTCTCCTGGTCGGGCTCCCACGGCGTCGTCTTGGGGGCGGGCACCAGCAGGTCGATCAGGCGCTCGGTGACGCGCTCGCCGGCCTTCTCCCGCACCGTCTCGCGCATCTCCTGCTTGACGAGCCCGACGGCGGCTTCCGTGAGGTCGCGGATGAGGCTCTCCACGTCCCGGCCGACGTACCCGACCTCGGTGAACTTGGTGGCCTCGACCTTCACGAAGGGGGCCCCCGTGAGCTGGGCCAGCCGGCGGGCGATCTCCGTCTTGCCGACGCCGGTGGGGCCGATGAGGATGATGTTCTTGGGCGTCACGTCCTTCCGCAGGTCGGGCGGGAGCTGCTGCCGCCGCCAGCGGTTGCGGATGGCGACGGCGACGGCCTTCTTGGCCGCCCCCTGGCCGACGATGTACTTGTCGAGTTCGGCGACGATCTGGCGGGGGGTGAGGTCCATGCTCGCTTCGCTCGCGGTCGCAAGTCGTCAAGTCATCGAGTCCCAAGTCCGGAACCGTCCGTGCCCGGGTTGCTCGATCTCGACGTGACGACTTGCGACCTGATGACTTGGGACTATGTGAGTTCCTGCACGTCGATCTGGCGGTTCGTGTAGATGCAGATGTCGCCGGCGATCTCCAGGCCGGCCCGGACGATCTCGCCCGGCTTGAGGGGCGTGTGCCGCATCAACGCCCGCGCGGCCGACAGGGCGTAGGGGCCGCCGGAGCCGATGGCGACCACGTCGTCGGTCGGCTGGATCACGTCGCCGGTCCCGCTCAGGAGCAGAAGGTTGTCGCGGTCCAGGACGATGAGCATGGCTTCGAGGCGGCGGAGGACGCGGTCGGTCCGCCACTCCTTCGCCAGCTCGGTGGCCGCCCGGGGGACCGACCCCTGGTGGTCGCGGAGCTTGGCCTCGAAGCGTTCGAGCAGGCTGAAGGCGTCGGCCGCGGCCCCGGCGAACCCGGCCAGCACCTTGCCGTCGTAGAGGCGGCGGATCTTCTTGGCGTCGCTCTTCTTCACGACGTTGCCGAGCGTGACCTGGCCGTCGCCGCCGATGGCCGCCCCGGCGGCGGTGCGGACGGCGAGGATGGTGGTGGCGCGGAGTCGGGGCCGGTTCAAGATTCCCCCCGGGCGGGCGTATACGGTGGTAACGGGATGCCACGCCCCCAACGGGACGCCGACCGGCCCCGCCCTCGCGGCCGGCCGTCGGGTCCATGATACCCGGGGGCCGGCCGCCGGGCAGGGGCCGAAAACCGGCCGGCCGGCGGGCGATTCGGGGCCGGGCGGCCGGGCCGGCGTCATAGAATGAGTACCAGAGTGCCCCCACGCTCCCCACCCACGCCACGAGGAGCCACGCGATGACCGCGACGCTGACACGACTGACCCTGGCCGCCCTGCTCGCCGCCGGACTGGCGGCCGGCCCGGCGGCCGCCGCCAAGCCGCTCCCACAGAGGGCGGGCAGCCTGAAAGTGTACGACGACGCCAAGCTGTTCTCGGCCGAGGGCATCGGCAAGGCCGAAACGACCCTGTCCGGGGCCACGTTCGAGGACGGGCTCGGCGTCACGATCGACACCTACAAGGAAATCCCCGAGGGTAAGAAGGGGCAGCTCAAGGACCCGAAGTCCGACGCCGAGAAGGCCCGCTTCTTCGCCGCCTGGGCGAAGGAGTCGGCCAAGAACGACAAGGCCAAGGGGATATACATCCTCGTCTGCCGCAGCCCCGGGTACGTCGAGATCATCGCCGACCGCGAGACCCGCGAGCGGGGGTTCGACGCCGGGAACGAGAAGGCCCTCCGCGACACCCTCCTGACCGGGTTCCGGGAGGCGGCCAAGGCGGGCGACGAGGCCAAGCAGACGGAGGTCCGGGACGCGGCCCTCGCCAGGGCGGCCGAGTACGTCGTCTCCGACCTGAAGGGGACCAAAGTGGAGGTGCCGGCCAACGCCAAGGCGGCCCACGAGGAGCACAAAACGGGGGGGAGCTTCATGAGCGGCATCGGCGGCTGGCTGTGCATCGGGCTCGCGGCCCTGGTCGGCGTCTGGCTCGTCATCGGCGTCGTCCGCGCGTTCACCGGCAACCGCGGCGGCGGCGGCGGCGGCGGGTACGGCCCGGGCGGCGGCGGTGGTGGCTTCGGCGGCGGCGGCGGCGGCTTTGGTGGCGGGGGCGGCGGCGGGTTCATGTCCGGCATGCTCGGCGGCCTCTTCGGGGCGGTGGCCGGGAACTACCTCTACAACAACGTCTTCGGCGGCCACACCGACACCAGCAGCGGGGCCCTCGGCGGCGGCGGGTCGGACGCTTATGCCGGCGACAACTCCTCCAACGCCGACACCGGGGCCGGCGACTTTAGCGGCGACGCCGGCACCGGCGGCGGGTACGACGACACCAGCGGCGACGCCGGCGGCGGGTACGACGGCGGTGGCGGCTTCGACGACGGCGGCGGGGGTGGCGGCTACGACGGCGGTGGCGACTTCGGCGGCGGGGACGGCGGCGGCGGCGACTTCTAACCCCGCCCGCGACAAACCCCGAAAGCCCAGGGACGGCCGTCCCTGGGCTTTCTTCATTTCCAGCCCTACCATGCCCCCATGACCCGCGACCCCGGCTGCCCCCTGTGCCACAAGCTCGACGCCCCGGACGGGTGGCCGGCCGCCGACGTGGTGTGGCAGTTCCCCCACTCCGTCGCCGTGCTGGGGCCGTGGCAGTTCTACACCGGGTATTGCGTCCTCGTCTCCCGCACGCACGCGGCCGAACTCAGCGGGCTGGGGCCGCACCGGGCCGCCTTCCTGGGCGAAATGGCGACGCTCGCGGAAGCCATCGAGGGCTGCTTCAAGCCGCACAAGATGAACTACGAGCTGCTCGGCAACCTCGTCCCGCACCTGCACTGGCACCTGTTCCCCCGCTCGCCCGCCGACCCCGACCGCCTCCGGCCCGTCTGGTTCGACCTCGACAAGGGCGAAGCCGACCCCGCCGCGAAGGCCCGGCTCGAAACCGGCTCCGTTCCCCGGGCCGAGGCCGCCGGCCGACTGCGGGACTACCTCTCCACCCACCACGCCCCCACGCCATGATTTCCGCCCTCCGCCTCGGCACCCGCAGCAGCCCGCTCGCCCGCTGGCAGGCCGACTACGTCGCCGCCCGGCTCGGCCCCGTCGCCGCCCCCCGGCCGGTCGAACGGGTCTTCATCGAGACCGACGGCGACCGCGACCGGGCCACCGCCCTGAGCGCCATGGGCGGCTTCGGCGTCTTCACGAAGGCCATCCAGAACGCGCTGTTGGCCGGCCGGGCGGACGTGGCCGTCCACAGCCTCAAGGACTTGCCCACCCTCCCCTCCCCCGGCACCGTGCTGGCCGCCGTCCCGCCCCGCGGCCCGGCCGGGGATGCGTTCGTGTCGCGGAAGCACCGGCGGTTCGACGACCTGCCCGACGGCGCGGTCGTCGGCACCAGTTCCCTCCGCCGGCGGTCGATGGCCCTGAACCGCCGGCCCGACCTGAAGCTGATCGACCTGCGGGGCAACGTCGAGACGCGGCTGCGGAAGCTGGACGACGGCGGCTTCGACGCCATCGTCCTGGCCGAAGCGGGGCTGGTCCGGCTCGGGCTCGAAGGCCGCGTCACCGAACTGCTCGACCAATCGTGGATGCTCCCGGCGGTCGGGCAGGGGGCGATCGGGCTGGAGTGCCGCACCGAGGACGGCACCGCCCGCCACCTGGTCGAAGCCCTGACGGACACCGCCACCTGGCAGCGGGTGACGGCCGAGCGGGCCATGCTCGCGGCCCTCGGCGGCGGCTGCCTCGTCCCCATCGGCACCACGTCGAAGGTGGCCGACGGGGTGCTGACCGTCCGCGGGGCGGTGCTGTCGCAGGACGGCCGGCGGCGGGTCGTGGCCACCCACGCGGGCCCGGCCGACACCCCCCTGGCCGTCGGCCAGGAGTTGGCGGCGATGCTCCTCGCGGAAGGGGCCGACGAGATTCTGCGAACCGACGCCATCCGCGAGGCGTGAGCGTTACCCAATTTTACCGCTTTTTTCGTGTGGCGTCTCCGCGCGGCTAACTGGTGAAACGACTTGCGGCGAGGGCGGTAAAGTTTGCGGTAGCGGGGGCGAAATCCGCTCGGATTGCTTGACTGCGAGCGTTTCGTTCGGCGGAGAGTGTGCCGCAAGCCTCACGGGCGGGGTCGGCCCTTGCCCGCTTCGGTGGCTCCCACTCGCGGTCCGATTCAGGTTCGGGCCGAATCCGTACGCAACGTTTTTGACGGCATCGGCCGGGGCCGCTACGTTGGGGGCGTCGCCCCGGCCGTAGCGGCGTGTATGACCCGGCCGGGATGGGTTGCAACGGCGCGAGCGAACACCAAGTTCGGCGGCGGGAGGGACACGACGGATGAAGCCAGGCGCAGCGAAAACCCGGTTCCTGAAGCGGCTCGAAGCTGCCCAGTTGTCACTCGAAGCGCTGACCCCGGCCGCCGGCGTCGAGGCCATGCTGAGTTACTACGCCGACGAGCGGGCCGACGGCTGCGACCTCGACGAAGACGGTGACATGCTCCTGTTTCAGTGGGGCACCTATGACTGGGGTGATGGGCCGTCGTTCGAGGTCAATCTCACCCGCCAACTCATGGTGACCGACGACGGGGCCGAGCCGAGACAACTCGGCCTGACATTTCGCTTTACACCCGATCACGCCCCTTCGAGGCTCAAGGACGGCAACAAGTGGTGTGAGTCGCCGGGCGGGTTGGCCGCTTTCCGTCGTTTCATCACCGGGTCCAAAGCGATCCAGGCGGTAGGGCACCTAACCCCGGCCGTTGTCGAGTTGCAGTTTGGACGGACGTAATCGCGCCGCCCCAGGCGCTGCAGCAGACCGGGGCCGCAGGTAGACTTTCCCAGATTCGTAGCTCACCGAGCGGCCCCGGTTGCAGAGCGGGGTCGTTCGGCGGCCGGAAGGAACTCTTGCATGTTCGCGTGCTTCGTTGGCGGAATGGTTGCCCTGTCGGGGCTAGCCGATGCGGCGGCTCAGGCCAAGCTGCAAGGATACTGGGAGGAGGTCGGTCCGGCCCGGCCGCCGGCCCAGCCGGTCGGGCTGGGCCTGGAGTGGGAGTTCAAGTTCGGCGGCGCGGCGAGCTACGTCTGTGAGACCGACCACAACAACGAGTCGCAGCAATGGTCCGGTACCCCCGTGCTGAACACTTCGGCCGCCCCGGCATGGCTCGACGTGCGGTTCACCGACAACGGCAACAAGCGAGTCTACTTGGGCATCGTTCGGTTCGACGGCGACCGGGTGATATGGGCGACGGGGGTCACGGTGGACGCCAAGGATTACGACGCCGCTGCCGGTCACATCGGGGGGCGGCCGAAGACGTTCGCCCGACCCCCCGCCGGCGGGGGGTCTGTGAGGGTACTGAGGCAGGTCATTCTACCCGGCAAGTGACGTGCGGCATTGCGGTCGCGCCGAACCCGTCGCCGCAGCGGACGGCGGGGCATGAGGCGGTTTCCGCGGCTCACATTGCGGTCTCCCGCCGCCGCCGAGCGGGGTCGTTCGGCGAGGGAGGCTCGCTGCGAGTAGCCGGATGACGGATCCACGCGCGAACTCGTGCGAGCGATTGCCCGCTTCAGTGCGGCTTCGGGTGCATCTCGAATTGGCCCCGGACGAAGTTGTAATGTGGAGTGGGCAACCGGTGGCCTGGCGGTTGGCGCTGGGGGCCTTCGCCGTTCAACCGGGTTGTTGGCTGGTACTCGGGTTGGTTGCCGCGGGGGTTTTCGCCCTGGCAGACGCGACACTCCGCTGGTGCGGTATCGACAACTGGCAACTTGGTGCTTGCTTCTGGGTGGCGTGTGTCGCCGCCGGAGCCGCACTCCTTTGGTTATTGATCGTTCCCCCTTTGGGGTGGTGGTGCGCCCGCCGAAACGGCTACGTCATCACGAACCGGCGCGCCCTACTGGTCCTATCGAAGGGGAACGTCCTCTCATACCCCCCGGCGATGATGCGAAACGTGATCGTGCATCGTTTCCCCGACGGACACGGGCAAATCCTGTTTGAGTACCGCGTGATCGAGGGAAGCTACGTGAGTTCCGATTCGGAGGGTGGCTTCGGTGTCGTTCGAGCCACCCGAGAGGTGCGGATGGTCGGCTTTCTGGAACTCGCCGATGTCGATACCCCGAAGCGGGTGTTGGAAGCCTTGCTCGGGCGGGAGTTGCAGTACGACCCGGCCCCGAGTGTGGCAGCGAACTCCTACCACTTTCCGCTCTGACGCCGCGTTGGAGAGACCGCATGTTTGCCGTCTTCTCGATCATCATGATCGTGAGTGGTGTCTTCAGCGTGCTGATCGGGTTGGGGCTTTTCATCGGGACGATCCGTTTCCTCAGGGCTGCCGAGCGTGCGGCGGGTGCGGTCGTCGGCCACAAAGCCAAGGTGGACGAGACGCCTGACCAAGACGGCATGAGACAGTGCTTCATCTACCCCGTCGTCGAGTTCGAGGACTGTTACGGGCGGCATCAACGCGTGACGCTGGCGACCGGGACCGCCGGGTGGCAACCATTCCCGGTCGGAACGCGGGTGGAGATTCTTTACCCGCCCCGCGACCCGACGCGGGCCAGGATCCGCAGCTTCCTACACCTTTGGTCTTTTCCGGTGATGTTCACCGCACTGGGTCTTTGGGGGGTGGGCGGCGGTTTCCTGTTCCACTCCTGGTCGAGCCGATTGGATGCGTTTACGTTCTGAGGAGGTTGAAGTTGTGATTGTGGGTGTCGAGTTGTAGTGTGCGGGAGCACCGGGCCACCTGCTGCACCGGGCGGCCATCAACGGCGTGTAGACGGATCGTTGTCGCACTCCCGGCCGCCGGTGAGCGAGGCGTTCGGCGGCGCGGGGCGACCGGCGTCGTCTCGCCGGTGTCACGTACGGAAAGGAGTCCGTCCGATGAACGTGCTGATCCAGTTGCTGGTGTTCGGGTTCCTGACGTTGGTCGGGCCGACCGGGTGGGGCGGCGGAAACTTCAACGTCGGGGACACCACCGGGAACTTTTGCGTGCAGGATTCGCGGGTCGTTTTCGTCGTCTGGGCGGACGCCTGCTCCGGTGGCAGTTGCTCGGTCGGCCCGGGCGACCTCTCGGGCAGCCTCCACGCCCGGGACGGCCGGGAGGTCGCCTGGGAGTGCCGCACCCGGGATGGCCGAACCGGCGGGGCGAAGATCGACGGGGTCGAGTACGACCTCAAGAAGGGGTGCGTGTTCCTCGTCTCCACGCGGGACAAGAAGACGGCGGTGCGGCAACTCGACAAGGACGTGGCGGGGATCGCGTCCGGCCCGAAGGGCTTCGGGGGGGTGGACGAGGCTCTCGGTCGGCTGGCCAAGGACGATGAAGTCATCGCCCGTTTCGTGAAGGCGGGCGAGGGCAAGTAGGGCGGGCCGAACCTGGCGCTGTGGCCGGCGGCGGGGGCGGGTAGGCTTTCCGCGGCGTGCGGCTCACTCGGCCCCCGCCGCCGAGCGGGGTCGTTCGGCGGCCGACTGTTCCAGGGAGGGACGCTCCGTGCGAAGGAATCCGCTGGCCCTTGTGATGGTGGCGCTGGTAGTCGGGGCGACCGTCGGTGACGTCGCCCCGGGTCAATCCCCTCGGCCCGTGAGACCGAGGGTGCCGTTCATGGACATCACCCAGGGGCCGAAGCCGGCGAAGACGTGGTCGTACCTCACGTTGACGGAAGTCCGGAACAACAAGAAGGACGATTCTTGCGCCGTGTTTGTCGACCTCGGCGGCGCGAGCTGCGTGTGCAACGGCGGTTGGATCGAAGCGGGGGAAATGCTGGGCATGAGGCTCGCGGCCGAGCACGCACGCAAGAACACGGCATCCGACCGCGTCACCGTCTTGAACTTACTGGGAGAGAACGGGTACGAACTGGTCGGCGTTCACAAGACCGAGACGGACTGGTTGGCGTGGGTGTTCAAGCGAGAACGCTGAGCGGCCGGGCCGGGGGCGTTCGGCGGAGGTGACCATCACGATGCTGCGATACCGTCTCGCGTGGCTCGCGGGCGTCGTTCTCGCGTGGGGTCAGGGTCCGTCGCCGTGCCGCGCCGCCGAACCGCCCTGCAGAATCATCTTCGACACGGACGCCGGGGGGGACTGCGACGACATCGGTGCGTTGTTCCTCCTGCACGGCGCGGTCGAGCGCGGCGAGGCCGAGCTGATCGGCACGATGGGGTGTACGTCGTCGAAGGCGATCGCACCCTGTTTGGACGCCATCAACGGTTGGTTCGGGCGCCCGGACATCCCCGTCGGGACGCTCAAGGACGACGGGCTCCTGCCGAATCCCGGCTACACGGCCGAGGTCGCGCGCCGGTTCCCCCACAAGTTCGCCGAGGGGAAGGACTACCCCGACGCGGTGACGCTCTACCGGCGGCTGTTGGCGAAACAGCCCGACCGGGGCGTGACCGTGGTGGCGGTCAGCCCGCTCCGCAACCTGGCGAACCTCCTCGCGTCGCGGGGCGACGACGCCAGCCCGTTGGACGGGAAGGCGTTGGTCGCCAGGAAGGTGAAGCGGCTCGACGTCATGGGCGGCAACTACCCGCCGTTCGCGAAGGCGAAAGAGGCGGAGTGGAACTTCAAAATGGACCCCGCGTCGGCCGCACGGGTCTGCTCCGACTGGCCGACCGAGATCCTGTTCAACGGCGAAGGGGGCTCGACGAACTCCGGCCGGCGGGTCACCTACGAGATGCCCGAGCACAACCCGTTGACGGTGGCGTACGCCGCCTACCCCGGCGTGGGGTACGCGGGCGACCGGTTGAGTTGGGACCCCGTCTCGTGCCTCGTGGCCGTGCGGGGGGCGGCACCGTGGTACCGGGTCGCGGCGGGGGGGATCAACACCGTCGACCCCAAGACGGGGATCAACACGTGGGTGCCCGTCGCGGGGGGGAAACACGCTCACCTGGTCCTCGACCAGAAGCGGCCGAAGCGGGACGTCGAGACCGCGTTGGAAGACCTGATGGTCGCCGGCAGGGGTCGGCCGAGGCACTTGTCCGTCGACACCTCCTACTACGCGCGTGCCGGCGCGTGCCGGATCACGAGTCGGGGGGCGGTTGACGCGGGCAGTCGGGCGATGAACGCGTTCGACCGCGACGAAAAGGGGCGCACGTCGTGGGTCGATCGGGCCGCGTCGAGTTGGATCCAGTGCCAGTACGCCGACGGCCGGAAGCGGCTCGTCACGTCTTACGTCGTCGAGTGCCCGGCGAAGGCGCGGCAGCCGCGGACGCTCGAACTGTGCGGCTCCAACGACGACGGCCGGACGTGGACCCCGCTCGACACCCGGGACGAGCCCGGCTTCACGGAAGGGACCACGCGACGCACCTTTCGCGTCGGCGGGCCGGCCAAGTGGAACGCCTATCGGTTGAAGCTCGTCGCCGGGACCGAGAAAGACGGCGTCGAGGTCTCGACGCTCGAACTGAACGAGGAGGTCGATTGCGCGCCGGACGTCGGGGTCGATTCGTTGGCGCTCGACCACACCGCGTTAACCCTCCCCGCGGACGGCCGGGCCACGCTGAACGCCACGCTCGCGCCCCTGAATTCCGCGGACCGCGAGGTGGCCTGGGAGAGTCGCAATCCCGAGATCGCCGTGGTCCGGCGGATCGGCGAACAGACCGCCGTGGTCGTCGGCAAGAAGCCCGGCGAGTGCGTCGTCACGGCCGCGGTCGGCGGCCGGAAGCGGACCTGCGCCGTGACGGTCCGCGCGTCGACGCTTCCGGGCGGCTGGCGGTACGACGAACTCGGCACGCCGGCCATCCCCGGTTCGATCGACGTGGCCGGCGGGACGCTTCGACTCTCGGGATGCGGCCACGCGATGACGTCGTGGTGGGAACGCGTCCGCGATCAGTGTGCCTTCGTCAGCCGGCCGGTGGAGGGGGATGTCGAGTTGTCGGTCCGCCTCAACGACCTTTCGCCGAACGTCGGCGGCCCGAACGCCTACCCGAACGACGGCCGACCGCCCACGGCCTCGGGACTGATGATTCGTGAATCGCTCGCGGAGAGTTGCGGGCGGTACTTCCTCGTCCAGGTGGATTCGACGGGCGCGGTCGTCTGTCGCTGGCGGGACAAGTCCGGGGATCAGGACGACAACAAGAGCAAGGTGCTCGGCACCGCCACCCTGCCGCTCCACCTGAAACTCGTGAAAAAGGGCAAGGTCATCGGGGTGTTCACGTCGGTCGATGGTGCGACGTGGGGTGAACCACGGGTGTCCCATCCCGCCGCCTTCGACGCGCCGGCCCGGATCGGGATGTTCACCTGCTCGGGCAACACGTTCGTCTCGGCCACGGCCCAGTTCGACGCCGTGCGGGTGAGCGAATAACGGGCTGAACCGTGCGGCCGCGGTACTTCCGGGGAACGAGTCCGCCCGACACGGGCGAGCGCGACTGGTCGGGAAACTTCGCCCCCACCGGCGGCCGACCCGGAATGGCCCGGGACGCCGAACCGGGAGGCGTGTCGGCGAGTGGCGGTTCTTGACCCCCAGTTGGGGGCGAACGGGCCGTGGGGCGGGGGTCATGCCCGGCCGGGTGAATCCGCCCGGCCCCGCGTTGCAACGAATACGCCGGGCGAAACGACACCCCCGCGCCGTATAATCCCCCCGGACTCCTCACGCCCGCCGGCCGCGCCAACATTCGCTCCCCTCCGGGGTTTAGCTCGTTGACAGCGCCGGCGGCCGCGTGCTAGCGTGATCCCCAATCGACCGTCCGACCCGCGGCCCTCACGTCCCGGCCGCCCGCCGGCTTTGGAGCAACCCGACCATGCCACCCACCCCCAAAGGCGTCTGGGGCATCGACATCGGCCAGTGCGCCCTCAAGGCCGTCCGCCTGGAGATGCAAGACGGCGTCCCCACCGCCACCGCCTTCGACTACGTCGAACACCCGAAAATCCTCTCCCAGCCGGACGCCGACCCCGACCTCCTCGTCCGCGAGGCCCTGGCCACCTTCCTGTCCCGCAACAGCCTGAGGTTCGACGAGGTCGCCATCGGCGTCGCCGGCCAGAGCGGGCTGGCCCGGTTCGTGAAGCTCCCGCCGGTCGAAGAGAAGAAGATCGGCGACATCGTCAAGTTCGAGGCCAAGCAGCAGATCCCGTTCCCGCTCGACGAGGTCGTCTGGGACTACCAAAAGATCGCCGGCGGCGACGTGATGGACGGGTTCGCGATGGAGACCGAGATCGGCCTCTTCGCCATGAAGCGGGACGTGATCGCCCGCAACCTGGCCCACTACGCGGCCGCCAAGATCGAGGTCCACACGATCCAGATGGCCCCGCTGGCGCTGGTCAACTACGCCACCTACGAGGTGCTCAAGAAGGGCGGCCCGGAATCGACCCGCCCGGCGGAGCCGGCGGCCGGCGAGGACGGGGCCGAGGAGGACGACACGCCCCGGGGCAAGAAGCGGTGCGTGGTGGTGCTCGACATCGGCACCGAAGCCAGCAACCTCATCATCACCGACGGCGGCAAGGTGATCTGGCAGCGGCCGATCCCGCTCGGGGGGAACAACTTCACCCGGGCCCTCACGAAGGAGATGAAGCTCACCTTCGCCAAGGCCGAGCACCTGAAGCGGAACGCGGCCAAGAGCCCCGACCTGCCGGCCATCCTGAAGGCCCTCAAGCCGGTGCTGGGCGACTTCGTCGGCGAGGTCCAGCGGTCGCTCGGGTACTTCACCAACACCCACCGGGACGCCCACGTCGCCTACATGGTCGGCCTCGGCAGCGCGTTCCGCCTGCCGGGGTTGCAGAAGTACCTGGCGGACAAGCTCCAGATCG
This sequence comes from Gemmataceae bacterium, assembly GCA_031426095.1. Lineage (GTDB taxonomy): Bacteria > Planctomycetota > Planctomycetia > Gemmatales > Gemmataceae > JANPKP01. The sequence continues at coordinate 14,088 of JANPKP010000434.1, forward strand.
AGGTCCGCAAGCCGGCCGGGTTCGACCGGCTGGCCGGCGACGGGGTGAAGTCGGACCCGGTGTTCGCCGAGAACCTCCTGACGTTCCCGGTCGCTTACGGGCTGGCCCTCCAGGGGATCGGGCAGGCCCGGCTGACGACGAACCTCTTGCCGGGCGAGATCAAGCTCGACCGGCAGATCCGGTCGAAGAAGCCGTACGCGGTGGCCGCCGCCGCCGCCCTCCTGATCGGCACGGCCGGGCTGGCGATGGGGTACTCGGTGAACTACGCGTCGGTGTCCGACCCGAAGGTGCAGGCGGTGGTGGACAAGTCGAAGGCGGCGGTGGCCAAGGTGGGGGCCCAGGAGGCCCGGTACGCGCAGAAGCTCGGGGAGGTGAAGACGACCCAGGGGAACGTGAAGGCGATCATCGCCGGGCAGGACGAGCGGCTGAACTGGCCGCGGCTCAACGAGGTGCTCGACGCCGCCCTCCCGCGGCCCGGGGAGAAGGAGCAGAAGGGGACGCTCCTGGCCGTGTACAAGACGACCGACGCGGCCGGGAACGTGCGGGACGTGAACCAGCGGCTGTGGTGGCAGTCGGACAAGGGGCAGAAGGCGTTCGCCAAGTTCCGGGAGCGGATGGCCCAGGGGGTGCCGATCGAGGCCGTCGGGGACGACGACCTGTCCCAGGACCTGGCGATGGTCAACGTCGAGGCCGTGTACGCCCGCTGGGTGGACGACCTGCCGGCCTTCTTCCGCAAGGCCAACGACCAGGCCCTGACGTTGTACAACTGGAAGATCGCCAACACCATGAAGGACGGCGAGCGGGACCGGGACGAGACGGCCCCGGCCGCCGACCCGCAGTTCAAGCCGAAGCCGCCCGAGGGGGCCGGGTGGGTGGTCGAGGTCCGCGGGTTCACGTCCCACTCGGGCGCGACCGACTTCATCCTCCACTCGCTCGTCCACAACCTGCACGAGGTCGACGGGTTCATCCCGGCGGCCGACGAGGCGAAGGTGGGCGACTACCTGCCGGGGGTCAAGGACCCGGTCAAGGGGCGGGTCAGCCACGCCTTCGCGTACCGCATCGAGGAGGACCCGGCCCCGGCCCCGGCGGCGTTCAAGTACATCGGGACGACGTACCTCGACGGGCTGCTCGCGGCCGTCGACCCGTCCACCGTCGTCCCCGGGGCCACCGCCGGGGTGCCCCCGGCGGGCGGCCCGCCGGTCGCCGGCGGGGTCGGGCGCCCCGCCGGCCGGCCGGCGTGGGTGCCGGTGTACGGCGGGGCGGCCCCCGGCGGGGTCGCCGGCCCCGGCGGCGTGGGCCAGCCCGGGGTGGCCCCGCCCCCGC
>JANPKP010000435.1:0-5022 GCA_031426095.1 Gemmataceae bacterium
ACGCATTCACGTCCCGCCCGCGTCGTTACGTCCGCTCTGCACTTACTTGGCCGAGGTTCGCCAGGACCGCATAACACGACACATCAATCCGGCCGGTTGCCGAATCATACCGAGTGGTGAAAAGAAAAGAGCCGCCCAGAAGGGCGGCTCCAAAAAGGTTCCCACCACTGCCGCCGCAAGTCTTACTGCCGCGGCATCACCACACCGGGCTGGGCGACCGGCGGGGCCATCGGGGCGGCCGGCATCGGCATCCCCGGCACCATCCCGGGGGCGACAGGTACCCCCCCCGTAACGCCCGCCATCACGGGCTGCTGCATCATGGGGTGCGGAGTCGCTGCCGCCGTCTGCTGTATGCTGGCCTCGGCGGCCGCGGCTTCCGGCGGCGGGAGTTCGGCCCGCCGGGCAGACTGGCCGATCGGCCCCAGGAGTACGCCGATGATAATCAGAGTTAGCCCCGTCAGGAAGAGGCCGACCAGCCAGAACCACGTCGATTGATGAACGTCTGGATTGCCCCGCGCGTACATGAAGTAGTAGACGGAGGTCCACACGTCCATGAGTGCCCCGACCGTGATGTAAATCAGGGAGGTCCGCGGGCCGAAAGCGGGTTGACTGAGCATGGCCATGTGTGTTCTCCGGGGCGGAAAAGGTAGTGCGGCGCTGCACACCGGGTCAATCGTCTTCCCCTCTAATAGGGCACTTTGGATGCCAACGCACGACACATAAGGGGACCCGGGACACCTTACGCCAACACCTGAACCGCACGATCAACCGGGGCGGCCGCCGGGGTCTCGGCCGGCGGGTGCGGCGTGGAAGCTTCCACGACGGCACGAAGGCGGTCCCGCACGCCTGCATCGGCTTCGCCCGCGGCCCATGCCAAGAGTTCCGGATGGAACGGCGTGGCGGCAGGACCTACCGATTCGAGCAGTCCGAGGGCGGCGAGGCGGGAGCGGGCGTCGCCGTCGGTGATCGCCGCACGCACCACGTCGCCCACGTCCGAGTCCGCCGGGCTCGCCGCCAGAAGCGCGCCGGCAGCCACGAGGCGTATGCGGGGGCTATTGTCGGCGAGCAACCCGCGCAAAGCGGGGCGGCCGGCGTCGCTGGCACGGAGGGCGAGGGCCGAATAGAGCCGGAGGCCGTCGTCCCCGGTCGCGGCAGTATTCTCGATGAGCAAGGGCACGGCGGCGGCGGGAACGTCGTCGAGCCGGGAGAACGCCTGGGCGGCGCTGGTGCGGACCCGCAGGTCGGGGTCGCGGAGGGCGTCCACGAGGGCGGGCAGGGCGTCGTCCGGGACGCGGCGAATCTTCATCAGCCCGCCGGACGCCACCTTGCGAACGTCCGCCTCCCCGTCCCGGAGGCCGGCCACGAACGCGGCCACGGCCTCCTCCGGTTGCAAGACGGCGAGCGCCCGCATCGCCGCCTCGCGGAGGTCGGCGTCGCCGGTGAGGGCGGCGGCCGCTAGGTCTTCGCCGGCGGTGAGGGCGATCGGCCCCATCCGACCGAGGGCGGCGGCGGCCGCACAGCGGACCCACGAGTCCTGCGTCTCCCGCAGGCGGACGCGGACGGCGGTGACGACGGCGGTCGAGTCGGATTCGAATTTCTGGAGCGCCTGGAGGGCGTGGACGGCGACGGCGTCGGTCCCGTCGGCCACCAACCCGGCGACGACCACCACCGCCTCCGGCCAGTCGGCGGCCGTGCGGGCGAGGGCGTCGGCGGCGGCGGCTCGGACCTCGGGCGAGGCGTCGGCGGCGGCCGCCCGGACGGCGTCGCGGGTGCTGACCGGGGGCGGCCCGAGCAGGGAGAGTGCCTGAACGGCCCGGCCGCGGACCCCAGCGTCGTCGTCGCCGCACGCGGATTCGAGGGCCGGGCGGGCGTCGGTGGATTCGAGCTTGCCGAGCGCCTCGGCCGCGTTCCCGCGGACGTGCGGGTTGGGGTGCCGGAGCGAGCGGAGGAGGGCGGGCACGGCCCCGTCGGCGGCCGCCCCCATCTCGCCCAGGGCCTCGGCGGCGAGCGCCCGCACCCAGTTGTCCTCGTCGCGGAGGAGCCGTACCAGCCCCGGCACGGCGACGTTTGAAGCCGCCTCGCCCATGCGGCCCAGCGCCTCGGCCGCCGCCGCCCGCACGCGGTCGTTGCCGTCGGCCAGCGCATCGACGAGGGCCGGGGCGGTCGTTCCCGCCACCGGGCCGATCCGCCCGAGCGACTCGGCCGTCCAGGCCCGCACCACGTTGTCGTTGCTCGACAGCCCTTCCACGAGCGCCCGCGTCGAGTCGTCGCACAGGACGCCGATCTGGCTGACGGCCGCCGCCGCCGCCGCCCGCACCCCGTCGTCCCGGTCTTGGAGCAAGGGCACCACGGCCGACACCGCGGCCGCCGCCCGGAGGGTGCCGACGGCCCTCGCCGCGGCCTCCCGCACGGCCGGGGTCTCGTGCCCAAGGGCGGCCGTAATGGCGTCGAGGCCGTCCGCCTCAGCCCAGTCGATGGCACCGAGTGCGGTCGCCGCCTCGACGCGGACGTGGTCCACGTCGGTCCGCAGAAGTCTCACAAGGTCGTCGGCCGCCCCCGCCGCCCGCGGCCCCACCTGCCCGAGCGCCCGGGCCGCCCGCCCGCGGACCATCTCCGAGGGGTCGGCCAGCACGGTGCGGAGGGCCGACACGAGGTATTCAACCTGGTCCGCGCCGGTCGGGATGTCCGCCCTCACGGCGTCCGGCTGGCCCCACGCCTTCGCCCTCCGCAACAGGTTCCGCCAGCGTTGCCACTTCCGGACCGCGGCCGCGGTCGGTCCCCCGGCACCGCGGGTGTCGTGCCGAGCCAGACTCTCGCCGATCTCGCCGAGGGCCCTCACCGCGGCGAGCCGCACGGCGTCCGACGGGTCGGCCGTCAGGTCGGCGAGCGGGGGCACGGCGTCGCCCACCTTCAACAACCCGAGGGCGGCGGCGCTCACCGCCCGGGTCGGCTCGTGCGGGTCGCGGGCGTGCCGGAGGAGGTCGCCGACGGCCGCCGGCCCGATCCCCGCGAGGACGGTCGGCAACTGGTCCCGCTGCTCCTGAGTCAAGCCCCCCGCCGACCGCAAGGCGACGAGGATGGGCGACACGGCCGACGGCCCGAACTGCGGCAGCGACGCCCGCGCCCGCTCCCGGATCGGGGCGTGCGGCGACCAGAAGTCCGTGACCGTCTCGGCCAGGAGCCGGCCGTGGCGGACGGACGCGAACAACTGCTGGAGCAGGACCACGGTGAAGAACGACTTGAACCCCATGAGCAAGTACCGCGTGACCGGGTTCCCCGGGCGGACGAGGCTGACGCGGAGGAACTGGTACGACTCGGCCAGGTCGAGGATGTCCACCACCCGCAGGAGGTTGACGAGCGTGTACGCCAGGAAGTCGAGGAAGATCGGGTCGGCGTTCGGGTCGGCGATGCGGAACCATCGTGGCCCGACGGTGGCGTACAGGGCGGCGTTCAGGAGGGCAAACCCGGCCACCGTTGCAGCCGTGGCTGCCGCAAGGGCGAGGAGCCCGAGGCGGGGTTCGTACCGCACGAGGTTGGCCGCGAGGGCCTGTCCCTTCTCGGGGTTGTGGACGGCCTTGTAACCGCGGGCGACCTCGTACCGCTCGAACGACAGGTTCATGTACGCCAGGCATGTCACGCCGCCGACCGAGAGTAGGACGACGGCCGACGGGAGTGCGAGCCACGCGGCCCCGGCGGCAATCGAACCCAGTCCGAACGCCAGAACGGAACCACCGAGGATCAGGATCGAACGCCACGTGGCCCACGACAGCGCGACCTCCCACACTCGGAAGCCGAGTCGGATGCCGGCCGCTACGGCCCGCCCGGCGAGCCCGACGACCCAACCTACGAGGCCGGAAGCGTACAACCCGCCGCCCACCAGTGCCACGCCCGCGAGGGCCGCGAACACGAGGTAGGTGGTGTGGATTTGGTCGAACCGAATCGCGTCCGCGGGCGGGGGCATGGGCGGGTCCGAGGGGTATAAGGGGGGCGTCGGCGTGTCGCATCCTACTTCGCCGCAAGGCCTCAACGCAGTTCCCGTTCCGCGTCGAGCCAGAACACGACGCCGTCGCCCGCCGGGTAGCCCGCCGCCTCCCATTTGGCGTAGGCCAGCACGCGAACTTCCTCGTCCATGGCCGCACGGGCTGCCGGCGTATCCGCGAGCGACACGGGCTGTGCCGCATTCATCGGGAGGATGATTGTCGGTAGGCCCGACGCGTTGTGCGGTTCGGGCAGGCGGCTCGTGACAATTGAGGTACTAGGGGTGTGGCGTTGGGGGTGTGACTTCCGGGACATGGGTAGCTCCTGCGGTGAAGGGCGAACGGTACTATCGGAACCGTGCAAGCGGCGGACCGCAGCCGATTGTTAAGCCCCCAAAGCACCACACGACTTATGAGAAATTCACGACTCACACGCCGCGCAGCCCGGTGCCTGGTTCACGGCGTCCGACGCCGTCATTCCGTGGGCCGTTCGCCTTTTCTCGTTTGGCACATGGGTTGCCTATTCATTCCCTGTGTGATCCACGACCCGGAGACTTGCCATGACCGAAACCACCCCACGCGAAGGGCTCGACCGAGCGGTATCGGCACCCGCGTCGGGCTCGATGACCGAACTCGTGTCGGGCATCTTGACCGACGCCCAAACGCTCATCAAGCAGCAGGCGACGATGCTCCGGGCCGAGTTCAAGGAGGACATCCGCCGGACGGGGGACGTGGCCAAGTACATGAGTATCGGGATCGTCGTCGCGGCCGTCGGCGTTCTCTTCCTGGTCATCAGCCTCGTTTTCCTCATCCAGCATTACGCCCCGTCACTCCCGCTGTGGGCGTGCTGGGCCATCGTGGGTGCCGTACTCGTCGTGACCGGCTTAGTCGCCCTGTACGCCGGAAAGAAAATCCTCGACTCGTACAACCCGCTTCCGGACAAGACCCTTCACGCCACCTTCTCCGCCAACCTCCACCTGCTCCCCTTTGCCACGCCGCACCCGGAGACGCAGGCCTTCTGGGACAAGAACCCCGAAGCCTGGGC
>JANPKP010000436.1:0-3454 GCA_031426095.1 Gemmataceae bacterium
AGAATGCCGGGAACCCGCCCGCCGCCGCGAAGTTCCGACCCGAACGGGAACTTTCGGCCGCCGGCCCCGTCCAATGTTTCGGAGACACGCGAATGCCCGCCCGCCACGCCAGCCCCGACCCGACCCGCCGCCCCGCCGCCCGCCGGTGGGTCGCCGCGGTCGCGCTCGCGGTCGCGCTCGCGGTCGGCGTTGTGGCTAGCGGGGTGGCGGTCGGCCAGCCGCCGGCCCCCGCCCCCGGGGCCGCCCCGGGCGACGTGGACGACAAGTCGCCGCTGCCGGCGTCCGAGCCGCCGGTCTCGCCGATCCCCGAGAAGTACCGGATCGACGCCAACCGGCTCGCCTTCCAGGAGATCGACGACCCAGGCCCGGCCCGGTCCGAGAAGGAGAAGCCGGGCGAGTACCAGGCGTGGAACGAGACGACGATGTTCGTCCGCCAGTTCCCGGTCGCCGAACTTGACGCCGTCGCCCGCCGCACCCTGACGGCCGAGGACCTGACCGAGGAGTCGCGGAAGTTCTACCGCCTCCAGCCGGTCCACTTCGACGGCCGGATGACCGCCGTCCGCCGCATCGAGCCGACGCAGTTCCTCCGGGAAGCCGGCGTCAAGGACAGCTACGAGGGCTGGCTGGTCCCGACCGACGAGCCGCCGACGCACAAGGTCTGCGTCGTCTTCACCGAGCTGCCGCCCGGGGTCGACTCCCCGGACAAGCTGGCCGACAGGTGGGTGTCGCTGGCCGGGTACTCGTTCAAGCTCCTGCTCTACCCGCCGGACGCGACCGCGGCGGCCGACCCGCAACTCGTCGGGTGGAAGAGGGCCCCGCTGCTGATCGCCCGGTCGGTGACGCCGCTGCCCGGCCCGCCGGTGCCGCCGGGGGCCGCCGACTGCCGCATCCCGGACAAGACGCTCCGCATCTTCCGGCTGATCCGGGACGACGCCAAGATCGCGTCCGACGACTCGAACTGGGCCGAGGCCGCGGCGTGGAACTGGGTCGTCCAGTTCGCCCGCAAGTTCCCGACGGTTGACCTGGAGAAGAACGCCAAGAGGGTGACGTTCCTCGACCTGTTCGAGCCGCTCCGGCAGGACCACAAGCTCGACCTCGTGAAGCTCGACGGCACGGTCGTCTCCCTCCGCGAGACGAAGGCGACCCGCCGGCTCTCCGACGCCGGGGTGGCCAAGACCTACGAGGCGTGGGTGGTGCCCGACGGCGAGGCCGGCCGCCACCCGGTGGTGTTCGTGTTCACCGACCTGCCCGACGGCGTGACGGTGCCCGAGCGGCCCAACGACGTCCGCCTGCCGGTCTCGATCGCCGGCTACTCGTTCAAGCTGATGCAGTACCCGTCGTCGGAGATGAAGTACGACAAGCCGGTGGTGAAGCGGGCCCCGCTGCTCATCGGCCGCGGGCTGACCGTGCGGCCGGAGCCGGACACGAGTTCGCCGTGGGGCGCGACGCTCCTGTTCATCGTGATCGGCAGCACGTTCGGCCTGGCCGGGGCGGCGTACCTCCTGAGCGTGTGGTACCGCAAGGGCGACCGGCAGGTGAAGGCCGTCGTCGAGGCCCGCCGGGCCAACCCGTTCGGCGACTAGAGACAGCGGTCCGCCCCGCGGACCGGACTTTCGGCAGACCCGTCCCCCGCCCCCTTCGGGGCCGCGACAAGGAGAGTGGACCGTGAGTGAAGCGAACTCGAAACCGGCCCCCGCCGCCAAGGCGGCCGCGGCCAAGGCGGGCGGGCCGTCCGTCATCCGGCGGGTGGAGGGGGCGGCCGAGACGGCCCACGAGCGGCTGACCAAGAAGCTGCTCCCGGCGTGGGTCATCAGCGGGGCCCTGAACATCGCCTTCCTGGCCATCGCCTACGTGGTGTCCGTGGTGTTCGCCGCGGCCGACCCGAAGCCGAACGACAAGATCGTGGCCACGACCGTCGAGAAGGAAACCCCGGAGGAGGAGAAGCCGCCGCTGACCGAGGAGGACGTCGGCCTCGACAGCAGCATCCCCCCGGCGGTCGAGTCGGACCGGCTGGCCGAGCAGAACGTCGAGGCCAAGACGACCGAGGACACGGTCGGCACCCCGGACCCGAAGAACGACCCGTCCGCCTTCGCCCCCCCGGGGGCGATGAGCGAGAACGCGACCGGCGGGGCCCCCGGGGACGCGGGCAACGTGATGGCCGGCCTCGGCGGGGCCCCCGGCCTGCAGGTCGGGGGCGGGAACGCCTACGGCCGCAGCGGCGGGACGAAGAACATGCTGCTCGACCGGGGGGGCGGCAACAAGGAGTCGGAGGCGGCCGTGGCCCGCGGGCTGGCCTGGCTGGCCCGCCAGCAGAAGCCGGACGGGAGCTGGGTGTACGACGGGTCCGAGAAGGGCGAGACGGTGGCCGCCACGGGCATGGCCCTGCTCCCCTTCCTGGCCGCCGGGGAGACCCACAAGAGCGGCAAGAAGTACCAGAAGAACGTGAGCAACGGCATCAAGTTCCTGCTCACCAAGCAGCGGTCCGACGGCGGGTTCAACTCGGCCAAGACGATGTACGCCCAGGCCATCGGGGCCCTGGCCATGATCGAGTGCTACGGCATGACGAAGGACGCCGCCTTCCTCAAGACGCCGACCCAGAAGGTGGTCAACTTCATCCAGGAGGCCCAGGGGCCCGACGGCAGCTGGGGCTACCAGCCGAAGACGGCCGGCGACACGAGCATCGTCGGCTGGCAGATCCAGGCCCTGCACTCGGCCAAGCTGAGCAAGGACCTGGTCGTCAACGACAAGATCCTGGACCGCGCCAAGAGCTTCCTCGACAAGGTGAGCGGCGGGAGCCTGAAGGCGACCTACGGGTACCGCGACGGCCCCGGCGGGCCGGGCACCTCGCTGACGGCCGTCGGCCTCCTGTGCCGGTACTACGAGAGCGGCTGGGGCCCGAACAACCCCGGCATGGCCGAGGGCGTCAAGGGGCTGATGACGAAGCCGCCCCGCAAGGCCTTCTTCGACATGTACTACTACTACTACGCCACCCAGGTCGTTCACTTCTACGAGACCGACTTCTGGCACAAGCAGTGGAACCCGACGATGCGGGACATGCTCATCGAGCTGCAGGCCAAGAAGGAAGGCCCGGCCTACGGGAGCTGGGACGCCGACTCCGCCAAGATCGGCCAGGACTGCGGCCGGCTGGGCACGACCTGCATGTGCCTGCTGACGCTGGAGGTGTACTACCGCCACCTCCCGCTCTACAAGCGGGCCGGGGGCGACGGCCTCAAGGAAGTCGACCGGGTGAACTAAACGTGTGAGTGCGGGGACTGACGCGAACGCCGCCGGGGGAGGCCCCGGCGGCGTTCGGCGTTTGACGGCGTCGCCAGCCACCCCCGCGTCGCGGCTACGCGGGGGCGGTATCCGGTCCCGTGTCCCGTGTCCCGTGTCCCGTGTCCCGTGTCCCGTGTCCCGTGTCCCGTGTCCCGTGTCCCGTGTCCCGTGTCCCGTG
>JANPKP010000437.1:0-12332 GCA_031426095.1 Gemmataceae bacterium
GAAGACGGTGCGGTCGTCGGAGGCGTTCGTCAAGCTGGCCATGATCCACCTGATGCTCAACCGATTGGAACCGAAAGGCCTGGATGCCGAGTTTCACTATCGGGTGGCGGCATAACACCCCTTATGGGACAGTCTTTTAGAAAAATTAGGTATTGGAGACCATTATGGTCGTATTGTCTAGCTTTGTGTCAGTTGTTATGGCTGTACTGCCCTTCCAGGGTGATTGGGAAGTTGTTGGGGATTATTATCAGGGTGTCAATGTCATCAATGCCTCGCATCAACGTAATCGCAAAGTAATTTATTCAGTACGCGGACGCGAACTGACGGCGGATAGGCTAGGTGGGCCATACAAGATTCCATTTTCTGTTCGGTTTAACGGGAAATTGATCGAACTTGATCTAGACGTTTGGGGCGACTCCGCCGTCAATCCCCGAGGAGTGTTTCTCTTCACAGGCGACATGATTATCGCTTCGGTCGAATTCGATTCGACAAAGCCGCGTCCCACCACGATTACGATGCCCACGGATAAGGACACGCACACGCTCATAGTAATGAAGCGCATCAAGTGACGCGATTTGCTCCAGTAAGAAGTGTAGGTGGCCTCGTCCAACTTCCCCTGGACACCCCCGCCCGCACCGGCTATACCCGCCCGCAAAGGCCAGGGACGGCCGGGACCGGGCGGCGGGAGGGAACCCTCACTCCCCCTCGCCCGGCCGCACCACCGAGGGCGGAGCCGTGGCGGACGCGACCAGCGAACTCGTCGTCGAGACCTCGCACCTCACCAAGATTTACCAGAACCGGCAGATCGCCCTCAACGACGCCACCCTCACCATCGAGCCCGGGTGCGTCCTCGGCCTCCTCGGCCCGAACGGGGCCGGGAAGACCACGTTCCTCCGCCTCTGCCTCGGCCTCCACCGGCCGACCGCCGGGTGGGCCAAGGTGTTCGGCAAGGTCATGTCCCCGAACGCCGCCGACCTCCGCCGTCGCATCGGGTACATCCCCACCAACCCCCAGTTCCCCAAGGGGATGACCCCGATCACCTACCTGGACTACATCGCGAGGCTCTTCGGCCTGCCGGCCGACGCCCGCAAGCCGAAGCTCGCCACCCTCATCCGGGCCGTCGACCTCCTGCCGTTCTCGGGCGACCCGATCGCCCACTTCACCCCCGGCATGACCGCCCGCCTGGCCGTCGCCGCGAGCCTCATTAACGAGCCGGACCTGTTGATCTGGGACGAGCCGACCCACGGCCTCGACATCGAGGCCCGCCGCAGCATGTTGGAACTCATCAAGACGCTCGCGGCCGAGAAGACGTTGATCCTCAGCAGCCACAACCTCACGGACGTGGACGAGGTGTGTAACCACGCGGCGGTCCTCAACAAGGGGCAGTTGATCTTCCACGGCAGCCTTCAAGTTTTGATGGGCCGCATCCGCAAGAACCACTACGAGCTCGACCTCGAAGGCGACCAGAAGGGCATCACGAAGGCGGTGGCCGCGCTCCGCCTCCTGGCCGACTTCAAGCAGGTGGTGCTGCGGCAGCGGCGGCTCGACGTGAAGCTCACCGACGAGGTGCCGAACTCGGCCCTCCTGGGGCAGATGTTCAACGTCCTGGCCGAGAACAAGGTGATCCTGCTCTCCATGCGGAGCGTGGGGATGCAGACCGAGCAGGCGTACCTCGACCTCGTCGAGAAGGAAGAGGGCCGCGGCTTCGCCCGGCTCTACGCCGAAGCGGCTTGAGCCCGGGTCATCAAGTCGTCACGTCGTCAAGTCATCAAGTCGTGATGACGGCCGCGGTCGTGACTTGAAGACTTGACGACGTGACGACTTGATGACTGGTGGAAAATGGAAGACCAGCCCGCGGTCGTGACCGTCCGGTTCAACCGCTTCCTGCCGTACTGGGCGGTCCTCCAGACCGACCTCCGGCAGACGCTCCGCAGCTGGGTCTACCGGCTCTGGGTGCTCATGACCGTGTGCGCCGCCGCCGGGTTCCTCCTGTACCGGGTCGGCGGGCACAACGAGAGCGGGCTGTTCCAGTCGGCCGCCGCCCAGTGCGGCGAGCTGTTCCGCTTCCTCGTCGTCGGCAGCCTCGCGCTGGTCGTCGTCCTCGCCGTGTCCGCGGTCAGCGCCGAACGCGGGACGGTGGCCGACTCCGTGCTGAGCCGGGGGATCAGCCGGCACCAGTACTACCTGGCGAAGTGGCACGCCCGGCTGGCGGTGGTGGTGGCCACGTTCGCGGCCCTGGCGGCCGGGGTGCTGGTCGGCGGCTACTTCCTCTTCAAGACCGACGCCGCCTCCGACCTGTCGCTCGCCGGCGGGCTGTTCGCGGTGGTGGCCGTGTCGGCCGTGCTGGCCGTTATCGTGTCGTGGGGCGTCACCATCGGGGCCCTGACGAACGGGACCGTGCTCGGCATCACCGTCTTCTGGCTGCTCCTCTACGGGGCCGGCTTCCTGCTCACCCTGCTGCCCGAGCCGTGGCCGTCGCCCGACCGCGAACTGGGCCGGCTCAAGTTCGTCCTCCAGGGCCAGTACAACCCGGCCCGGCTGACGGAACTGCTCCTCGTTTCGGCCGTCGCCAGCGTCGTCGCGGCCGCCGTCGGCGTCCTCGGGTTCGCCCGCCGGGACGTGTGACGGCTCCAAACCCTTCGGGTTCGCCCATGCCTCGCCCGCCCGGGTGGCTCGCCCTACTCGTCGCCCTCACGCCTGGCGTCGCCGCGGGGCAGGCTCCGCCGCCCCCGCCGCCGCCGCCGGCCCTTGAAGTGCCCGCCGTCGGGGTCGTCGAGCCGCCGCCGCCCGACCCGCTCGCCACCCTGGCCGGCCAACCGGCCCCGGCCACCGGGCAGCGGCACTGGGTCGCGGTCAACCTCACCACCCTCCAGCCGTTCACCGGCCGGGTGCAGTTCAAGGTGTGGCCGCGGCCGAACGACTCGCTCTGGCTCGAAGCGTACGCCGGGAGCGTCCTGTTCGACGGCATGTACGGGTTCGGCGGCCGGGTCCAGCACACCGCCTGGGATTCCCGCAACCGCGACGTGATCACCGTCGGCCCCGGGCTGGGGGTCCACATCCTCCCCCACTGGGAGGCCTCCCGGAAGGTCCGCGGCCCGGACGGGTACCCGTACCGCGTCTACACGGCGAACCCGGTCTACTTCCTGGCCGGGGACGTGGACGTGGCCTGGCTGCACGACTTCGGGCCGCACTTCGGGTTCGAGCTGGGGGTGAAGGTCGGGATCGCCGGGCGGGTCGGCGGCACGGTCGGCGACAAGCTCCCCGCGTGGACCCGCGGCGTCATGTTCGGCCGCGACGCCTACCCGATCCTGAGCCTGTACTCCGGCCTCCGGTTCTGACCGCGGCCGTCACTCGACGCCCGGGGGTTCGCCCCCGGCCCGCGTCTGGAGGGCGGCCCACGCCTGGGGGTTGATGGTGTTAAAGACGGTCCGCACCGACCCGTCGGCCTGGACGAAGTGGACCCCCTGGGGGTGCCGGCTGTAGAAGTCGTCGACGTGGGCCTCCGGGCTGTTCGGCTCGTGGTCGCCGTGCCCGAGGATCAGGAGCTGCGGCCCCTCGGCCTCGGCCGGGTCGGACGCGAGCGGGGTGCTCGCCCCGGTCACGCTCCCGGTCCAGGTGGCCAGGGCGATGTTGCTGCTCCGCTCGCCCACCATCAGCGTGTTGCTCGCCCCGTCCGTCACGTCCGCCAGCCGCACCCGGCTGTTGCGGAAGAACACGCCGTTGCCGGCCGCCAGGTTGTCCTCCAACTCGTTCGACCCGAACACCCCGACGTAGTTCGACCGCCCGACCTCGGCGGACGTGCCGGCGGCGGTGAACGTGGGCGGGGCGAAGTCGGACGGGCAGAGGAACACGGCCGGGACGGCCTTGCGGGCGGCCGCGTTGTCGGCGTGGGTGATGTCCTTGTCGAACCGGGCGGCCCGGAGGAGCGGCCCCTGTTCGAGGTCGTCGAGGAGGAACGCCGCCCACCCCCAGCCCGGCCCCGTCTCGTCGTGCCCCGGGGCCGGGCCGACCTTCGTGGAGTAGCCCGGCGGGAAGGCCCCGGCCCGGTCGTGGTAGTTGTGGAGGGCGAGCCCGACCTGCTTGAGGTTGTTGTGACACTTCGTCCGGTTGGCCGCCTCCCGCACCTTCTGCACCGCGGGGAGCAGGAGGCCGATCAGCACCGCGACGATGGCGATGACGACGAGCAACTCGATGAGCGTGAAGGCACGGCGGACGGGGGCACGCATGGCACGCCTCGCGGGGGGCGGCGGGGGCGTTCCTGGCCCCCACCTCGTACCCACGTTGTAATCGTTATACAAAGTAAGTCAACGGCCGATTTCGAGAATTGATCGTTGCTTGCGGTTCGACGCGACGGGGGGGCGGCGTCGGGGGTGGGAAACGAGAACTCCCGGCCGGGCGGTCCGGCCGGGGGGTGTTTGGTTCAGCCCGGCAGTCGCTCAGTACGCGTTCGGGTCGATCAGCTCGCCGCCCTGGCTCGTCACCAGGGCGGACACGACCTTGCGGCCGGCGGTCGCCCGCAGAGGGCGGACGGAGCCGTCAGCGAACACCACGTTGCACACCCCGGCGTGGAACCCGTAGGCGTCGGTCGTGTTGTTGCAGTTGAGGACGCAGGCGTCGTCGGCCGCGCTCGCCGCCGACCCGTCGGCCGTCGTCCCGCTCAGCTTGACGACGAAGTCCTGCCCGGCCCACATGTTCTTCGCCGCGTCGGTCGAGTCGGCCGCCGCCGACGCCTTGCCGCCGGTCGTGTACGTCTTCGGCTTGCCGGCGAACTCGGCGAACAGGGTGGTGTTCGAGGCCCCGTCCTGGAGGAACGTCATCGGCGTGTTGGTGTTCTGCCGCATCGCCCCGAACAGGGTCGAGTCGTAGTCGAGCTGGACGAACGCCGCGTAGTCGGCCGCGAACCCGTCGAACCCGCTCGGGTTCGGGGTGTCCGAGTACGACACCGAGTTGCCGCTGACCGTCCACGTCGTGATGTACTTGGTGTTCGCGGCGGCCGCCACGGTCCGCGGCGGGCCCGGGGTGGACGGGCACTGGTACGCCTTGAAAACCGTCTTGAGGATGCCGGTGCCGGTGTTCGCGGGGTCGGCGTAGTCCTTGTCCTGCTTGTAGAGGGCCATCGCGCTCCCCTGCTCGATGAACGGCAGGAGGAAGACGAGGACGTTGCCGCGGTTGAGCCCGGTCGGGATGGCCGGCAGGTTGCTGTTGTTCTTGCTGCACCGGCTCGGCGGCAGCCCGCCGCGGCCGCTCTCGTAGTTGAGGGCGGCGAGGCCCATCTGCTTGAGGTTGTTCTGGCACGACGACCGGGCGGCCGCCTCCCGCACCTTCTGCACCGCCGGCAGCAGCAGCCCGATTAGCACCGCGATGATGGCGATGACGACGAGCAACTCGATGAGCGTGAACCCACGTCGGCGGGCGGCGGGCATGGGCGAACCTCGGGGAGCGCGTTCCGGCGGAGAGACGGTATCTGGGAGATGCTAAACTCGAATCGGGCCGCCGCCCCGAATGTGTGGGGAGGTTTCACCCGAACGTCACCGTTCCTTCACGGACGGCCGTTCCGGGGTGCAAAGTTGGGGGGCGTGATGCCGAAGCCGACGCGAAAAAGTGAGCTGCCGACGAAGCCGTGTGCCGCGTGCGGCCGGCCGTTCGCGTGGCGGAAAAAGTGGGCGAAGGTGTGGGCCGACGTGGCGTACTGCTCGGAGCGCTGCAGGCGGGCCGGCCGCAAGCCGGGCGGGTGACGGCCGCCGCGCCCGCGGCTCAGGACCGGGCGCGGGTCGCTTCACCCCACCCCGCCACCCACACCAGCGCCTTCGCCAGCGACTCCATCGGCAGGCCGATCACGTTGCTCACGCTGCCTTCCTCCACCGTCAGGTACGGGTCGTCGGGCAGCTCGATCGAGTACGCGCCGGAGCAGCCCTCCCACTTGCGGGTTTGGAGGTAGGCGTCGATCTCGGCGGGCGTGAGGGCCTTCATGCGGACGAGGCTGCGTTCCTGCCAGCAGAGCTGGAAGTCGCCGGGGCGACGCCAGAGGCAGACGCCGGTCCAGAGTTCGTGCGTGGTGCCGGCGAGCGACGTGATGATGCGGCGGGCGTCGGCCTCGTCGGCGGGCTTGCCGACCACCTTGCCGTGCAGCCAGCCCACGGTGTCGGCGGCGATCACGATTCCGTCGTCGATGGCGGGGGCGACGGCGGCGGCCTTGAGCCAGGCGAGTTCGCCGACGTAGTGGCGGCAGTCGCCGAGGCGGGCCTCCGTCGGCTCGTCGATGTCCGCCGGCTTCACCTCGAAGGCGTAGCCGTGGAGCTTCATCAGCTCGCGGCGGCCGAGCGACCCGCTGGCGAGGACTAGGCGGACTGGCGGCGTTCCCATCGGTCCAGCACCTCCGCGAGCGGCCGCCAGAGCCGGTCCGGGGTGAGGTCCGGCATGCACACCAGCGCGTCGCACTTCTTGATATAGCTGCCGGCACACGCGACGGACGTGGCGACGCCCCCACTCATGGAGCCGTAGGGGCCGTGCTTGGCGACGGTGGTGCAGGTGTACGGGGCCACGCACGGCACCCCGAGGGCGGCCGCGAGGTGGAGCGGGCCGGTGTCGTTCGCCACCATGCCGTCGGCGAGCGAGAGCAGCGCCGCGAGCCGGGGGAGCGTGGTCTTGCCGGTGAAGTCCTTCGCCGGGCCGCGGAGCGTGACCGCCACCTCTTGTGACATCGCGGTGTCGTCGCCGGTGCCGACGAACACGACGGAGCCGCCGGCCTTCGCTTGAGCGCGGCGGGCCAGTTCCGCGAAGTGGGCGGTCGGCCAGCGCTTGGTGAGCCAGCGGGCACCCACCGCGAACGCCAGCACGGGACGAGGGAGGGCCGCCAGTTCGGCCCGCGCCCACTCGACGGCGGCGGATTGCAGCGGGACGTGGAAGCGCTTCGGCCCCTGCCCCGCCCCGAGGTGCTCGGCCACCCGCCAGTAGCGGTCGACGGCGTGCAGCCGGTCGGCGTCGGGCACGCGGACCTTCTCGGTGTAGGCGTAGCGGCTCCCCTCGCGGGCGTTCGCAAAGCCGACCCGCCGGCGTGCCCCGGTGGCCAGGCACATGAGGCCGGTTCGCATCAGCCCTTGCAGGTCGATCACGAGGTCGAAGCGGCGGCGGCGCAGCTCGGCGGCGAAGCCGAGCGAGTAGCCGACGGCCCGGCGGACGCCCTTCTTGTACGCCCCGCGGTCGAACGCCAGGGTGTCGGTGAGGTCGGGGTGGCCGGCGATCAGCGGTTCATACGCGGCGTTCACCACCCAGGTGATGCGGGCGGCGGGGAACCGCGAGCGGAGCGCGGACAGGACGGGGAGCGCGTGGACGATGTCGCCGAGGGCGCTGGGCTTGAGAAGGGCAATGCGTCGCGGCTCGGGCCAATCCATCTCGGTTCCTTCCAAGACGAATTAACCACAGAGTCACAGAGGACACGGAGCAAAGCCGAACACGAGAGAAGAACGCAAATCGTGTTTCGGACCTCTCGGTGTTTCCGCCCTCGGTGTCCTCAGTGACTCTGTGGTTAATTCTCCCGCCTGATGCGGGGCAGCAGTGCGGCGACGACCAGCAAGAGGCCGGCGGCGGCAAAATACGGTAGGGTGTGCGAACTTTCCAGGCCGAACAGCGTCAACCCGAGGAGCGGGCCGAGGATGCGGCCCAGGGCCGCGAACGCCTGGTTCACCCCCAGCACCTCGCCCTGCCGCTGCGGGTCGCTCCGCTTCGACACCAGGGCCGACGCCGACGGGTTCACGAACGCGAACCCCGTCACCGCCACCGCCATCACGACGTAAAAGACCCACTTGAGGGCTCGCGGGTCGGTCCCGCCCACCACGCCGAAGGCGATCGCCGCCATGCCGCCGAGGCCGAGGAGCATCATCACCACTCCCGCCTTCAGGAGGCCCTCGTCCGGCACCTTCCCCGCGAGCCGGCGGTAGAGGCCGCCCTGGGCCAGCATCAGCACGAAGCCGACGTAGGCGAACACGAGGTAGTTGTCCCTGCGGCCCATGCCGAACGCGGCTTCCGTGAACAGCGACAGGGTGGCCTCGAAGTTGGCGAACCCGAAGATCGCCAGGAAGTAGATCAGCACCAGCGTGCCGACCGTCGGCATCGCCAGCACGCCCTTGGTCCGCGAGAGGCTGAACAGCTTCTTCTCGCTCGGCACCCCCCCCGGCCGCCGCGTCTCGGGCAGGAGCCAGACGGCCAGCCCGAGGGCGACGAGCGACAGGGCCGACGCCATCGCCCCCGGCCCCCACGCGGCGTCCTGGAAGACCTCCTCGCCGGCCCACGCGATCAGCGGGCCGAACGTGAAGCCGATGCCGAAGGCCGCCCCGATCAGGGCCATCCCCTTCGACCGCTTCTCGGGCGTCGTACAATCGGCGATCACCGCCTGGGCCGTCGACACGCTCGCCCCCGCGATCCCGGCCCCGATCCGCGACACGAACAGGAGGGTGACGGCGAGCGTGGCCAACTCCGGCGGGAGCTGGGAGGCGTACGCGAACAGCCCGTAGAAGACGACCGACCCGGCGAGGCCGAGCATGAGGATGGGCCGGCGGCCGATGCGGTCCGAGACGCGGCCCCAGACGGGGGCGAACACGAACTGCATGAGCGAGAAGACGGAGTACATCAGGCCGATCACCACCCCCCGGCCGGCGTCGGACACGTCCCTCAGGAACTGCTCGGCGAATCGCGGCAGCAGCGGGAGGACGATGCCGAACCCGAGGAGGTCGATGAACACCACGAGGAAGACGATGAACAGGGCCCCCTTCGGGGCCGTCGGCGTGGCGGGGGCGTCGGGCGGGGCGTCGGCAGTGGACATCGGGGGGGGTTCCGGGTGGCGGGGTCCGTCCCCCAAACAATAGGCCACCCCCCGCGAGCGGCCACCCCGGGCGCGTCCGGCGCAACCGGCACCGCCCGCCGGGCTTCGCCCCCTTCCGGCCCCGTTCCCGCAACTGGGGCGTTGACCCGGGCCCGCCGCCGGCCGACAGTATGGCGTGGCAGTCCGTTCAGTTCCGCCGGGGGGCCAGGGGATGGCGTCCGCCGACATCTTGAGCCGCAACACGCCGCCCGACACCGGCACCCGCACGGCCTTCCTCATCGTCGACACCGAAAGCGTGCCCGACGGCGAACTTATCGCGGCCGTCAAGTACCCGCACGACACGCTGACCCCCGACGAGGCCATCGAGAAGGCCCGGGCCGAGCAGGTCGAGAACAGTTGGAACCACTCGGACTTCATTCCCGTCAGCTTCCACGTCCCGGTCGCGGTGGCCGTGGTCCGGGTCGGGGCCGACTTCGGCCTGCAGGCGATGACGTGCCTGGACGCCCCGCACTTCCGGCCGCGGGAGATCGTCAAGAAGTTCTGGCAGGGGCACGCCTGCTACACCCGGGCCAAGCTGGTGACGTTCAACGGCCGGGGGTTCGACCTGCCACTGTTGGAACTCGCCGCCTTCCGCTACGGCCTGTCGGCCCGCGACCACTACCTCGCCCGGGACCGCTACCGGGGGCCGCTCGACCTGCTCGAATGGTTCACCAACTTCGGCGGGTACCGGCTCGTAGGCGGGCTCAACCTCGTGGCCAAGATGCTCGGCCTGCCGGGCAAGATGGACGTGAGCGGCGGGCAGGTCCACGCCATGTACCAGGACGGCAAGCTCCAGGAGATCAACGACTACTGCCTGTGCGACACGCTCGACACGTACTTCGTGTTCCTGCGGACCCGCATCCTGACCGGCGACATCACCCCCGAGCAGGAGGCCGCGATCACGGCCGACGCCCGGGACTTCCTGGAGTCGAAGGTGAACGAGCTGCCGGTCCTGCGGCAGTACCTCGCCCGCTGGGGCGAGCCGACGGCGCTTTAAAAGCGATGGGACGCGGAACGGACGCGGATCAAGAGGATCAGAGCGGACGAGGATTGTTCAAAGACAGAGGGCGGGCCGGTGATGCCGGCCCGCCCTCGCTGTTTTCTAACCCCGCTTCCTGCCGATCCTCTTGATCCGCGTCCGTTCCGCGTCATCCGCGTCCCATTTTGGCCGGCTACGCCTTCCAGAAGCGCACCAGTTCGCGCCGGAGGAACGACCAGAGGCCGCGGGCGGCGAGCCAGCTCTTGGCCGCCTTCCGCCGCCGGCCGGTGAGCATCCGCCAGCCGGCCTGCGTCGATTTGGCGACGATTTGCAGCGGGGCGTCGAGCGTGACCAGCAGCTTGTACACGAACAGGGCCCGGTCGCTCACCCCCGCCTTGCGGAAGTAGTGGACGTACCCGATGGCCACGTTCGGGGCCGAGAAGGCGATGTTCTTGCGGCTCGACACCCGCCCGTGGTGGAAGATTTCCACGTCGCCGACGTAGACCAGCGGCTTGCGGCGGCCGACCTGCGTCGAGAGGTCGAGGTCCTCGCCGCCGAAGCGGTAGGCCTCGTCCCACCGGCCGCTGTCCTCGAACACGGTGCGGGGGAGGAACACGGCCGCCCCCATCAGGACTTCGACCGGGCGGACGCCCTCGGGCTCGAACGTCTCCCGGCGGTAGTCGTAGTACGCCCGGCGGAACAGGCCGGTCCAGCGGAGGACGCTGACCCGGTGCAGGAGGGCGGCGAGCGTGGGCCGGCGGCGGTAGGAAATCTGGTAGCCCTCGGCCCCACGCAGCCGGGGGCCGACCATGCCGACCCACGGGTTGGCCCGGGCGAAGTCGAGGAACCGCTGGAGGGCGAACGGCGGGACGACGGTGTCGTTGTTGAGGAAGAAGAGGTACCGGCCGCGGGCGACGGCGGCGGCCTGGTTGTTGGCCCGGGCGAACCCCCGGTTGTCGGCGTTCCGCACGAGGGTGGCCTGGGGGAACTCGTCGCGGACGGCGTCGGCCGCCCCGTCGGACGAGGCGTTGTCCACCACCACGACCTCGAAGCTGACGCCCTGGGGCTGGTCGTAGAGCGACTGGAGGCAGCGGCGGAGCATGCCGACGCAGTTCCAGTTGGCGATGCACACGGTCACGTCGAGGGTGTTGCGGTGGGCCTCGGCGGCGTCCGGCGTGCCGGCGGCGTCCGGGTCGGCCGCGGCCACGGGTCCGGCCAGAGGTGCGGGGGGGGCCTGTTGCATCGGGGCTTCCTGCCAGTCTCGCCGGGGGAGGCGGGCGAGTTCGAGTCCGTTCGAACCGGCGGTCCGTGGGTCGGCGAGTTCCGCGACGCCTATCTACCACCTCCGGGCAAGCGGTGTCAACCGCGGCAGCGTGGCGGTTCCCGTAGGGTGGGCCGGGCGAGTGTTCGAGCGAAGCCCGCCTTACGCATCGACTCGCGTCAAGTCGCCGGGGCGTGAATGGGGCGACGCTCCCGCCGTTACCGCAAATTTTGGTAACGACGCGGCAACCCGTTCGGCCGGAAGGGGATGGGAAAGTGCGACGCGAAAAAAGCGGGAGAATCCGGTGGCGCCGGCGGCCGACTCACGGCCCGGCCGGCACGTCGATGAGGAACTCGAAGCTGTTCTCCTGCCCGGCCCGCACTTCGCGGAGCAACCCGGAGCGGTCGGGGCGCCGCAGGGCGGGGGGGAACGGGGCGAACCCCCGTTCCGACATCCCGGAGGGGGGGCCGGCGATGGCGACGCGGTACCACCCCGGCGGCACGTCGGCCGCGGCGTCGATTTGCAGTTGGAACGCCCCGTCCGGGCCGACCGGCCCGCGGGCCGGTCGGCCGGTGGTGCCGCGGTCGGGGTCCGGTGCGAACACGACGAGCCCGCCGGCGAGCGGCCGGCCCTGGAAGCGGACGACGCCGCGGGCGGTGGTCGGGGGCGACGGCGCGGCCGACCCGCACCCGCCCGGCAGGGTGACGGCGGCCGCCCCCAGCGCGAACGCGGCGGGCGGGATCAGGAGTCGCAGCACGGCTCGCAACCGGACGCCCCGCGGGGTGTGTGGATGGGGTCGTCGTTAGAATCGGCAATCCGAGGGGCGTGGGGTGAGGAATCGGCCCCGTTTCCCGCCCCCATCCCCTGGCGTCCCCGCCCCTCGCCGGCCACCCCCCGCACCCCGCCCTTCGCGTTGACACCGCCCCCCCCATGCGTTAGAACCGCCCCACTTCAACGAGCCGGGCGGGCGCACGGGAAGCGCCGCCGGCTCCGCCGCTGCGACGAGCGGACGGCGCGCCAGTGCGGGGGACCGGAACCCCCCGCCGGCGGAACCCTGGGAAGAGGAGGCCCGTCCGTGAACCGCGTGTTCGTCTCTTTGTCGGCCCTCGCCGCCGTCGGCGTGTCGCTGGCCCTGTCCGCCCCGGCCGCCGCCCAGGCCCCGGCCGCCGGCGGGGCCCCGGCGGCCGCCCCGCTGGCCACCCGCCCGACCGTGGCGGTCTTCAACATCGTCGAGG
>JANPKP010000438.1:0-8819 GCA_031426095.1 Gemmataceae bacterium
AGCCGGTCATCACCGCGACCGACATGCTCGACTCGATGCGCGAGAGCCCGCGGCCGACCCGGGCCGAGGCGAGCGACGTGGCCAACGCCATTATGGACGGCACCGACGCCGTCATGCTCTCCGGCGAGACGGCCGTGGGCAACTACCCGGTCGAGTCGGTGGCGTGTATGCACCGCATCGCGGTCGAGACGGAGCGGCACCTGCACCATTCGGGGGTCGAACCCGGGGCCAAATTCTCCCCCCGGCACGACGCGAGCCTGGAAGACCCCATCACGCAGGCCGCCTGTTCGCTCGCGGTCGAAGTGGGGGCGGCGGCCCTGGTGTCGCCCACGCTCGGCGGCCGGACGGCGTGCCTCCTGAGCCGGTACCGGCCGTGGATGCGGATCGTGGCCGTGGCACCGGACGAGACGGTGCTGCGGAAGGTGGCCCTGGTGTGGGGCGTGCGGGCGGTGCCGATGACGCCGTGCCCGGCCGGCGGCGACCGCATCGCCACGGCCGTCACGGACGCCTTCCGGGCCGGCGCGGTGGCGGCCGGCGACCGGGTCGTGGCCATCGCCGGCCACCCCATCGAGGCGGGGCCGCACTACCCGACGATCCGGGTGGTGAAGGTCGGCGAGGGCGGGCGCTCGGAGGAGCCGTAACAGAGACACCCGGCGAGCGGGGCGGCGTCAGCCCCCCCAGCCATCGCGGTTCAGCAGACGTTTTTCGGTCGCGTCGAGGCTCGGGGGACTCACGTCGCCCGCTCGCCGGGCTGGTTGTGTGTTTCGCGTCATACCCGTTCTGCGGCCCCCGCCTCGCCCGCCATCACACGATCGCGCGCATTTCATTCCCGCCCCCTCGCACGCCGGCCGAAAGAACCCGCACACCATTGCCGTCAGGGACGACCCGGCCCGGGGGCCCGCGCGACACCACGCGCCGGCCCCCGGTCTGTCCGGCCCGCACCGATGAGGAGCACCCCCGCCCATGCCCCTGCCGCGCGTCCGTCCCCCCCTGCGCCTCGAACGACTCGAAGACCGCGAAAACCCCGCCCCGCTGCTCCCCGCCGAGAACTTCGACGCCGCCGCCACGTTGCCGACCGGGTGGGCGGCGTGGAGCGGCGACGCCACGGGGTCCACGGCGGTTTCCGCCGGTCTGGGCGTCGGCGGGTCGAACGCGGTCACGTCCGTCGGGCAGTCGAAATCGGCGACGCGGACGTGGAACACGCGGGCGGTGGACGCCGACACCGGGGCGGCCGTGTCGGTGTTCGCCGACGGCCTCATCCCGGCCGTGGTGTTCGCCCGCGGGCAGAACCTGAACACGACCACGCCGAGCTACGTCGCGGCCGTCGTCACCCGCGGGCTGACGGTCGAGTTGTGGGAAGTGACGAACGTCAGGCCCGCGTGGTCGGCACGGTGGCGGCGCCGGCCGCCGCCGACCCTGGGGAGAATGGGGTGCGGGTGACGGTGGCGGCCGTCGGCGACGCGGCCACGGTGCAGGTGGTGCGGGCGGACACGGGGCAGTACCTGAACGCCGGCGGGACGTGGCAAACGGCCGCGACGACCGCCGTGGGCGGCAAGGTGGCGGCCGCGACCGGCGACGGGCTCGTCGGCTTCGGGCGGGCGGCCCGGTACGCCGGCACCGTGCGGTTCGACGACTTCGCGGCCGTGCCCAAGCCGCTGCCGCCGGGCGTGGCGCAGACGTTCGACGCGGTCGGCCTCGGCGGCGTCCCGGCCGGGTGGAGCGGGTGGGCGAGCGACGGGGCCGGCGGCTTCGGCGTGTCCGCCCCGCGGACGGCGGCCGGGAGCAACGGCTACTCGTCGGCGTCGAGGGCGTCGAACACCGCGGCCCGGGCGTGGGCCGACGCCGACCTCGGCTCGCCCGACGTGGACGTGTCCGCCGCCGTGTTCCTCGACGGCCTCGTCCCGGCCCAGGTCTTCGCCCGCGGGCAGAACCTCGACGCCGCGAAGCCGACGTTCCTCGCGGTCACGATCACCCGCGGCCTGCAGGCGAACGTCGTGCGGGTGGCGGACGGGGCGGTCACGGTCCTGGCGTCGGTGAAGAGCGGCTCGTACTTCAGCCAGCAGTGGGCCCGCGTCCGCCTCGTGACCGAGGGCGATCAGGTCCGCGTGATGATCTCGCGGGCCGACACCGGGCAGTGGCTGACGGCCGGCGGTGCGTGGACCGACCTGCCGGAGTTCGCCATGTCGGCGACCGACGGCGTGGTCAAGGCGGCCGGCAAGGTCGGGCTGGCCCGGGGGGCGGGGGCGGCCGGGGCCGTGACGTTCGACGACTTCGAGGCCGTGCCGCTGGCCTCCGAGGTCCCGCCGGCGGTCACGATCAAGGCGGCCGGCACCACGGACGGCGGGGCGTACACGGGCGAGGTGACGTTCTCCGCCGCGGTCGCCGGCGGGGCGGCCATCACCCGCGTCGAGTTCCGCCTCAACGGCGTCGTGCGGGCCGCCTTCCCGACGGCCGCCGGGGCGTGGACGTTCGACACCACCACGGTCACGAACGGCTCGTACGCGCTCTCGGTCAAGGCCGCGGACAAGATCGGAAACGTCGGCTCCGCGGACCTCGCCTTCCCCGTCAAGAACCCGCGGGCCGACCCGATCCCGTTGCCCACCGCCCCGAAGCACTACACCCACATCCGCGTCGCGCAGTTGGCCTACAGCGGCAGCCAGATCGGGGCGTTCGAGCAGACGCTGCTCCGCAACAGCGTCGACCTCGTGGTGGCGAACCCGGCACTCTTCGACGCCATCAACGCCTCCGCCCCGGACACGCCGCAGCTCATCTACACCAACCTGTCGAACCTGTACGGCGGGCTCCTGTCGAACTGGCTCAACTACGCCGACCGGGCCGGGGTGTCGCGGGAACTGGCCTTCTACCACGTCTCGAAGGCGACCGCGTGGGCCGGGGCCAGCCCGGGGTCGACGCCGGTCAACCAGTTCTGGAGCGTCCTGCAATCCGGGCCGGGGCTCGGCGGGGCGGTCGACCAGACCGCGGCCGCACGCGGCGGGAGGGCCGGCGGGCTGAACTGGGGGGCGGCCGGGCAGTCGCTCGCCTTCGGCTATCTCGAAAAGTTCCGCGAGGTGAACGTGAACGTCACCCGGGCGGCGGCCGCCGGGTGGGGCGGGGTGTGGGAGTACGCCGCCGCCGTGGACGCGGCCGGCACCCCGACGGCGTGGACCACGCTGGCGGTCGACACCGATGGCAGCGGCGGGCTGACCCGGTCCGGTACGATCTCCTTCGACCCGCCGAAAGACTGGGTGCCGTCGGCCCCCACGGCGGGGGCGGACCGGCGGTACACGGTCCGCTTCCGCGTCACGGGCGGCACGGCCGACCAGGCGGCGGTCACGGCCACCGTCCTCGGGCGGGACTACGCCGGGGCCAACGGCGGGCAGGCGGGCACGATTCCCGCGTTCGACTACGGGGCCGACAAGGACGGCGACGGCTACCTGAGCGACGCCGAGTACGCCGGGCGGGCGGCCGGGAAGGACGCCCGGTTCGTGTACGAGAGCCGCCTGTTCTACCCGAACTACGGTCAGTCGCGGTACGTCACCGACCCGTCGGCCGCGGCCGTCCGGGCGTGGGCCGCGGCGTACCACGCGAACCTGCTCGCGGCCAACCCGAAGGCCGACGGCCTGTTCCTCGACAACGCCCACGGGAACCTGCCCTTCAAGGGCGTGTCGGTGTTGGAGGCGACGGCCGGGTACGCCGAGGACTCGGGCAGCCTCGTGCTGGCCGTCCAGCGGGCGGCGGCCCCGAAGTGGGTGGTCACGAACACCGCCGGCGGGGCCGCCACGGCCGACCCCATCGTCCGGGCGTCGTCGGCGGCGCTGGAAGAGTTCCTGCTGCGGCCGCTCGTGCACAACTGGGCCGAGGTGAACGGCGTGGCGGCGCTCGTGCAGCGCCGCCTCGCCACCCCGGGTTCGCCTTACGTCATCCTCGACAGCAGATCCATCGGCGGCAGCCCGACGGACCCGCGGACGCAGGTGGCGACGCTGGCGTACTACTACCTGCTCGCCGACCCGGACCGGACGTTCCTCATGTTCTACGGCGGCGACGCCCCGAGCACCGGGTGGAGCCGGCACTGGTCGCAGGCGGCGGCCGTGGACGTGGGCAAGCCGGCGGGGGCCATGCGGGTGTTCGCCGCCGGGGCCGACCCGGCGAACGCGGCCCTCACGTACCAAGTGCTGGCCCGCGACTACGGCAACGCCCTGGTGCTGTACAAGCCGCTCTCTTACGCCGCCCGGGCGGGGGAGGGCACGACGGCGAACGACACCGCCACCGTCCACCAGCTCGGCGGCAACTACCGCGTCGTGAGCGCGTACGGCACGCCCGGCCCGGTCGTGAGTACGATCACGCTCCGCAACGGGGAAGGGGCGGTGCTACTCAAGGCGTGACGGCAGCCTTCAACAAATCCTCCACGACGCCGTCGGCGACGCAGAAGCCGCGGGGCGTGAGTCGTACGCGGGCACCGTCGTCGGCCAGCAAGCCGACGCCGACGAGGTGCCGCACCCGCCCGCCGGCGAGGGCGTCGAGGTCGAAGCCGGTCTGCCCGCGGAAGTGGTCGCGGTCGACGCCGTCGGCCCGGCGGAGCTGCACGGCGAGCGTCTCGAACGCCCGCTCCCGGGGCGGCAGGCACTCGCTCTGGAACGTCGGCGACTCGCCGGCCAGCACCCGCTTCACGTAGAGCTTCGTGTCGCGGACGTTCAACTCCCGCCGCCCGCCGACGTACCGGGCGGCCCCCACGCCGAAGCCGAAGTACGCCTCGTTCGCCCAGTACCGCTCGTTGTGCCGGCAGCGGTGGCCGGGGCGGGCGAAGTTCGACACCTCGTAGTGCTCGAACCCGGCCGCCGCGAGCCGGGCGATGGCGTGCTCGTACATCGCCAACTCGTCGCCCTCGCCCACGGGGTCGAGCAGCCCCCGGCCGCGGCGCTTCCAGAGCGGTGTGCCCTTCTCGTAGGTCAGCCCGTAAGTGGAGATGTGTTCGGGGGCGTACCCCAACGCCTCGTCCAGGTCGCCGGCCCAACCGGCGGGCGTGGAGCCGGGGGCCGCGAAAATGAGGTCGAAGGAGATCGCAGGGACGTGGCGGCGGACGGCCTCGACGGCCTTCGGGATTTGGTCGGAGGTGTGCCGCCGGTCGAGGGCCGTGAGCGCGTCCGGGCGGAACGACTGCACGCCGATGCTGACGCGGTTCACCCCGTGGGCGGCCAGTACCGCCGCCTTCTCGTCGGACAGACTTTCGGGCGTCGATTCGACGGAGAATTCGACGCCGGCCGACGCCGAGACCAGCGGCAACCACGAGTTCACCGCCCCCAGCAGCCGCCGCAACTGGTCGGGGCTGAGGTACGTCGGGGTGCCGCCGCCGATGAACAGGCTCTCCACCGGCCGCGGCTCGCCGAGGGCGGTGAGTTCGACTCCGAGGGCGTCGAGGTAGAGTTCGATCAGGTGGTCCTGGCCGGCCGCCACGGCGAAGTCGCAGTAGCCGCAGGGGTGGGCGCAGAACGGGACGTGCAGGTCCGCCGTCCGCGGTTCGATCCAGGGGGGGAGCATGGGGGTAGTTTACGCAGTGGGTAACGCCGAAAGCCCGGGGACGGCCGTCCCCGGGCTTTCGGCGTCGTGGCGTCCCCCGGTTACGGCACCAGGATGAAGGCCGTGGCGGTGATGATCCCGGCCTCGGCGGCGGTGCCGGTGATGGTCGCCTTCGGCGGGTAGAGGTAGTACGGGGTCGGGCTGCCCGGCAGGCACTTGCCGGCGCTCGTGTCCCACTTCTGGCGGGGGTTCGAGGCCAGGCTGTGGGGCCAGAACAGCACGTCCTTGTAGAAGATCAGGCTCGACACGATCGGCTGGGCCGGCCCCAGGTCCCACCCGGCCCGCTCGGCGTTCTTCTCCTCGAAGTGCAGCCGCCGGTGGACCACGAAGCCCGGCTCCGCGTACTCCGTCATCGGCGGGTACGTCGCCGTCTTCGACTCGTACTGCGTCCCCGGCGGCACCAGGACGGCCTTGTCCGGGAAGCGGTAGTACCGGTCGTCGTCGCTGTACTTCTCGTTCGCCTTCTTCATCCGGTCCCGCACGTCCTTGCGGACCGAGTCGATGATCGCCCGCTCCAGGTTGGTGTCGTCGTACACCACGAAGATCGACGCCCGGGCCGGGAGCTGCGTCACCTTGGGGTCGATGTCGGCGCCGGCCTTCGGCAGCTCCTGCTTCTTCTGGACGGTCTTGCGGATCGGGGGGAACGGCTCCTCGGCCGGCCCGCCGGCCGGCGCGGGCACCTGCGGCACCGGGAAGTCGGCCGCCGTCGGCGTCTCGACCGGCGCGGACGCTTCGGCCGGCGGGGCCGCCGGCGCTTCGACGGGGGCCACCGGCGGCAACTCGGTCGGGACGCTCGTCGGGGTCGCCGACGGGGCGGCGGCCGGCGACAGGGCGAGGGCCAGCCGCTCGTCCGCCCGCACCGCGTCCGCGGCCGCGACGGCGGCCAGCTCGGCCGGGAGGTCCGGGCTCGGGTCGGGGGCGGTGGCGTCGGACGGCTTGTGGAAGTACATCACCCGCCCGCCGGTCCCGCCCTTGACGGGGGCCCGGTCGGCGGCCGGGTTGACGATCCCCTTGCCCGGCGGGGGCGTCCGCGGGGTGTAGCTGGCCGGGAGCGGCAGCGGGGCGGCCGCCGGCTGGGCGAGGGCCGGGCCCCCGAACAGCGACAGCAGCACGGCGAGCTTAGCCCCCGTCCGCCGAACCGCGCTCGGCGACGCTGTAGTTGGGCGCTTCCTGCGTGATCGAGATGTCATGAGGGTGGCTCTCCTGCACAGCCGCCGCGGTCACCTGAATGAACCGCGTCCGGGTCCTAAGTTCTTCCAGCGTCCGGCTCCCGCAGTACCCCATCCCGGCCCGGAGGCCGCCGACGAGCTGGTGGACGAACGGGGCGAGCGGGCCCTTGTGGGGCACCCGCCCTTCCACCCCCTCGGGCACCAGCTTGCCGTTCCCCCCCGGGGGGGCCGCCCCGCCGCCCTGCTGGTAGCGGTCGGCCGACCCGGCCATCATGGCCCCGAGCGACCCCATCCCGCGGTACACCTTGAACGTCCGCCCGCGGGACAGGACCATCTGCCCCGGGCTCTCGGTCACGCCGGCGAACAGCCCGCCGAGCATCACCGCCGATGCCCCGCCGGCCAGGGCCTTGGTCACGTCCCCGCTGTACCGGATGCCGCCGTCGGCCACCACCGGCACGCCCGCCCCCTTGACCGCGTGGGCGATGGCCGTCATCTGCGGCACGCCGACGCCCGACACGATCCGGGTCGTGCAGATCGACCCCGGGCCGATGCCCGCCTTGACGGCGTCCGCCCCGGCGTCGGCCAGGGCCCTCGCCCCCTCGGCCGTCGCCACGTTCCCGGCGATCACGTCGATCGTGAACCGCCGCTTGATCTCCCGCACCGTCTCGACCACGTTCCGCGAGTGCCCGTGGGCCGAGTCGACCACGAGGACGTCGACCCCGGCCCGGATCAGCGACCCCGCCCGCTCGTAGTCGTGGACGCCGACCGCCGCCCCGACCCGAAGCCGCCCCCGCCCGTCCTTGCAGGCGTTCGGGAACCGCTGCGTCTTGTCGATGTCGCGGATCGTGATTAACCCCTTCAGTCTGAATAGATCGTCCACCAGGAGCAACTTCTCGACTTTATTTTCCGTCAGGAGCCGCCCGGCCTCCTCCAGAGTGGTGCTCTCCTTCGCCGTCACGAGGTCGTCCTTCGTCATCACCTCCCGGATCGGCCGGTCGTTGCCGGCCAGGAACTTCAGGTCGCGGCGGGTGAGGATGCCCACCAGGATGCCGTCGATGGTGATCGGCACCCCGCTGATGCGGTGCTCCTCCATCAGCTTGCGGGCGTTCCCGACCGTCTCGTCTGGCGGGAGCGTGACCGGGTCGGTGATGATCCCGTTCTCGCTCCGCTTGACCTTGTCCACCTCGCGCGTCTGGGCGGCCACCGACAGGTTTTTGTGGATGACGCCGAGGCCCCCCTCCTGGGCCAGGGCGATGGCCAGTTCGCTCTCCGTCACCGTGTCCATCGGGGACGACAGGATGGGGATGTTGAGCGTGACGTGGCGGGTGAGTTGGGTGCGGACGTCGACCTCGCGGGGCACGACCTCGCTGTACCCGGGCTCCAGCAGCACGTCGTCGAAGGTGATGCCCTGGTAGGCGATGCGGTCGAGCATGCTCGCGGCCCCTCGGGGAGTGCGGGAGGGAGTGGGATGGGGGATTATAGAGAACCGGGGCGAAGGCCGTCGATGCGAAGCGGCCCCCGGGAAACGACGAAGCCCGCGGGCGGACCCACGGGCTTCGGGTTGGTCGGATTCCGTGTGGGTTTACAGGCCGTAGCAGCCGCTGTTCCCGAACTTGCCGCCGCCAAAGCGACCGAACTGGCCGCCGCCGCCGAACTGTCCGCCGCCGAACTGGCCGAACTGGCCGCCGCCGCCGAACTGTCCGCCGCCGAACTGGCCGAACTGTCCGCCGCCGAACTGTCCGCCGCCGAACTGGCCGAACTGTCCGCCGCCGAACTGCCCGCCGCCGAACTGGCCGCCGCCGAACTGCCCGCCGCCGAACTGACCGATCTGGCCGCCGCCGATCTGGCCGCCGATCTGCCCGAGCTGGCCGCCGATCTGCCCGAGCTGGCCGGCTTGCCCCAGGCCGGCGATGCCCCTCATGCCGGACACCGACTGGAACTGCTGGATGTTATTCCCCCCCAGTCCACCGCCGAAAGCCCCACCGCCCAGGGCCCCGATCCCGTTCTGACCTAACCCCCCGCCCTGGCCGAACCCGCCCTGGCCGAAGCCTCCGCCCTGGCCGAACCCGCCCTGGC
>JANPKP010000439.1:0-27593 GCA_031426095.1 Gemmataceae bacterium
GTGGGCGTCGAGCAGCTCGCTGTCGGCGTCGGCGTACAGCTTGGAGAACGGCAGGTTGGCCCGCAACCCGCCGCCCCCGTAGGCCCGCCCGCGGCTGTTCCCCGTTAGGTCTTCGCTGTACCCGGTCAAATCGAGGTTGGCGTACGGGGCGAGCTTGACCGGGCCGAGGCCGAACGGGACGCTCAGTTCTTGGAACACGTCGATCCGGCCGGTGTCCACCCGTTGGTCGGTCGGGAGGACGGCGAACGGGGTGTCCTTCGTCGGCCGGGCCAGGGCGTAGCCGGCGTTCCCGCGGACGTTGTAGTTGAGCAGGTCGAAGAACGACTGCCCGATCACCGCCCCGTCCACCCGCGGGAGCCACATCGTCTCGGGAATCCACTCGCGGCCGAGCTTGGGCTTGATCAGGGCACTGGCCCCGACGTTGCCCCGCTTCCAGGCGGCGTCGATGAACGTCTCCTGGTTCGGCCCGGTCTCCCACTCGTTGCGGTAGTACTGTTCGAGGAAGTTCTTGTCGCTCACGGCGGCGATCTGGCCCTGGACGAACCACTCGTCCCCGACCACCTGGGTGTGCCGCTCGAAGGCCCGCCCGCGGGTCTCACGGTGCGGGGTGTCCTGCCCCCGGAACCCGCCGAGGATGTCTTCCTTACTGTCGTTGATGACGTAGGCGCGGGCGAACCCGCTGCCGACGAGCGGCCCGGGCACGTCCGGGTCGCCGGTCGGGGACGGGGCGAGGACGGGGTAGGCGTAGTCCATGCCGCCGCCCGGCCCGCGGTCGCTGAGGTAGTCGGCGTGGAGCGTCCAGCGGTGCCCGGGCGGGCCGCGCAGCGCGAGCAGCTTGTACATGTCCCAGGTGGTGTAGATCTGCGACCCGAAGATGCGGTCCTGCCCGTAGGTGATTCCCTTGAGCGGCCCGAGCGGGTCGGCCGCGTTGGTGACGAGACGCGGGAGGTAGAAGACCGGCACGTCGTTCACCTCGACGAGCACGTTCCGCCCCGTCACCAGTTGCTCCGTCGCCTCGATCTTCTCCCCGGTCCGGATGTCGCGGTACGGCAGCCCGAAGATGTTGCGGCGGACCTTCTTCTCCTGGACGAGCGACATCTCCCGGCCCGACAGGATCAGGCCCGGGTCGGCCGGCAGCCGGCTCGAGTAGACCATCGCGTCGTGGATTTGCCACTCGTCGAGCCCGAGTCGCCAGATTTCCTTCCCCTTGAGGTGGACCGGGTCCTGGAGTTGGCCGCCGACGGCCGCCGACGCCTCCAGGTCGGCGTTCACGGCCACCGCCCGGTTGCGGTCCACGTCGTAGTAGATCTCGTCCGCCCGCACCGTCTGCGACGTGAGCTGCTTGAAGATCGACCCGCTGCCGGGCGCCGGCGGCGGGCCCTTCTGGGCCTGGGTCCGGATGACGACGTTCCCCGACAGGTACAGCTCGACCTCGACCTTCTCCTTCTCGTCGTGCGTGAACCCGCTGGCCACGTTGTCGATGGCCAACCCCTTCACCCACACCACGGCGTTGTCGGCCGCGAACTCCATCTCCTGCGCGGCCTGCTTGTACAGGACGTTCACAATGATGCCGCCGGTGAACACCGTCCGCCGGGTGCCGTCCGGGAGGCGGGTGCTGTTCTGCTGGATCGGGGTGCCGTACCGGCGGATGAAGCGGAAGTCGCGGGAACTCGACCGCGGGACCGCGATCACGGTCCCCTCGGGGATGCCGAAGTCGGGCAACTCGGCCTGCGGCGGCGGGTCGCCCGGGCGGGCCGGCGGGGAGCCCGGCGGCCGCTGGTACGCCGTCCGCGGCGGGACCGGCGGCGGCGGGGCCATCAGGTCGTCGCCGGGGTAGGGGTCGTCCGCCCGCACCTTCGCGGCGGTCGGCTGGGTCCGAGTGGGACGCGGGGCGACCGGGTAGCCGGGGACGGGCGGTGGGGTGGTGGTCGCGACGCCGGTGGGCGGCGGGTCGATGGGCGGCGGGGGCAATTGGGCCGGGGCGCGGGC
The DNA here is from genome assembly GCA_031426095.1 of Gemmataceae bacterium. Classification (GTDB taxonomy): domain Bacteria; phylum Planctomycetota; class Planctomycetia; order Gemmatales; family Gemmataceae; genus JANPKP01. The sequence continues at coordinate 1,990 of JANPKP010000439.1, forward strand.
CACCGCGAGCAGGCCGAGGGCCGCCGCCACGAGCATCAGACGGTATCGCGTCAAACGGCTGCCCACCGTCGCCTCCCCCGGCCCGGCGCGCCCCCCCGGGCGGCCCCGCCCCACCGGCCCCGTGGGGGCCAGCAGGTGCGGTCAAGGTGTTCGCATGAGGACGCGGGACGATAGCGAGCCCGCCGGCCGAATCAAGCCGGAAGCGGAGGGCGGATGGGGTGGGGCTTCAGGCAAGGTGCAAGGTCGGGGGTGGGAATCGGGCAAGAATCGGCGAAGGCTCCCGCGTTACCGCTCATTTGGGAGCGGTCACCACAAGTGATGACGAGAAAGCGAGATCGGTAATCGAGATGCGAAAAAAGCGGGGGAATCCGGGAGCACTTGGGCGGCAGGGCGAGCGTCAGCCGGGCTTCCGGAAGGCGGCCCAGAACAAATCCTCCGACGGGTACGGCACTGCCCAGCGGTCGGGCACGGCCGCCGCGACGCGACCGACGGCCCGCCCCAGCGGCGACCCGCCGAGCGTGTGCCGCAGGAGCGACTTGGCGTGACCGGCCCCGACCCACTTGAGCGACTTGCCGCCGCCCACCTGCCGATAGCCGAGCGAACCGACGGCCGCCCGCAGGGAGCACGGGGTGAACCAGTGGAGGACGCTCGGCGGGCTGTACTCGTGCCACCCGCGGCCCCACAATTTGGCCGTCCAACTTTGGCAGTCCCACGTCTCGACGAGCCAGTGCCCTCCCGGCTTCGTGACCCGGTCGGCCGCCCGGAACGCCGCGAGCGGGTCGGGGAAGTGGGCCACGACCTGCACGAACGAGACGAGGTCGAACGGCTCCGCGGCCGTGAAGCCTTCGAGCGTCCCGGCGTGGACCGGTAGGCCGAGCCGGTCGCGGGCGTGGGCGGCCATGCGGGCGTTCGGTTCGATTCCCTCCCCGGCCCACCCGCGTTCGGCGAGCCCGGCGAGGACGAACCCGGCCGCCGCCCCCACGTCGAGGACGCGACCGGGCGGCCCGGTGAAGCGGCGAAGGCGGTCGGCGTACCGCCGGCCGAGGGCGCGAAGCAGGTCGCCGCTGGCGAGGTAGTCGGGGTAGCCGGCCCCGCCGGCGGTGAAGTAGCTATCGCCGTAAATGGCCGCCGCATGGTCGGCCGGCGGGCGGTAGGTTGTGAAGCGGTGCCCACACGCAGGGCAGTCGCGGACGGGGTAACCGCCCGTCACGAATCGTGGCAGGGAGGGGCCGTCACAGAGGGGGCAGGGGATCGGGGGTGTGGCGAACGAAATGAGGAGTGTGCCCGACAGGAGTTGAACCTGTAACCTTCGGCTTCGGAGGCCGACGCTCTATCCAGTTGAGCTACGGGCACGTCGCGGGAGGCGGGTCGTCGCCGACTTGCCTTCCGTTGTGTGGTGAACGATACACGGACGCCCGAGCCTTGGCAAGGGTTCACCCCGGGATGCGGGGCCGCCTGCGGTGCGATAGAGTAACCGGACGCCGCCCGCCCCGCGAGGTCACCATGCCCAAAAGCAAGAAGCCCGACGCCGGCCCGTCCCTGTTCGACGGCGACGCGGACGCCGCCCCACCGCCCGCCCGCCCGCCCGGGGTGCCGGGGCTGCCGGCCGACCTGCCGCCGTCCTGGCTCGCCGCCCTCGACCCCGAGACGCACAAGCCGTACTGGCCGCCGCTGGTGCAGTTCCTCGTCGCCGAGCGGAAGCAGCACCCCGTTTTCCCGCCGGCCCGCGACGTGTTCAACGCCTTCCGCTACACCCCGCTCGACGGGGTGAAGGTCTTCCTCCTCGGCCAAGACCCATACCCCGGCGAGGGGCAGGCCCACGGCCTCTGCTTCTCGGTCCGCCCCGGCGTCCGCCTGCCCGGGTCGCTCCGCAACATGTACCGCGAATTGAACGACGACCTCGGCATCCCGCCCGTCAAGCACGGCTACCTCGCGTCGTGGGCGGAGCAGGGCATCCTGATGCTAAACGCCTGTCTGACGGTGCGGGCGGGGGAGCCGAACTCGCACGCCGGGAGGGGGTGGGAGACGTTCACCGACGCGGCCATCCGGGCGGTGAACGCCCTCCCGCGGCCGGTCGTCTTCCTCCTGTGGGGGAGTTACGCCCAGAAGAAAGGAAAACTCATCGACGCCGCCCGGCACGTCGTCATCAAAGGCGTCCACCCGTCCCCGTTGTCGGCCGACAAGGGGTTTTACGGGAGCAAGCCGTTCTCGAAGGTGAACGCCGCCCTCGAAGCGGCGGGCGAGGCGCCCATCGACTGGCGGCTGCCCGAGACGGCCGAGGAGAATTGACCACAGAGTCACAGAGTACACCGAGCCGAACCGGACACGAGAGAAGAAGGGAATGTCGTTTTATATGCCCTCGTGTTTCCGCCTCTGAGCCCTCTCTGACTTTGAGGTTAGTTCGCCTTCTCGCCCCCACCCGCCAACGGGAGGCGGACGCGGAACAACGCCCCATTCAGCGGCTCCGACACGATCTCCAACTCCGCCCGGTGGTGTTCCAGCACCACGGCCACGAACGACAGCCCCAGCCCCATCCCGGCGCTGAGGCCCTCGAACAGGGCGTTGTCCCGCTTCGTCGTGAAGTGAGTCTTCAAGCAGTTCTCCCGCACCTCCGGCGTCATGCCGATGCCGTTGTCCCACACCTCCAGCACGGCCGTCGACCCATCCCGCCGCGTGCGGACGCCGACCTCGCCCTTCCACCCGGCGGCCGCGAGGAGCCGTTGCCGGCGGGCGGCGGGGTCGGCCGTCGGGGCCTTGCGGGCTTCCTCGCGGAGGTGGTTCCGCATCTCGAAGGTGGCGTCGCGGGCGTTGAACAAGAGGTTCTCGACCGCCTGTTGCAGGTGCGACAGGTCCCCGTCCACGACAAGCGCGCCGTCGCACGCTTCGGTCGTGACGCGGAGCTTCCACTTGTCCCAGCCCATTTCGGCCCAGGTGCGGTGGGCCTCGCGGACGAGGTCGTTCAGGTCCACCCGCGTCACGTCCGCCTTGCTCGGGTCGCGGCGGACGGTGCGGAGGATTTGCTGCAAGCGCTCGGTCACGGTGCCCAGGGTGGACTTCACCTCGTGGAGCATCCCGCTCTGGTCCGGGCTCAGCCCGTCGGCCTCGATGCAGCGGACGAGCAGGTCGTTGGGCCGGACGAGAAGGTTTTTGATGTTGTGGGCGTAGCTCCCGGCCATGATGCCGATCCCGGCGTAGAGCTGCGACTTGAGTTCCAGGGCCGACCGCTCGGCCTCGTCCGCCTGCTGGGCGAGCTTGGCGGCGGCCAACTCCTGTTCGAGGAGCTTGCGGCCGAGTTCCTCCTGGGTGCGGACCGCCCACTGCTGCTTCACCGCCGCCTCGGCCAACTCCAACCGCTGGTGTTCGACCTTGCGGTCGGCGTTCACCCGGGCCAACTCGCGGGCCCGCTCCTTCCGAAGGATGCGGACCACGAACAGGACCGCGAGGACGGTCGCCCCGACGAGCAGACCGGCGAGCCGGATGCCCTCGCGGCGGGCCGTCTGCTCGTCCCGCTGGAGTTTGTTGAAGGCGTGCAGCCGGTACTCGCAGCGGACGACAGCCCGCCGGTCGGCCCGGCCGAGGGGGTGGTATTCGAGTTCCCGCAGCCGCGTCTGCGACTGCTGCCGGGGGCGGGGGAGCTGCGAGTCGTAGACGATGGGGGGGGGCCGCCGCCGGCCTTCACCGGCAGGTCGGGGAAGAGGACTTCGATGCGATGAATCTCGGGGAACAGCGGCAACTGTCCGGCGTAGACCCGAGTCGGCTCGGCGAGCGCCCGGAGCTGCTCGGCCAGCTCGTCGGCCTTGTTCGCCCGGCGGGTGTCGAACGACGGCTCCCGGGGCTCCTCCTCCAGAATGGTCACGTACTCCTTGACCAGCTCGGGCAGAGCCTTGCGGAAGTTCCGGGCCTCGTCCAGCCACTCGCGGATGCTGGCCGTGTCGGCCTCCCGGCTGCCGTGCGACCGCTCGTAGAGGAGGACGGCCAGCCAGCCGACCAGGGCCGCCCACAGGAGGACGACCGGGGCCAGCCCGCGAACGTACTTCCACCCGGCCCGCGGGGCCAGTACGGGGGTAAACCCGGACGCCGTCGGGTAGCCATGGTCCCTCATTCGCCCGGCCCCCCTGCGGATTCGACGTCCGGGCGGCGCTGTTGGTAGATCGACAGCGGCGTGCGGACGCGGGCCCACGGCTTCCCCGGGCCGCCCCGCCGGTGGACCTCGACGGTGGCGTCCGGGGCCGTCCCATCGGGGGCGAAAGACGGCCGCAGCACCACCACGTATTCCCCCGTGCCGCCCATGCGGTTGCCGTCGCGGTCGAAGAACGCCGGGGTGTGTACCCGCAGCCGCTCGGCCAGCACGTCGGCCCGCGTGACGACGCCGTCGGCCACCGCCGGCACCGCCTCGGCGGGTGTCGGGAAGGCGGCCTCCGCCACCAGCCGGCCGAGTTCGGTGAAGTGGAGGGCGTCCTCCGTGCTGTTCGGCGGGAGGAGGGCGTACCCCGGCGGCGGCTTGGCGTTCGGCCCGTCCCACGCGAACGGGTCGTTGTGGGTGAACAGGACGAGCGGCATCGGCAGCGACCGCACCGGCCAGGCGAACTCGCCGTCCCGGTAGATGACGTTCATGCCGATGCCGTCGCCGGTGACGGCCACGAGTCGGCGGGCGGCCGGCGGGTCGGCCTCGCACAGGGAACGCATGAAGCGGCGTGCCGGCGGCGGGGTGGTGGGCAGCACCAGGAGCGACCGCTGCCCCGGCGGCGGGAGCATCCGGGCCACCGCCTCGATGTGGGCCGCCTCGTAGCGGTTCGGCTTGTAGAAGCTCCCCACGCTGAACGGCACGTTGTATTCGACCGACTGCGACTTCGACCCGTCGGCCAGGAAGCGCTGGTAGAGGCCCAACCGGAACTGCCAGCTCAGGTCGACCGAGTACGGGTCGTCCTGCCAGGCGATCGAGAAGTAGGTCGGCTCCGCGTCCGCGTGCCCGTCGGCCAGGCCGGCTAGGGCGGCCCACGGCCCGGCCGCGGCCAGCGGGGGGAGCCGCAGCCCCGGCCAGAGGATCGGCCCGGGCTTAAGCGTGGGGTCGGAGAAGACGAAGTCGATGACCGCCTGGGCCATCTGCGAGTTGGTGAAGCAGAAGCGGAACGAGCGGCCGTCGTACACGTCGATCAATTTGGGGTCGTCCCAGGCGTTGCCCGGGGCCTTCGCCGGCGCCGCGACCGCGTCGGCCGTCGCCGTGGTGATGAGCAACAACGGCCGGTCGCCCCCCTTCCATTCGGTCCGGTCGGCCAGTTCCCGGGCGAGGTCGAGGGCCCGGTCGCTCGACCCGCCGCCGATGACCGCCAGCGGGGCCGGGTCGCGCTCGGCCAGGGCGACGATCCACTGGGCGGGCGTCACGTCGCTGGTCAACTTGTACCAGCGGACCCGGAGCTTGCCGGCACGGCCGTCGCGGCCGATCACCACCTCGGGGACGGCCGTCGACTGGTCGGGGAAGGCGTCGGCGTCATCGACGCGGACGCCGGGGACGGTCATCTCGACCCGCTTCAACCCGGTGACGAACCGCTCCCAGGTGGTGAAGTTGGTGGTGGTGTGAATCCACGCCATCTCCTGGTCGCCGGGCGGCAGCGGGCGGGGCTGGGCGAGCGTCCGCTTCGGCCCGAACCACGACCAGGGCGGCCGCACGCCGGCCGCCAGAAGGCCGGCCGCGACCGCCGCGACGACGAGCAGAACGGTGAACAGCCGGCGGAGGCGGCGCATGGGTGTGCCAGGGGTCGGGAGGCGTCAAAGGTTCCGTCACTCTACCAGTTCCAAGACAAACCCCGAAAGCCCACCCGCGGCCACGGGTGGGGCCCTCTCGGCCCTAACAACCCGCAGTTCCGATGGCGGATTGTTGTGCAACACCCGTCCCGTTGCCCCGCTTCGCCCGCCGCCCCGCCCCGCTCGCCGCGGGCGTTCCGATTTTGACACCGGCCCTTGCCCCGTGTCTGGGGCCGGGTACAAATGTCCGGACCTGATGAACCCCGGGTCCGGCCCCCACCGGACGCCCCCGCGTGGAGGTGGAGCTTATGTCGCGTCTCCGTTCCGGCATCGCCGCCGCCCTGCTCGCCGGCCTAGCGTCGGCCGTGGTCGCCCAGCCGCCAACGCCCCCGACGCCGCCCACCCCGGCACCGACGCCCGCACCGGCTCCGGCCCCCGCCCCCACGCCGCCCGCCGCCCCAACCCCGCCGCCGGCCGCGGCCCCCACCCCGGCTCCGACGCCCGCCCCGACCACCACGACGACCGCGGACGGCAAACAAACGTTCGCCCTCAAGCTGGAGAAGGACAAGCCCTTCTACGAGGAGATGACGACCAGCGTGACGCAGGCGATCAAGGTCCAGGGCCAGGACCTCACCCAGAAGCAGGACCAGACGTTCTCCTTCGAGTGGACGCCGGTGCGGCAGGACGGCGACAAGTGGGTGCTGAAGCAGAAGATCACGGCCGTGAAGATGAACATCGACATCTCCGGCAACCCGATCAGCTACGACTCGTCCAACGAGGCGGCGAGCGGGGCCACCGGCAACCCGGGGCTGACCGACTTCTTCAAGAACCTCAAGGGGTCGGAGTTCACCGTCACCCTCGGCAAGGACAACAAGGTCGAGAAGGTGGACGGCCGTGACGACTTCATCAAGAAGCTGTCGGCCGGGAACAACCAGCTCGACGGCCTGCTCAAGAAGGTGCTGACCGACGAGGCCCTGAAGCAGATGACCGACCCGACGTTCGGCCTCATCCCGGCCCAGCCGAAGGCCGTCGGCGAAACCTGGGAGAGCCCGAAGACGACCCTGGCCCTCGGGCCGATCGGCTCCTACGAGGTGTCCTACAAGTTCACCTACAAGGGCAAGGAGGGGGCGAACGAGAAGGTCGAGGTCGTCCCCACGCTCGTCTACAAGGCCCCGACCGAGAACACCGACGGGCTCCTCTTCCGCATTAAGGGCGGCGACCTCAAGAGCACCGGTACCAAGCCCGGCACGATCCTGTACGACGCCAAGGCCGGGCGGATCGTCGAGGCGACGATCCCGGTCGAACTGCGGGGCACCCTGAAGGTGACTATCGGCGGGGCCGACACCGACGTGGAACTCTCCCAGACGCAGACCACGACTATCAAGATGACCGACAAGCCGGCCGCGGCCCCCGAGAAGAAGTAAACGCGGCTTCGGCTCCGCTCCGACCACGCCCGGCGGGTTCGCTTCCCGCCGGGCGTGGTCGTTCCCTCACCGCCCCTCCCCCGGTGGAGCGCCCGCCATGAAGACCGCCGTCCTCGGGGCCGCCGGGCAACTCGGTCGCGACCTCTGCCCCCGACTCCCCGGCGAGGTGGTGCCGCTCTCCCGGGCCGACTTCGACCTGTCGAAGCCCGACGCCGTCGCGGCCCTCCTCGACGCGGTCCGGCCGGACGTGCTGGTGAATTGCGCGGCTTACAACTACGTGGACAAGGCCGAGACGGAGCCGGAGGTGGCCTTCGCCGTCAACGCCTTCGGGGTGCGGACGCTGGCGACGGCGTGCGCGGCTGCCGGGGTGAAGCTCGTCCACTTCAGCACCGACTACGTCTTCGGCCTCGAAGCCGGCCGCGAGACACCCCTGACGGAGCACGCCCCCCCCGGCCCCGTGAGCGCGTACGGCCAGAGCAAGCTCGCCGGCGAGTACTTCGTCCGGGCCGCGTCGCCGAGCCACCTCGTGGTTCGCACCTGTGGCCTCTACGGCGTGTGGGGCTCCGGCGGCAAGGGCGGGAACTTCGTGGAAACGATGCTCCGGGTCGCCGGGCAGGGGAAGCCGCTGAAGGTGGTGGCCGACCAGTACTGCACGCCAAGCTACGCCGCCGACGTGGCCGCGGCCGCGGTGGAACTGATTCAGAACCGGGCGGCCGGGCTATTCCACGTCGTGAACGCCGGGGCGTGTACGTGGCACGAGTTCGCGGCCGAAATCTTCCGCCAAGCGCGGGTACCGGCCGACCTCACGCCCATCTCGAGCGAGCAGTTCGCCGCCCCCGCCCGCCGGCCGCCGTACAGCGTCCTGTCCACCGCCAAGCTCGCCGACATCGGTATACCTCACCCCCGCCCGTGGCGCGAGGCGCTTGCCGCGTACCTCGCCGAACGCGGCTCGCGGGTCAAGTAAGCCCCCAATCCCTAGCCCGGCCGTCGAAGTGCCCCCGGATTCTCCCGCTTTTGAACGATGCGTTTGGCCGCATCCCGATTCTGTGGAATAACTTCCGCGTCACCGCTCCCACCCCCTCTGGTAAAGCGGGAGTGTCAGCCGAATAACGCTGCCGACCTCGCTCCGACCTTGACCCCGTGCCGCTACTTCCCGCGCGATCCGCACGATATCCACTTGACACCCCCAGGGGGTCGGATAGAGTTAGATGAGACATCGTCTCAACAAGCCCGCCCGATTCGCGGCCCGAGGTCGCCGATGCTGATCCCGTTGGACATGATGCGTGCCGGCGAGTGGGCCGAGGTCGCGGACGTGAGCGGCGAGCCCCACTGGGTCGGCCGGCTCGCCGACCTCGGGTTCCGCCCCGGCAGTCAATTCCAAGTCGTCCAACCGGGCTCCCCCTGCCTCCTCAGCGTGTCCGGGTGCAAGCTCTGCCTGCGGCCGAACGAGTGCTCGAAAATCCTCGTCACCCCGGTCCACGGGGCCAAGCCCGGGGTCGCCGTCTGATGGCGACGACCCTCGACCGGCTGACGCCCGGCCAACGGGCGGCCGTGGTCGCCGTGGGCGGCGAGCCGGGGGTGGTCCAGCGGCTCTACGAATTTGGGTTGCTCGAAGGGGAGACGGTCGAGATGGTGGCCGCCGCCCCGCTCGGCGACCCGCTCGAAATCCGCGTCGGCAACACCCGCCTGACCCTCCGCCGGCACGAGGCCGCCGGCGTCGCCGTTGAGCCCGCCTGACCATTCCAGACTCGGGGGACTTACGTCGCCCCTCTCGCCTCGGCAAGGCCCCCTTCCCATGCGGACGAAGACGCTCACCGTCGCCCTGGTCGGCAACCCGAACACCGGGAAATCGACCCTTTTTAATGCCCTTTCCGGCCTCCGCCAGCACGTCGGCAACTACCCGGGCGTGACCGTCGAGATGAAAAAGGGGCGGGCCTCCGTCGGCGAGTTGACGCTCGACCTCATCGACCTGCCCGGCACGTACAGCCTCGCCGCCCGCAGCCCGGACGAGATGGTGGCCGTCGACCTGCTCCTCGGCCGCCGGCCGGAGGAGCCGAAACCGGACGCGGTCGTCTCCGTGGTGGACGCCTCCAACCTCGACCGCCACCTCTACCTCACGAGCCAACTCCTCGACCTCGGGGTGCCGGTCGTCGTCGCCGTGAACATGCTGGACGTGGCGAAGGCCCAGGGGATCGCCGTCGATTGCGCCGCGCTCGCGGACAGGCTCGGGGTGCCGGTGGTGGGCGTGCAGGCGAACAAGGGCGTCGGCCTCGACGCGCTCAAAGCGGCGGTCGCCGCGGCGGCCGCCGGCGGCGTCCCCCCGCAGGGTCCGCGGATGCCGGTGGAGTTCGAGAAGGAAGTGGCCGGCCTTCAGGCGGAACTCGGCCCCGGCGTCCACCCCGTCCTCACCCGGCGGATGTTGCTGGACGTGGGCGGGTACGTCGAAAAGTGGCTTTACGACCACCACGGGAACGGGCTCAAGGCGGCCGTCGAGTCGGCCCGGGGGCGGCTCCTTGAGGCCGGCCACGGGGTGCCGGGGGTGGAAGCCCGGGCGCGATTCGGGTGGGTCCGCCCGGTCGTCGCCGCGGCCGTCACCAAGCCGACCGTCCGGGCCGTCACCCGCACCGACAAGCTCGACGCCGTCCTCACGCACAAGCTGTGGGGCACGCTCGTCTTCCTGGCGATGATGGCCCTCGTGTTCCAGTCGATCTTCTACTGGGCGAAGCCGCTCATGGAGCTGATCGACGCCGGCCGCGAATCGCTCTCGGGCGTGGTCGAGGGGTCGATGGACCCCGGCCCGCTGCGGGCGCTGGTGGTCGACGGCATCCTGAGCGGCGTGGGTAGCGTCCTGATCTTCCTGCCGCAAATCCTCATCCTGTTCGCCTTCGTGGCGATCCTCGAAGACTGCGGTTATATGGCCCGCGCGGCGTTCCTGATGGACCGCCTGATGAGCCGCTGCGGGCTGAGCGGGAAGTCGTTCATCCCGCTGCTTTCCTCCGTGGCGTGCGCCGTGCCGGGGATCATGGCGACCCGCGTGATCGAGAACCGCCGCGACCGCCTTACCACCATCCTCGTCGCCCCGCTGATGAGCTGCTCGGCCCGACTGCCGGTGTACATCCTCCTCATCGGAGCGTTCCTCAAGGACGGTTTCCCGACGTGGCTGCCGGGGGTCGTGCTGTTCGGCATGTACATGGTCGGCTTCGTGGTCGCTCCGCTCGTCGCCCTCGTGTTGAAGCGGACACTTTTGAGGGGCGACACGCCGGTGTTCGTGATGGAACTGCCCGGCTACAAGTTGCCGACGCTCCGCGGCATCGCCCGCCGGGCCGGGGACGCCGGGTGGGCGTTCGTCCGCCGGGCCGGGACTGTCATCTTCGCGGCGATGATACTCGTTTGGGCGCTGCTCTACTTCCCGGCTGCCGACGCGAACGGGGTTCTGTACGCCGACCGGGAGGAGGCGGCCGACCGGAAGGTGAAGGCGGCCGGAGAGCCGGTGACAAAGCTCAAGGAGGCGAAGGAGCCGGTGCCGGAGGAGTTGGAAAAGGCGTTGGCCGACGCGGAGGGCGAACTCAACGCCGTGAAGGGCGAGCAGAACCGACGTAGCTACCTCGGCCGAGCGGGGCTGGCCCTGGAGCCAATTTTCACGCCGCTCGGGTGGGACTGGAAGATCGGCATGGCGGCCCTCGCTAGCTTCCCGGCACGGGAAGTGATCGTGGGCACCTTCGGGCTGGTCTACGACGCCGGCAAGGTCGATCCCAAGCTCATCGCCGACGACCAGGACGAGACGGCCATCGGCTTCAAGAAGACGCTGCAAAGCGAGTGGGCGGCCGACCCCGTGCGGGGAAAGTACGGCGTGGCCGTGGCCCTCTCCGTGCTGGTCTTCTTCGCCCTCTGTTGCCAGTGCGCCTCGACGCTGGCGATCATCCGCCGGGAGACGAAGAGTTGGGCGTGGCCGGCGTTCACCTTCACCTACATGACGGTGCTGGCCTACGTCGGGGCGTTCGCCACGTTCCAAATCGGGCGGCTCATCACGAACGCGGTGACGTAACGATGGGTGCGGACCTCCAACTCGTGGTCGTGGGCGTCGTCGTGCTGGCGGCGGCGGCGTTCGTGGTGCGCTCGGCTTGGCGGACGTGGTTCGGGAAGGCGTCCGGGTGCGCGTCGGGCTGCGGGAAGTGTTCGGCGGGAGACCCGCCGCCGGTGCCGGGGCGGGTGTCGCTGTTGTGATCGTGTGATGCGTTAGGGTGTATCTGAAAACCGAGCCGATCACCAGCCGTCCGACGTGGCGGAGTTACGTCGATCCGGGGTACTCGGACCGAGGTCCGAGCTTTACCCCATTCTCCCAGCGCGGGTCGCTCGAAAACGCCGCAACGACATGGCCGGCAGCGGCTTGGGGAAACCGCCCCGAAAACATGCGGTAAACTCGATCACACTTTCGAACATAAACCATTCCCGTTGAGCCACATCGGTCGTTACCGGGCGGGGTCGGGCTTCAGGAGTTACGTCGATCCGCCCGGCGGCACTCCGGGCCGCGGAATTTGATGCAAGTCCCGCCGCGGGGGGCGGCCGCCCGCGGGAACCTCGGGATCGGTTTTCAGACACACTCTTACTTCTCCATCCCCTTCGCCACCCTCAGCAGCACCACTAGCTGAGTAACCGGCCCCGCCCCGCGAGTGAGCACGTCAACGCGGTCGAACGGCTCTAGCGCGTCGGCGAACTCCCGCAACTCTTTCGCCACGTCGGCCGGCTTCAGCCCGTCCCGCTCGGCCACGAATTTCGCCACCCCGTCGGCGTGCGTTTGCAGGTAACGCCGGGCCTCGGCCGCCGACACGCGCACGAGCGGCACTTCGCCCCCGGGCTTGACCGCCGCCGGCTTGCGGAAGCGTTTGACGGCGGCCGGGTCGGTGGCAATCACCAAGTAGCCGTCCTTGAGGGCGAACGCGGGGCGGACGCCGGGCGGGAAAGCGGCTTCGCTGGAGAGGGACTTCACCACCGCGTCGCCGTCCCGCTCCTCGACCGCGTCGATTTGTCGGTCGGGGTGGGCGAAGTTGTGGGCGACGCGGGCCGACTGGAAGCCGAAATCGACCGCCTGCCCGAGCGCCCGCACCGCCTCCGCGCCGCGGGGGCCGTCGGTCCGCACTTCGAGGGCGAACACCGACACCGGGAGGAAGTGGCCCGCCTCCTTGCCTGGCGGCTCGACCCAGAGGCCCCAGTCGGGGCCGAGGGCGTCGAGGACCAGCGGCAGGCGGTCGCGGCCGACGACCGGGCCGAGCGTCTGCTCGACCGCGCTTCGGACCGCCTTGCGGCCGGCGTCCGGGAGGAGCCCGCCGAGCCAGTCGGCGAGTTCGCCCACCTTCTGCCGGCCGGCGACGGCGAACAGGGCGTCGTCGGGCACCGCCGCCCACAGGCCCGAGGGCGAGCCGCCGGCCTTCGCGGGGACGCCGTCGGCCCCGTCCTTCGCCACCAGCGCCAGGCCGAATTCGGCGTCGCGGCCGAGATCGACGAAGAGGGCGGCCGCGTCGAGCCCCTTCCAATAGTCGCCGAACCGCTGGAGGAAGGCCCGCTCGTCCGGCTTGCCGGCCGCCGCCTTCGCCGCGACTTCCGCGTCGAGGGCGCGCGGGTTGATGAGCAGCACCGCTGCCGCGTTCTCCACCCCGAGCCGCTTCATCGTCGCCACCGGCCCGGCCGCGGCCGCGTCGGGGGCGACCTTGCGGTCGCGGCCGATCAGGCCGCGAATCTCTTCCTCGTTACCGGAGTAGGCGAACACGGGCCCGCGCCAGCAGTAGAAGTCGGCCTTCCCGCCCGGCTTCTGCCGCTCTGCGTACGGTTGGCCCTCGTGGGTCCGGGGCACAACCGCCTTCACCTCGCCGGACTTGATCTGCTGGTCGTCGAGGGCCGCCACCAGCTTCCGCAGCGCGTCCGGCGTGCGGGGGCGGACGAGGATCAGGCCGCGTTCGTCCTTCGGGTCGCCGCCGGGGCCGGGGCGGTAGCTGAAGGCGACGGCGTCGCCGAGTACGTCGTCGAGGAGGGCGTCGGGCGCGGTGCCGAGTTGCCGGCAGACGGCTTCGACGGAGTCGCGGAGTTTCCGCACGTCGGGCGAGTCGAGGAGGCGATGGCCGAACGTGGTTCCGGGGAACCAAGCGGCGAACGGCGAGGTGCGGAACTTGGCGACGTGATCGCGGGCGTTCTGGACGACGAGGGTGAAGGCCGCGTCCGGCGGCGAGACCCGCAGCACCTCGTCCCGCGGGGCGGCGAACGCGGGGGCCGGCAGCAGGGCGACGAGCGCGATCGTCGGGAAGAGGCGTTGCCGGGTCATGGACGGGGTTCCGTTGGGGGCGTTCAGTTCTTTGGCGCGGCAGCCGGGGTACCCATGTCGCGGAGGTAGGCGAAGGCGTGATACGCCGAATCCGTGACCGGCTCAAGGCCGGAGCGGGCGGCGTCGGGGAGGTCGGCCAGGGCCTCGGCGGCGGGGGCGAAGTCTGCCGCGAACGGGTTGGCGGGCGGGGTGGCCGCGAGGGCGTCGGCGAGCGGGGCGAACACCCGGGGGGCGGCGGCCGTCGGCTCCGCGATCCGGCGGCCGATGTTCTCCAGGGCGTCGCCGGCGTCGGCGAGCGTGGCGTCGATCCGGGCCGGCGGGGGCGTCGGCGTTTCAACCTTCGCGGGGGATACGGGGGCGGGCAGTTGTACGGTTCGCGTGGGTGTCGCCCACGGCCCGATGGCGACAGTAAAGCATGCGGCGACGGCCATCCCGCAGACCGCATACGACCAGCGGCGGCGGACGATTCGCGTCCGCCGGTCCAGGGCGACCGCCGCGACGATGGCGGCCGTCGCACGGGGCGGCGCCTTCGGCCGCACCGCCCCTTCGGCGAATGCGGACCGCAACAGCAACGCCGCCCGCACCCGTTCGCTGCAGTCGCGGCAAGCTTGGAGGTGCGGGTCGGCAGCGAACGCGGCGGGGGGGCCGTCGCCGTCGAGCAGGCGCTGGACGGCGTCCACGGTCGGCCGGCAGGCGGGCGGCACGGGCGGTTCGGGTTCGAAGTCGTCTCGGGCGGTCATGGCTTCACGCGGGCGGGGCGGGGGTCGGGGTTGGGGCGTCGTCGGGGACTAAACCGCGGGTCCGCAGGTGGTCGAGGATCACGAGCCGGGCCCGGTGCAGCCACGTCTTGACGGTGCCGACCGGCCGGCCGACGACGGCCGCGATCTCCTCGTAACTCTGCCCGCTCTCGTGGAACAGCACGAAAACGTCGCGGTAGTCGGCCCGCAGCCCGTCCACCGCCTCGCGGATTTCGCGGACCGTCTCCCGGCTGTCGTCGGCCGGGCGGGGGTCGGGCGTCTCGTGCAGGTAGTCGGCCAACTCGGGGCCTTTCCCGCGGCGGCCGAGGCACGTCCGGCAGCGGTTCACGGCAATCGCCAGCACCCACGGCCGCAGGGGGCGGGCGTCGTCCCACGTCCGCAGGCTGCGGAACACGCGGAGGAACACTTCTTGGGCCACGTCCTCGGCGTCGTGCCGGTGGTGCAACAAACGCAGGCAGAGCGCGCGAACGTCCGGCTCGAAGCGTTCGACCAGTTCCCGGGTCGCGGGGCCGTCGCCGGCGAGGCAGCGGCGGACGAGCGCGGCGTCGGCGGACACGGGCGGCCCTCTGCCCACACACTACCCGCCCACCGCGGGCGGGGTTTCACCCGGGACTTCGCACGGCGACGTTCGGCGTTTGGGACAGTTTAGCACCCGCGAGTCGGACCTGCTTTCTTGCGTCGCCCCCGGCGGGCGTATATCATCGTCGTGTTACCGCGGTCGTCCCCCACGGCATCCCCGGACCCGCCCATGCCCGCGCTCGTCCTCCTGAAATCGCCCGGCGGGGTCGCCCCGGGCGAAACGATCCCGTTGGACGGGGAGAGTTTCGTCGTCGGCCGGGACGCCGACGCGTGCCAGATCGTCATCCCGCACCACGCCGTCAGCCGCCGGCACGCCCAGATCACCCGCTCCCAGGGCAAGTACTTCATCGAGGACCTGCGGAGCCGCAACCACACCTACGTCAACAACGCCGAGATCGCCGCCCGCGTCCCGCTCGCCGCCGAAGACCGGATCAAAATCTGCGACTTCCTCTTCCGCTTCCAGGACGACCGCACCCCCAAGAAGCGGGAGCTGCCGGCCTGGATGGCGAAGGGGGAGGAGACCGACGCGGCCGGCCCCGCGGTCGGCGGGGAGATGACGACGTTCGAGGCCAGCCTGCCCCGGGCGGCGGCCGACAACCTGCTCGACACCCAGCCGGCCGAGCGGCTCCGGGCCATCCTCGAAATCAGTACGTCGCTCTCCCGGACGCTCGAACTCGGGCCACTCCTCGACCAGGTGGCCGAGACCCTCTTCCGGGTGTTCAAGCAGGCCGACCGCTGCTTCGTCATCCTGCTCGACGACGCCGGCCGGCCGGTCCCGAAGGTCATCAAGAGCCGCCGCCCGGGGACCGACGACGCCCGCTTCAGCCGCACCATCGTGAACAAGGCTATCGGGTCGATGGAGTCGTACCTGAGCGAGGACGCCTCGACCGACATGAACCTCGGGCCGTCCGCGTCGATCGCCGAGTTCCGCATCCGCTCCGTCATGTGCGTTCCGCTGCCGCACTCCAACGGCAAGGCCCTCGGGGCGCTACAGCTCGACACGCAGGACCGCAACAAGAAGTTCCGCGAGGACGACCTCAAGCTCTTGACGATCGTCGCCAACCTCGCCGCCGTGGCCGTCGAGAAGGCCCGGCTGCACGAGTCGATGCTGCTCCGCGAGCGGGAACAGCAGGAAATCGAGCTGGCCAAGCAGGTGCAACTCGGGTTCCTGCCGCAGACCGTGCCGCAGCTCCCGGGTTACGAGTTCTACAGCCACTACTCGCCGGCCAATACGGTCGGCGGCGACTACTACGACTTCGTCCACCTGCACGGTCTGCGGGTGGAGGTGGTGGTGGGCGACGTGGCCGGGAAGGGGGTCCCGGCGGCCCTCCTGACGGCCAAGCTGTCGTCCGAGGTGCGGTTCTGGCTGCTCACCCGGCCGACCCCGGCCGAGGCCATGTGCGGGCTCAACGACGCCCTCATGCGGGGCGGCCTGGGCGACCGCTTCGTCACCATGCTCATCGCAGTCCTCGACCCGTGCGCCCACACTCTGACGGTGGCCAACGCCGGGCACATGAACCCGAAGCTCTTCAGCGGGTGCCGGGGCGAGTTCCACGACGCCTGCGACGGGGCGGCGACCGGCCTGCCGCTCGGCGTCATGCCCGGCTACGTGTACGAGGAATGCGTCCTCCCGCTGACCGTGGGCGACACGCTCATCCTCTTCACCGACGGGGTGACGGACGCCATGAACCCGGCCGGCGACCTGTTCGGGGACGAAGGGATCGACCGGGCCTTCCCGACCGACGACACGCTGGCCGCCGACCTCGGCCGGCCGGCCCGCCTCGGCGAGCGGCTGATCCAGTCCGTCCGCCGGCACGCCGGCGGGCGGGCCCAGTACGACGACATCGCGGTCGTCAGCTTCGGCCGCGTCGACCCGGCCCACGGCCCGGCGACGAACACCGGGCTGGCGACCGGGTCCGTGAAGGTGGCCGACACGGCACCGGCCCGGCCCGTTTTGGGGTAGGCGGCCGCAGGGGATGAACTATGGGCGGACCGACGACGCTGCCGGAACTCGACGTGGAGGAGGAGACGCGGACCCGGCGGCAGCCGCCGTACCACGTCATCCTCCTCAACGACGACGACCACACGTATGAGTACGTGATCGCCATGCTGAAGGAGCTCTTCGGCCACCCGATCGAGCGGGGCTTCCAGCTCGCCAAGCAGGTGGACACGAAGGGCCGGGCCATCGTCTGCACGACGAGCCTGGAGCGGGCCGAGCTGAAGCAGGAACAAATCCACGCCTACGGCCCCGACCCGCAGATGGCCCGGTCGAAGGGGTCGATGACGGCCGTGATCGAGCCGGCGGAGTGAGCGGAAGGGGTGGGATGTCAGTGTGGGGAAATCAAGAAAGCCCAGGGATGGCCATCCCTGGGCTTTCGGCTTTAATCTTCCCCACATTCCACACCTTACTTCTGACTACTTCTTCTCCCGCACCACCGACTTGATGACCACGTCGTCGGCCGGCACGTCGTCGAACCCCTTCTTGTTGCCAGTCTTTACGGCCCGAATCTTGTCCACCACGTCCATCCCCTCGATCACCCGGCCGAACACCGCGTACCCGGCCTGGCGGGGCGAGTCGCCCGAGCGGTTGAGGAAGTCGTTGTCCTTGACGTTGATGAAGAACTGGGCGGTCGCGCTGTGCGGGTCGCCGGTCCGGGCCATGGCCAGGGTGCCGCGGACGTTGGTCAGCCCGTTGGCCGCCTCGTTCTTGATCGGCTCGCCCGTCTTCTTCTCCTTCATCCCCGGCTCGAACCCGCCGCCCTGGACCATGAAGTCGGCGATGACCCGGTGGAACACGGTCCCGTCGTAGTGCTTCTTGTCCACGTATTCGAGGAAGTTCTTCACCGTCACCGGGGCCTTGTCGGCGAACAGCTCGACCTTGACGGGCCCCATCGAGGTGTCGAGGACGACGACCGGGTTGCCGCCGGCCGGGGCGTCGGACGGGGCGGCGAACACCCCGGCGGCGAGGACGCCGACCACCGCGAAGCACAGGGCGAGCAGCTTGAGAGAGAGCATCGAGAGCCTCCTGATGGGATCGCGGCCGCCGCACCCTCGCGGGGCCCGTGCCCCCGATTGTACGCACGGCCGCCCGCCCGGACGACCGCCCCTTGCCCGCCCCCGCCCGCCGGTGTAGGCTCACCCCCATATCCCGCCGTTGCCCGCCGTCACCCGCCCGGTGCCCCTCCCATGCGAGCGCTCCTCCATGCCGTCCTGTTCCTGGCCGCCCTCGCCGGCGTCCTCTCCACCAACTCGTTCGCCCAGCAGCCGAGCAAGGGCAAGGCCGACCCGAAGGCGAAGGCCGCCCTCACCAAGCCGGACGACGCTACGCTGAAGCAGATCGCGGAGAAGACGGCCCAACTACGTACCGCCGTCGAGGGGCTCAAGGCTAGGAAGGTGCCCGACGACGTGGTGGTCGAGGTCGAGGTCCACCTGAAGTCGTCCGAGTACATCGTTAAGTTCAACGAGTGGTTCACGTCCCAGAGCGGCAAGCAGACGCTGACGACGCTCGACCGCGGATTGGAGCGGGCTAAGCAGGCGAACGGCGGCGAGGCCCCGTGGCGGAACGCGGCCGGCAAGTGGGTGCTACGGGCGTACCGCTCGAAGGTGGACGGCTCGGCCCAGCCCTACGCGGTGCAACTCCCGGCCGACTACGGCAAAGACCCGAATAAGAAGTGGCGGCTCGACGTGGTCCTGCACGGCCGCGACGGGAGCCTGACGGAGACGAAGTTCATCGCCACGCACGACGGCGGGAAGGTGCCGGCCGACCAGCCGTTCGTGCAATTGGAGGTGTACGGGCGGGGGAACAACGCCTACCGGTGGGCCGGCGAGACGGACGTTTTTGAGGCTTACGAGGGCTTCATGGCGTCCGAGGAGGCCCGGCTCAAGCGGCCGGTGATCGACGCCGAGCGGGTCGTCATCCGCGGCTTCTCGATGGGCGGGGCGGGGTCGTGGCACCTCGGTTTCCACCACCCGTTCCGGTTCGCCGCGATGGGCCCGGGGGCCGGGTTCAGCGTCACCCACGGTTACATCAAAGACATCCCGAACCCGCTCCCCGAGCCGCAGGAAGCGACCCTCCGCATCTACGACGCCGTGGATTACGCCGAGAACGCCGTCGACATCCCGGTCGTGGCCTACTCGGGCGGCAACGACCCGCAGAAGGCGTCGGCCGACAACGTCGAGAAGGCGCTCCAGAAGTTCCCCGAGAAGGTCCGATTCACCCGGCTGGTCGCCCCCGGCCTGGAACACAAGATGCCGCTCGAGTGGATGGCCAAGGCCGAGGTCGAGTACCGCAAGCACCTCGACCCGCCCCGCGAGTTCCCGAAGCGGGTGCGGTACGTGACGTACACCACGAAGTACCCGGACTTCGGCTGGGGCACCATCGAGCGGCTCGGGAAGCACTACGAGAAGGCGGTGGTGGACGGGACGTGGGAGAACGGCGTTCTCGCCCTCAAGCTGGAGAACGTGGATGAATTGACAATCACGCGGCACGATCCGGCCGGCCGGCCGCTGAAGACGTTGACGGTGAACGGGCAGGCCGTCCGCCAGATACCGCCGCTTCCATTCAAAGTCGTGAACATACTTCGAGAGTGGATGGCGAGTGGGACGGGGCCGGCCATGTCCGATGTCGAGATGCTTCCGGCCGGTAAGCGACCGGGGCAACAAGGGCCGATCGACGATGCGTTCACCTCGCCGTTTGCCGTGACGCCGCCGACCGGGCCGGGGTGGCACGATGGGCCGGCGACCTACGCGGCCGGCGCGGCCAACCGCTTCGCTGCCGAGTGGGAGAAATGGATGCGTGGGACATTGCCGAGCGGACCGACGACGGGAAACGTCGTCCTGTTCGGCGACCCGGGGAGCAACCCGCAGATCGCAAGAATGCTGGTGACGCTGCCAATCACCTGGACGAAAGACAAACTTGTGGTGAACGGCGTCAGCTACGACTCCAAAACGCACATTCCGACCCTCATCTATCCGCACCCGTTCGACCGCACCCGCTACCTCGTCATCAACAGTGGGCACACCTTTCACGAGGCCGAGTTCAAGGGGACGAACGCCGGTCTCTACCCGCGGCTCGGCGACTGGGCGGTTCTCAAGGTGGCCCCGACGGCGAAAGACCCGACCGCCGCCGAGGTCGTCGCCGGCGGGCTGTTCGACGAGAACTGGCAGTTCCCGAAGAAGTGAGAATCACCTCAAAGCCCAGGGATGGCCATCCCTGGGCTTTCGCCTCGGAGTCAACCCATGCGTTTCCTCTCAACGCTCTTTGTGTCTGTGGCGCTGAACTCAGCGCTGCACGCGGCCGAGCCGCCATCGTTCCTCGCGCCGGGGGCGAAGCTCGAAAAGCTCTGGGGCGACGGCACCTTCACCGAGGGGGCGGTCGAGGGGCCGGACGGGGCCATTTACTTTTCCGACATCGGCAACCGCGTCATGCGATTCGACCCCGACAAACGCGGGACGACGGTGTTCCGCGAGCCGAGCGGGAAGTCGAACGGGCTGAAATTCGACGCCGCCGGCCGGCTTCTCGCCTGCGAGGGGGCCGACGGCGGCGGGCGGCGGGTGAGCATTTCGGAGAAGGGCGGGGCTGCCAAAACGCTCGTCGATAACTGGAAGGGGAAAAAGTTCAACGCCCCGAACGACCTGACGTTCGACCCCGACGGGAGGATTTATTTCACCGACCCGCGGTACGGCGGCAAGGAGCCGTTGGAGATCGACGTGGAGGCCGTGTACCGCGTCGAGAAGGACGGCACCGCCACTCAGGTGATCGCCGACACGAAGCGGCCCAACGGCCTCGTGTTCGCCCCCGACGGCAAGACGCTCTACGTCGCCGACAACAAGGCCGGCCCCGACGGCGTGCAACACCTGCTGGCGTATGCCGCGAAGGGCGACGGCACGTTCGGCCCGAAGGTGGTGCTGCACGACTTCGGTACCGGCCGCGGCATCGACGGCCTGACGGTCGCCACCGACGGCACAATCGTGGCCACCGCCGGTGCGAAGGAGTTGGCGGGCGTCTACTTCTTCGCCCCGGACGGGACGAAGCTCGGCTTCCTCCCGACGCCCGAGGACCCCACGAACGTCGCGTTCGCGGGCAAGGATCGGAAGTCGCTCTACCTGACGGCGGGAAAATCGCTCTACCGCGTGGAGACGACTCTGACGGGGGCGGTGGTGGTGCCATCCCCGTAGGCTGGGACAAGTCTACGCAGTCCCATCGCGTTGGGCTTGACACATCTCCCGGTGGGACTGCGCCGGGCCTTGTCCCACCCTACGAAAACGCCCGCTCAGGCGTACCGCCCCGCCAGTTCCACGATCGTCCGCACCATGCTCCCGGTGCCGCCGGCGTCACGGAACGGGGCGTCGGCGTCGGCCCACGCCGGGCCGGCGATGTCGAGGTGGGCCCACGGAACGCCGTTCACGAAGGGCTGGAGGAGCTTGGCCGCCGTGATCGCGCCGCCGTACCGGGAGCCGCCGGTGTTGCGGAGGTCGGCCACCTTGCCGCGGACCATGTCGTCGTAGTGGCCGTCCATCGGCAGCTTCCAGGCCCGCTCGCCGGCCCGCGCCACGGCGTCGAGGACGCGGTCGCCCCAGGCGTCGTCGTTCGTCATCAGCCCGGCCACCTCCGGCCCGAGGGCGACCATGCACGCCCCGGTGAGGGTGGCGAAATCGACGAGGTGACCGACGCCCTGCTCGGCGGCGTAAGCGAGGGCGTCGGCGAGGATCAGCCGCCCCTCGGCGTCGGTGTTCAGCACCTCGATCGTCTTGCCGTTGCGGGTGGTCAGCACGTCGCCGAGCATCATGGCCCGGCCGCCGGGCATGTTCTCGACCAAGGCCAGGACGCCGAGGACATTTACGGGCAGTTTCGCCTCCGCGACCGCCCGCATGCCGCCGAGGACGGCCGCCGCCCCGGCCATGTCGCACTTCATGTCCACCATCTGGTCGGTCGTCTTGAGCGACAGGCCGCCGCTGTCGAACGTCACGCCTTTGCCGACGAGGCCGAGCGTCGGCCCGCCGGGGTTGCCGGTGTAGCGGAGGACGACGAGCCGCGGCGGCCGGTCGGACCCGCGTGTGACGGCCAGCAGCGCCCCCATGCGCTCGGCGGCGAGCCGGTCAGCGTCCCACACCTCGACCTCGATCCCGGCGGCCGTGCCCACATCCGCGGCGCGGGCGGCGAACGACTCGGGGAACAGCTCGTTCGGCGGCGTGTTCACCAGCTCACGGGCCAGCCACATTCCCCGCGCTTCGGCCCGGACGAGCGGGAGGGCGTCGGCGAGGGCGAGTTTGCCGCGGGCGTCGGTGGGGAGGAGCAGCAAAGCGTCCGGTGGGAAGCGGCCCGGCTCGGTCTTGCGGATGCCGCAGCCGTAGCAGCCTTGTGCCAGCCCGACGCCGAGGCCGCGGGCGGCGTCGGCCCACGTCGCGGCCGTCACGCCGGGCTCGGGCAGGGCGCACGCCAGCAAGCCGACGCGCCTCGTGGTGACGAACCGTGAGGTGGCGGCCCCGGCCTGGAAGAAGGTGAGCCGGGAGGCGTTCGCCCGCTTACCGAGGCCGACGAACAAGAGCCGGCGGGCCGTCAGCCCCGGCGGGCCGTAGACGGGCACCAGTTCGAGCGGCTTGCCGGTCACGTCGCCGGCGTCGCGGAGGCGTGTGAGGAGGCCGCCGGCCGCCTGGTCGACGCGGGCGGCTGGGCCGGACGGCGGTTCGCCCTCCCACACGCCGACGGCCAGCCAGTCGGCTGCGACGCGGGTGAGGGGCAGGGCGGTGGCTTCGATCGGGGTCATCGTGTGGTGCGTGGGCATGGAGGACTGTTGTAGCGACGCGCCGCGGTTAGGTCAGCCGCAAGCCTACCCGTTGCGGCGGGTGGGTGTGGCCCCCGTCAGCGCTTCGGCGGGGCCGGAATGGTCTCGTACAGCGCCAGCGATTCCTCGACGGCCGCGACGAGCTTGGGGTCGGTCCGGCGGGCGGCGGCGACGAACGCCTTCGCCTCCTTCGTGGGGCACGAGAGGGCGTACCGCATGATCGCCCGGCGGGTCACGGGGGCGGCGTGGGTCGTCTTGTCGAACGGGGCCAGCACGTCGGCTGTGACGTCCCACCAGCCCCACTGGCGGAGGTCCTCGACGGCCACGCAGGCGAGGTCGCCGTGGGCCAGGATGAGGCGGCAGCAGGCGAGGACGTTCGCCTGCGATTCGACGGGCCGCGACGCCCGGAAGAAGCGCACGGTGCCGACCGCCGCCAGCCGCTCGGCGTAGGGCCGCCGCTGGTCGTCGATCACCGCCGCGACTTCGCCCCACCCGGCCTTCGGGGCGAGAAGGACGTACCCGGCGAGCAGCCCGCCGAGCGCGGTCGAAACCTGCGGCGGCAGCGGACGGGGTTGGAGCAGGCCGCCGAGCAGGGCGGCGTCGGCCGGGTGGCCGCACGCCCCGAGGGCGAAGGCGTAAACCCCCAGGCGGTCGGCCGGGGTGCCGGGGGCGGCGATCCACGCCCGCAGCTTGGCGGCGTCGAAGTGCGGGGCGGCGGCCACGATGTCGGCGTCCGCCGCCCCCGCGAGTTCGGCGGAGGCGTCGGCCGCGACCGCCGGGTCGGCGGCGTCCCGGTGGCGGAAGTAGAACGGGAGCCGCTTCGCCGCGTCGGCGGGGTCGAGCTTGGCGACGCCCGCAAGGTAGACGACCGCCGCCGCCGTCGCCGGCACCCCGTGGCCGATGTCGAGCTGCCCACCGCGGACGCTGCCGAAGATGAGCGCGTCGGGCGGCGTGGCGTTATCGACGGGCCAGTACCGCGGCAGGATGAGCGCCCGCCCGCCGCCGAGGGCCGGGTCGGTCTTCAGCACGGCGTCGACGCGAAAGTCGGTGGTGCCGCCGTCGGTGGCCGGGTCGAACTTGGGGTTCGAGAGCCGGCCGTGGAGGACGACCGGCGACTGGGCGTAGTGGGTGCGGAGCGTCTGCCGGCCCCGCCACCCGTCGCCACAGAAGGTGCAGGCCAGAGCCGGGTTCGCGCCGACGAGCCCGGCCATTACCGCCAGCATCACCTGCTTCATGCGTCGCCTCGTGCTTCGTGCTCAGCGCGGCCGGAAACGACCGACGGCCGGCGGGGCTTCCGAGCCCGGCCGGCCGCGTGACGTGATACCCGATGCGTGGCGTGCGAGGGAAGGGCTACTTCCCGGCCGACGGGGCGGCCGCGGACTTCGCCGGGTCCGAAGTGGACGGCGCCGGCGGCTTCTGCTCGTCCTTGAGCAACTCCTCCATGAACTCGACCTTGCGGGCGTCCTTCTGCCGGGCCTTCTGGACGTAGGCGGCGGCGTTCGCACTACCGGGGGCGGCGCTGAGGGCGAACTTGAGGATCGAGCGGTTCACGATCGGGATCGTGTTGTGCGTTTCCTTGTCGCCCAGGGCCAGCACCTCGTCAGTCAGGTCCCACGCCCTCCACTTGCGGAGGTCCTCGACGGGTAGGTCGGCGATGTCCGGCTGGGACAGGAGCATCCGCATGGCGTCCACGACGTGCTTGCGGTCGACCACGTCCGGCCGGTACTCCCAGAAGAAGCGGACCGTCTTGAGCGCCGCGTACCGGGCGGAGAAGTCCTTCTTCGGGTCGCGGACGTACCCCGTCAAATATTCCCACCCGGCCTTCGGGTCGAGCAGAACGTACCCGGCGAGCATGCCGTCGAGCCCGCTACTGAAGGCCCGGTCCGGGTCGTCGAGGAGCTTGCGGAGGTCGGCGGCGTTGGCCCCCTTGCCGCAGTGGCCGAGCATCAGCCCGTAGAGGCCGTACCGGCTGGCCCGTGTGTTCGGGTCCTTGAGCCACTTCACCAGCAGGTCGGCCGGGAGCGCCTCGGCGATCGGCCGCACCTCCTTGTACTCGGCCAGCCCGAACTCGACGTAGGCGTCCGAGCTGATCGTCAGCTCGGGCGATTCGAGGTAGTCGAAGAAGTACTTGAGGCGGGCGAGCGGATCCTTCCCCTTCACCGCGAGCGACCCCTTGATGTACTCGGGCAGTTTGCTGTCGGCCCGCACCTCCTCGCCGCGGTACGGGTCGAGTGCCCCGCTGGCCGGGTTGTAGTAGAAGAACACGAGGTGCTTCGCCCCCCCGTTGGCCGGGTTCGCGGGAACATACTTCGGCAGGGTGACGACCGTCTTCCCCTTCAGGTAGTCGTGCGGCTTGACGACTTGCTCGATGGTCAGGTCGGTGGTGCCGCCGGAGAAGGCGTCGGTCTGCTTGGCGTTCGACAGGGTGCCGTAGAGGATGAAGTCGGCCTGGGCCACCTCGCCGGCGAACGTTTGCCCCTGGACGGTGCAGAACGGGCAGGCGAGGGCGTTGGCGGGTGCGAGCGACAGCACGGCGACGAGTGCGAGGACGCCGGGACGAGACGACATGAGGTGAACTCCGGGCGGTGGGACCGGCGGACGGGGGCTTCTGTGATTATCGCCCCATGAGAGTGCCGTGGACAAGGAGAGGATGCCGGCTTTCGGGTTATGATTTCGTTAGATTCGCCTCCAACTCGCGGACGCGGGCCTCGACCAGCACGAAAGCGGATCGCGCTTCGGGCGGGAGTTGATCGCGGAGTCCGTCGAGGTAGTGCCGGCAGCGGGCGAGCGTTTTGGCCCGGGCCGGCGGCGAGAAGTGGCGGCAGTCGCCGGCGTTGTCATAAATATCAGCGAGTTTGCACACCTTCACCTGCCACCCGGCGGCCCGCAGCACCCCCAGATACGTCGCCTCGCGTTCGGCGTCGGGCAGTCGCGTGTCCTTGCTCAGGGCCGCCACCCAGCCGGCGACCTCGTCGCCGAAACGTTCGGCGAGGTCGTCGCGGTC
>JANPKP010000440.1:0-2097 GCA_031426095.1 Gemmataceae bacterium
CCGGCCGACGGCCCGCCCAAGGGCTGGACCGTCCGGGCCTGGAACGACCTCACCAAGCCCGGCGGCCCCGGCACCGATTGGGCCGTCAAAGACGGCGTCCTCCGGCCGGGCACGGTCCGCGGCACCTGGCTGGTGAGCGAGGCCGAGTACGGCGACTTCGTCCTCGAGTTCGAGATCAAGCTGACCGAGAAGGGGAACAGCGGGGTGGCCCTGCGGTCGCCGGCGAAGGGCGACCCGGCGTTCGACGGGCTGGAGTTCCAGGTGGCCGACCTGCGGTACAACACCGGGGCGAAGGACTCCGAGCTGACGGCCGGGATTTACCGCGCCATCGCCCCGACCAAGCAGGTGTACAAGCCGACCGAGTGGAACGCCATCCGCATCGAGCTGGCCGGCAACAGGTTGAAGGGGACGGTGAACGGCGAGGTGGTGCAGGACATCGACCTGTCGAAGTTCGACCAGCCGGTGAAGCGGCACGACGGCACGGACGCCCCGCCGCTCAAGGACCGGCCGAAGAAGGGCCGGATCGGGTTCCAGCACCTGAGCCGGAACAACGAGCCGGTGCTAATCCGCAACGCCCGCATCAAGGAGGGGAAGTAGGCACCCCGGTCACCGGACGACATCGAGGGACGAGCCGTCGGCCAGCCGGTAGGCGTAGAAGTCGGAGTCGATGGTGAAGACGCGACGGACGGCGCGGCCCTCGGCGGCGGCCACCAGCGAGGCGTCTGAGGTTCCCCAAGGTTGGTGGAGTCGGAGTTAAGGGTGTAAACTCCCCCCGAGGAGGACACCATGGCCCGCAAGGTTTACACCCGGGAGTTCAAGCTCCAGGCCCTTCGGATGATCACCGACAAGGGGCTGTCGATCGCTGAGGTCTCCCGCCAGTTGGGGGTGACCGAGGGCTGCTTGCGGAACTGGAAGAAGGCGGCCGAGGAACAGGGCGACGCGGCCTTCCCGGGGCCGGGGACGTTGTCCCCGGCGGAGGACGAGCTCCGCCGACTCCGGGCCGAGGTCCACCGCCTCCGGGCCGAGCGGGACCTCCTAAAAAAAGCCGCCGCCTACTTCGCCAGTCCCCCGACGTAGTGTTCCGGTTCATCGCCGACAGCGATCCCGGCGAGTGCCCGGTCTCGTGGATGTGCGAGGCCCTGGAGGTGTCCGAGTCCGGGTACTACGCCTGGGCCTCCCGGTCCCCGTCGGCGACCAAGCACCGGCGGGACACGCTCCTCGCCGCGATCCGCCAGGTTCACGCGGACGTGAAGGCCCGGTACGGGAGCCCGCGGATGACCCGGGCGTTGAAGGCGCGGGGGCACGAGTGCTCGGAGAACACCGTGGCCGAACTCATGCGGGCGCACGGGATCCGTGCGAAGGCCCCGCGGCGGCTCGTCCGCACGACGGACTCCAACCACCGGCTGCCGGTGGCCGAGAACATCCTGGATCGGGACTTCGAACCGGACGGCCCGAACCAGCGCTGGTGTGCAGATATTACGTACATCCCAACGGGCGAAGGCTGGCTCTACCTGGCGGTGGTGGAGGACCTGTTCAGCCGGATGATCGTGGGCTGGTCGATGGACGTGACGATGGAGAGCCGGTTGGTGGTGGACGCACTGTCGATGGCGTTGGCCCGTCGCCGCCCGGGGGCGGGGTTGCTGGCGCACTCGGATCGCGGGAGCCAGTACGCCAGCGAGCACTACCAGCGGGTGCTCACCGAGGAAGGGATCACGTGCAGCATGAGCGAAGTCGGTCAGTGCTGGGATAACGCCCCGGTCGAGAGCTTCTTCGGGCGACTGAAGTGCGAGGTCGAATCGGGGGAGCTGTTCGCCACCCGCGACCAGGCGCGGGCTGGACTGTTCGAGTACCTGGAAGTGTTCTACAACCGCGTCCGCCTCCATTCCTCTCTGGGGTTCTTATCCCCGGTAGAGTTTTAACGGACGTACAACCAAAACCACCGTTAACGCCGGCTCCATTTTTCTTGGGGAAGATCATGTGCTGGTAGCCAAGCCCGATGAGCTGGGCGAGCAGTTCGGCAAACTGCTCGTCCGTAATGCCCCCTTCGGCACGCAGTCGTTCCGCAACCAACTGCGTCCAGGTCCGCGCACCCGGTTG
>JANPKP010000441.1:0-8833 GCA_031426095.1 Gemmataceae bacterium
GACCCGGGCCTGGGTCTTCCGGGACCGGGCGAGGTCGGCGAGTTCGGCCCGCTCGTCGGGGGTCATGTCGCGGAGACGCGGGGGCTTCCAGACGCGGCGGGGGATGCGGCACATCCTGTGGCGGGAGGAGTGCCGGGCAAGAGTATGGAAACCTGGTGGACTTACCACTAAGGGCGTTTCTGAACACCGAGCCGGGACGCCCGCGTGGGGGAAGTTACGTCGATTCGGCGTACTCGGACCGGGGTCCGAGCTTTACCGCATCCTCCCAACGCGGGGCGATCAGAATCGCCGTAACAAACGAGCGGAAAGGGGCTTAAGGAAAACGCCCCGCAAAAATGCGGTGAAGTTGACCCTGCTTTCGAACGCAACGCCATACTCTGCGGCGACATCGGGCGTTACCGGGTGGTGTCGCTCTTAAAGGGTTACGTCGAACCGCCTGGCGGCGTTTCGGGCCGCGGAATTCGACGCAAGTCCCGTAGTGGGGTGGGCCGCCGCCCGGGTGAACCCCGGGATCGGTTTCCAGACACCCTGTCAGTTCCCGTCCGGCGGGGACGTGTAGAGTCGCTCCATCAGGTCGAGGATGAATGGCCGGAGGAGCTTGCGGACGGCCTCGATGCCGAGGGTGCTCGACCGCCCGGCTTCGAGCTGGGCGGCGTTCAGGGCGTCCATCAGCCGGGGGCCGACGACGCCGACGCTCCGGGCCGCCTGCTCGCAGCGGTCGAGGGCGGCGAGGAGCGATTCGGGGCCGACCGCGTTCAGGAGGCGGGCGAGGTCCTTCAACTCGTCGGCCAGCGGGGTGCCGGCGTGGGTCATCGGCAGGAGCCGCTTGCGGACCCCGTCGGACCGCAGCAGGGCCGCCCGCAGGCTGCGGCCGAGGGCCTTGCTGTCGAGATTCTTCTTGTCCAGGTAGTCGTCCGCCCCGGAGAGCACGAGACTCTCGGCGATCTCCTCCGGGGCCACCCCCGAGATGGCGATGATCGGCACCACCCGGTCCACCTCCCGCACCCGGCGGACGACGGCCAGGCCGTTACCCTCGGACAGTTGGTAATCGACCAGCACCACGTCGGCCGGGGCCTTGCGGAAGGCGGCGACGGCGGCGTCCTCGCTCGCCGCGAACGTGACCGTGCAGGCGAACTCGGGGACCGACCGGAGGGCGTGTTCGACCAGCCGCTGTTGGAGCGGGTCGTCTTCCACGTAGAGTACGCTCAGGGTTCGCTGGGCCACGGGTCAGCCTCCGGTCGATTTGAACACACCCACCAGCCTGGCGAACAACGTGCGGGCCGCGGCCCGCTCCGGCCCGGCCCCAACGGCCACCGCCCGGGTCAGCCCCTTCAGGCCGCCCACGGCCATCCCGCCCGGGCTCCCGGGCACCGGAATGACGGCAAACCCGCCGAGCGCCTCGGACACGCTCCCGGCCGTCAGCCCGCGGACGGTCGGGTTGTACCGGTTCAGGACGACGTGGACCCGCTTGCCCGGCCCGGACTGGGCGACGGCGTCGAGGATCATGCGGGCGGTCCGCACGGCGGGCACCGTCTGGTCGGCCACCAGCACCACCTGGTCGGCCGCCCACAGGGTGTCGAAGTGGAGGTCGTCATACGCGCAGGGCACGTCGGCGACCACCCCGGCGGCGACGTGGCGGCCGAGTTCAAGGACGTGAAGGAAGCCCGCCGGGCCGGCCCCGACCGCCGCCGCGTCCGGGGCGACGGCCAGCCGGTTGAGCCGCGGGGCGACCGGGACCATCGCCCGCTTCACGGCCGCCACGTCGGGGTCGGCGGGTAGTGGACTCGCGTCAACCCCGTACGCCACCAGGAGAGTCGACCCGTACCCGTGGGCCAGCTCGGCCGCCAGCCCGGCGGCGACGGCCGACCCGCCGCACCCGGGCACCACTGCCGAGACGGCCACAAGCAAATCCGACCGCCCGCCGGGCCGGACCGCGGCGGCGAGCCGGTCGAGAGCGGTGCCGAAGTCGGCCGCGTCGAGCGGCAGCGGCACGACCTGCTCGGCCCCGGCCCGGTTGACTGCGAAGAAAATCCCTGGGTCGTCGGCCGCTTGCGTCAGGGCCAACACCGGCCACCCGGGAAACGCCTCGCGGAGCTTGCGGACGAAAACGGCGTCGGCCGCCGAGCGGACCCGCAGGACGAGCAGCCGTCGGGGGCCATCGCTGCCGGCGTACCGCTCGTGGACGGCGTCGGGCGAGTCGGCCTCGAACTCGGGGCCGGCGTGCCGGGCGAGCAGTTCCGCGCGGACGGCGGCCGCCACCTCCGGACCCAACCCGACCAGAACGACGCTGAGCGGATACACGGTTGCGCCTCTGGCGGCAGGTCGTTCGTACCTCGCCCCGTGAGAAGTCTAGTTCTCGGCCGAGTGGATAGGGGTCGGAATCCGACTGTGGGCTCGTGATACTCAATGAGTAATGAGCGATTCAACTCATACCCAGACGCGACGCCTTCGTGTACCAGTCGCTGTACGGCGTGTTCGCTACCATCTTTCGATTCAAATCGGGCGTGCCGTCGATCAACCACACCGGGCCGCGTTCCCCCAGGGCCACCTTCGCGGCCTGAACCCTATCGCGGGCGGCACGCATCAGAGCTTCGTCGGCGGTCCGCTTCGCCCGCCCCACGTCGAAGCGGGCCGCCATCAACGCCAGCACGAGGCGGTCGCGGTCGGCAGGGGAAAGACCCGGGTTGGCCGCCCGCCAAAGCCGACCAAGGACCACGAGGTAACGGCCGTCGGGGGTGAACAGCGGTGAGGCGGCTTTTGACATAAAAGAGTGACGAAGCACGCCTCATGCCGTGGCCTTTGCCGGAGTTCACGAAAAGACCCAGTCACGGGGTGACAAGGGGCCGCGTTTCGGTCATAATATTCCTACCCGCCCTCCCGCGCTTCACGGACTCACTTTCCCATGCCCGTCCGCCTCCCGCTCGCCTTTCTGGCCGCATCCTTCTTCGCCCCCGTACCGGCGGTCGCCGCCGACGCCCCGGCCCCGGCCGCTTCGAAGGAGGGGCTGGCGTTTTACGCCGCCGAGGTTCAGCCCGTTCTCGCCCGGCACTGCTACAAGTGTCACAGCCACGCCGGCGGCAAGTCCAAGGGTGGTCTGGTCGTTGACTCCCTCGGCGGGATGCTCACCGGCGGCGACACCGGCCCGGCCGTCGTCCCCGGCGACCCGGACAAGAGCCTCCTCATCAAGGCAGTGGGCTTCGCGGACGAAGACCTCAAAATGCCGCCCGGGGAGCAGAAAATCCCCGCCGCCGACCTCGCCGTCCTGGTCAAGTGGGTGAAGCAGGGGGCCCCGGCCCCCGCCCCCGAAGCCGGGGACAAGCGGACGCCCGGTAAGATCACCGACGAGGACCGTGCCTGGTGGGCCTTCCAGCCGGTGAAGTCGCCGCCCGTGCCGGCCGCCGACGGGGCCAACGGGGGCTGGACGCGGAACGAGATCGATCGCTTTATCCTCGCCCGCCTCCGCGCCGAAGGGCTCTCGCCGTCGCCCGAGGCCGACCGCCGTGCGATCGCCCGCCGCCTCTACTTCGACCTACACGGCCTGCCGCCGACGCCCGCCGAGGTCGACGCCTTCGTCGCCGACCCGGCCCCGGACGCCTACGAAAAGCTGGTCGATCAGCTCCTCGCCTCGCCCCGGTACGGGGAGCGGTGGGCCCGCCACTGGCTCGACCTCGCACGCTACGCCGAGTCCGACGGGTTCCGGCTCGACGAGTACCGGCCCACCGCCTGGCGCTACCGCGACTACGTGGTCCGGGCCTTCAACAACGACAAGCCTTACGACCGCTTTGTGACGGAGCAACTCGCCGGCGACGAGGTGGCCCCGAATGACCCGGACGCCCTCGCCGCCACCGGCTTCCTGCGGCACACCATCTACGAGTACAACCAGGTCGATGCCCGGACCCAGTGGTCGGAAATGCTTAACGACCTGACGGACGTGAGCGGCGAAGTCTTCCTCGGCCTCGGCATGGGTTGCGCCCGCTGCCACGATCACAAGTTCGACCCCATCCTCCAGAAGGACTACTACCGCCTCCAGGCCTTCTTCGCCGCCGTACTGCCGGCCGACGACGTGCCACTCGCCACCCCCGAGCAGCGGGGCTCCCACGCCGCAAAGCTCAAGGCGTGGGAGGGAGCGACGGCCGCGATCCGGGCCGAGATCGAGGCCGTCGAGGCCCCGTACAAGGCGAAGGGGGAGAAGACCCAGGTCGGCCGCTTCCCCGAGGACATCCAGGCCATGATCCGCAAGCCGGTCGCCGGGCGGACCCCGCTCGAACACCAACTCGCGGAACTCGCCTACCGGCAGGTCTACTTCGACTACGGCCGCATCGAGAAGAAGATGTCGGACGCCGACAAGCACAAAGTGGCCGCCCTTAGGCGGTCGCTCCTGGAGTTCGACCGCCTCAAGCCGCCGCCACTGCCGGTCGGGCTGACCGTGACCGACGTGGGGCCGGTCGCCCCGCCGACGGCTTTGCCGAAGAAAGCCGCCGCGGTCGTCGAGCCGGGGGTGCTGACGCTCCTGGACGAGAAGCCGCTTGCCGTGCCGACCCCCGCCCCGGGTGCGAAATCGACCGGCCGGCGAGCGGCGCTCGCCGCGTGGATCACCCGGCCGGACAACCCGCTCACCGCACGGGTCGTTGTCAACCGCGTCTGGCAGCAGCACTTCGGCCGCGGTTTGGTGACGACGGCCAGCGACTTCGGCCGCCTGGGCGAAAAGCCCTCGCACCCGGAATTGCTCGACTACCTCGCGTCCCGCTTCGTGGCCGAGGGGTGGTCGTTCAAGAAGCTCCACCGGTCGGTCGTACTGTCGGCCACCTATCGTCAGTCTGCCACGGCCGCGCCGCCGGCGGAGGGGGTTCGCAAAGACCCGGAGAACCGCCTCCTGTGGCGGGCGTCCACCCGCCGGCTCGACGCCGAGCAAATTCGGGACGCCGTTCTGGCCGCGACGGGCGAACTCGACCCGGCCCACGGCGGGCCGAGCGTGGACGGGGTGATCCCCCGGCGGACGGTCTACACCCGGGCGACCCGCAACACCCGCGACCCCTTGCTCGACGTGTTCGACCTGCCCGAAGGCTTTACCAGCACCGCCCAGAGGAACGTGACCACCACTCCGACGCAGGCTCTGCTCCTGTTTAACGCCCAGTCGTACCTCCAACGGGCCCGGGCGATGGCGACCCGGCTCCAGAGGGAAGCCACCTCCAACGACGCGCGGGTGGCCCTCGCCTACCGCCTCGCCTACGGCCGGCCTCCCACCGACGCCGAGAGGGGCGCCGCGGTCGCCTTCCTGGCGTCGCAGGGGAAGCGGGTCGACCCGAAGGAGGGGGGGAAGGCCGGCTTCTACGCCGAGAAGATGCCGTACCGCGAGGGGCAGGCGGCCCTCCTACAACCGTCCGGCCCGCAGACGCGGCTGACGGCCGAGGGGAAGGACTTCCCGACAGACACCTTCACCGTCGAGAGCTACGTCGTCCTCCGCTCGCTCTACGACGACGCCAAGGTGCGGGTGTTGGCGTCGCACTGGAACGGCGACAAGGCGGCCCCCGGGTGGTCGTTCGGGGTGACGAGCCGGAGGTCGGCGTACAAGCCGCAGACGCTCGTGTTACAACTCTTCCCCGGCGGCGGGGGGGCGTCCGAGCCGGTCTTCTCCGGGCTCCATCTGGCGCTCAACAAGCCGTACTTCGTGGCCGTGTCGGTGAACCTCAAGGACACCTCGAAGGCGGGCATCACGTTCCACGCCAAGGACCTATCGAACGACGAGGAGCCCATGCTCTCGGCCGAGGTGGCCCACACACTCAAAGAGATGGCCCCGCCGCCGGCCCGCTTCACCATCGGCGGCATCGACAAGCCGGCAACGCAGATGGTGTGGGATGGGCTGGTGGACGGCCTGCGGGTGTCGAAGGTCGCCTTGAAGGCCGAGCAACTGATGCTCACGACCGAGGCCGCGTCCGACAACACGGTGGCGTACTGGCCGTTCGAGTTGAAGCCGAGCCCTTACGCGGACGCGTCCGGGCACGGGCACGACATCCACGCCGAGGCCCCGCCGGCGGCCGGCCCCGCGGGCCGGGACAGGGGGCTCGCGGCCCTCATCGACCTGTGCCACGCCCTCCTGAACTCGAACGAGTTCCTGTACGTCGACTGACCCGATTGCGGAATGCGGATTTCGGAATGCGGCGTCTCGAACACGACCCTTGTACCTGCGGCCACCCGGGGACATCATGGCTCCCAGATCCGAAACCCGATATCCGCATTCCGCAATGCCGCTGTCCCGCCGCGACTGGCTCTTGAGCGCAGGGGGCGGGTTCGGCTCGGTCGTCCTCTCGTCGCTCCTGGCGGACGAGGCCCGGGCGGCGGCCGTCGCCGATCCGTTGGCCCCGAAGCCGCCGCTGAAGCCGGCCACGGCCAAGAGCGTCATCTTCCTCTTCATGGAGGGGGGGCCGAGCCACCTCGACACCTTCGACCCCAAGCCGCTCCTCAACAAGCTCGCCGGCAAACCGCTGCCCGACAGCTTCGGCACCGTCATCACCTCGATGGGCGAGTCGCGGTCGGCGTTGCTGGCATCGAAGCGGACGTGGAAGCAGCACGGGCAGGCCGGGACGTGGGTGTCCGACTGGCTGCCGCACATCGCCACGAAGGCGGACGACATCGCGGTCATCCGCTCGTGCTGGGCCAACGGCATCAACCACTCGGCCGGCGTCTGCCAGATGAACACGGGCTCGACCCTCAGCGGCCGGCCGTCACTCGGGTCGTGGGTGACCTACGGGCTGGGGAGCGAGAACCGCAACCTGCCGGCCTTCGTGGTCATGCAGGACAACGCCAGCACGGTGGTCAACGGCCCGCGGAACTGGGGGGCCGGGTTCATGCCGGCCGTGTACCAGGGGACGAAGCTCCAGGCCGGGGCCGAGCCGTTCCCGAACCTGAACAACCCCGAGGGGGTGACGGCCGACCAGCAGCGGGCCAAGCTCGACTTCCTCAACGGGCTCAACCGCAACCACGCCGCCGCCCGGCCGCTCCAGACCGAACTCGACGCCCGCATCGCCTCCTACGAACTCGCCTTCCGGATGCAGGCCGAGGCCCCGGACGCGGTCGACCTGTCGAAGGAGACGGAGGCGACCCGCAAGCTCTATGGCATGGACGGCAAGGAGACGGCGACCTTCGGCCGGCAGTGCCTGCTCGCCCGCCGGATGGTGGAGCGGGGCGTCCGCTTCGTGCAACTCTACCACGGGGCGGGGAGCAAGTGGGACGCCCACACGAAGATCGAGGAGAACCACACGGCCCTCTGCAAGTCGATGGACCTGCCGGTGGCCGGGCTCCTCGCCGATCTGAAGCAGCGGGGGCTGCTCGAGAGCACGCTCGTGGTGTGGGGCGGAGAGTTCGGCCGCACGCCTATGTCCGAGAAGGGGGCCGGCCGCGACCACAACGCCACCGGCTTCACGATGTGGATGGCCGGCGGAGGGGTGAAGGGTGGGCAGACGATCGGCGAGACGGACGAGTTGGGCCTGCGGGCGGTCAAGGACAAGCTCCACGTCCACGACCTGCACGCTACGATCCTCGACCTCGTCGGCCTCGACAACATGGGGCTGGTCTACAAGTACAAGGGTCGGCCCGAGCGGCCAACGCTGAACGAGGGCGAAGCGTTCAAGAAAATCCGCGGCTGAGAGTGCCGGCGGGGCAGGGTCGGCAAGTCTTTCCTCAGACGAGATGTCGGGAACTCGTGATCGCGTCAAGTGTGAAACCGGCTGCCTCCTGACGGGCACCTTCATTCTCACGCAGTGAGACTGTTCACAAGACCGAAGAAACGCCTCATCTCGACCGGTCGATCAGCGCCCGCGGTACCCGGCACGACCTTTGCCCTGATGTGGTCGAGCGGGTATCGCCGTTCGGCCTGAGGTCATCCGCCCGTGATATTGCAACTCAATCCGACTCTCCCACTCGACACCCCGAAGGGGCCGGCTCACGCCCACCTCGTGATCGACTACGGGCAAGAGCACTACACCCTCTTCGTTTGCTTCGTGGACGCGACCGGCGAGTGTTGGGTCTTCCCGAACAGCGAAGTGAAGCTCCGGAAGAATGTGACGATGGGCGTCCGCACGGCCCCGCCGGAGGCTTCCTGCACGTGTAAAACCGACGCCCTCCGTGACGGCGCCGGCCGCCTACCCGACTGAATCATGACTGCCCGACAACTTAGGAGAACACCCGTGGCCACCACGACGAAGACCCCGGAAGCGAAGAGTTCCGCGACGACGTTTCCGACCCGCAACGACCTCCCGGCCGAGACGCGGATTGCGGTCATCGACCTGTGCAACCAGCAACTCGCCGACCTGTTCGACCTGCACTCGCAGACGAAGTACGCCCACTGGAACGTGAAGGGGATCAACTTCATCGGCCTGCACAAGCTCTTCGACGAGTTGGCCGAACTGGTCGAGGGGGCCGCCGACAGCGTGGCCGAGCGGGCGACCGCCCTCGGCGGGGTGGCCAAGGGGACGGCCCGGATGGCCGTCGCCTCGTCGCTCCTCCCGGAGTTCCCGACCGAAAAGTTCACGTCGGCCGACGTGGTGGACGCGCTGGCCGACCGGTACGCGGCCGCCAGCAAGGCCGCCCGCGAGGGGATCGACCAAGCCGACGACCTCGGCGACAAGAACACCGCCGATCTCATGACCGAAGTGTCGCGGATGCTCGACCAGTCGCTCTACTTCCTCGAAGCCCACCGCCAGCGGTAAACGCCGGCATGACGTAACGACGCGGGCGGGGCGCATTAACGTCCCGCCCGCGGCGTTTCGTCCGCGCTGCACATAAATGGCCGCGGTTAGCCAGGACCGCAAAACACGACACAAAAATACGGCCGGTT
>JANPKP010000442.1:0-3418 GCA_031426095.1 Gemmataceae bacterium
CGGGCCGACGTCCACGACCGCTTCTTCTTCCTCGACACCGTCATGGTCTTCGACCGCGGGATTGCGAAAAGCATGGACGCCCTCGGCGGCCCCCGAAATCACCTCATGCCCCGCCCGCCGCCGGCCGCGGTTCGCGGTCGATCACCCAGCAGGAGTCGTGACGCCGCAGGCCGACGTGCGGGTAGTACGTCGCGGCCTTCGGGGCGGCGAGGAGGACGAGCGTCGTGTGCCGGCCGGCCGCGTCGTGCGTCCGGCGGATCAGCTCCCGCCCGATGCCGCGGCCCTGGTGCGCCACGTCCACCGCCAGGTCCGACAGGTAGGTGCAATAGCTGAAGTCGGTGACGGCCCGCGACACGCCGACGAGCCGCCCGCCGACCCGGGCGGTCACGATCACCCCGGCGTGGGCGAGCATCCCGGCGACGGTCGCGGCGTCGTCCACCGGCCGCCGCTCGGCCAGCGTCGACCGCCGCAGCACGTCGATGAACTCGGCGGGGGTCAGGTGCGGCTCGACCGCGTAGGCGACGGGTTCCACGGCGGGGGTCTCCGTCGCGTGGTCAGCCCACGTGGCCGGCGGGTGCCGCGGCCGCCTCGAACCCGCGCCGGAACTGCCAGACCGCTTCGAGGAGTTCGCCGTCCGCCGCGTCCCACAGCCCCCGGCCGTGGAGGTCGGCGCACAACTCCCCGACCGCTGCCAGGAGTTGACCCGCCCGCATTTCCGGGGCGACTTCGGACAGCGCCCGGAGGGCCGCGAAGAGTTCGGCCCGGGGGTCGTGTTCGCTCACAAGCAGTCCCTCAGTCGCGGGGAGGTGGCACGGCTCCGGCGGTAACGTCCGATCACGACGACCGGGACGGTCTCGCCGGGTGCCAGTTTCGCAACCCGGGTCGCCCGGGTGACGCCGTCGACGATTTCGAGGACGCCGTCCGGGTCTTCGTACACGAGAACGGGCGGCATTCCGGCCGTCGCCGACCCGTGTTGCCGGACCTGCTGGTGGAGCTTCCACGGGTCGGCCCCGCCGGAGCGGCTCGGCGGGAGGCGGAGGTCGCCCGGGTCGACCTCGCGGAGCGGCGGGTCCATGCGCCCAGAATACCCCCGCCGGCCGGCGGCCACAACCCGCGCCCCGCCGGCCCGGTCAACTCCCGTCGCGGGCGGCCCGCCAGACCTCGACCACGCAGTAGTCGCCCGGCTCCGGCTGCTCGACGGAGAACCGGCGGGCGAGGGCCGCCGCTTCCGCCTCCGTGTCCACAAGGAAGTAGCGGTTCACCCGGGCCAGGTACGTCTGCCCGTTGCACGCGAGCGGGGAGCAGCCCCAACTGTTGGCGTTGCTGATCCCGACGGCGTCGTACCCGAGGCGTTCGAAGCCGCCGGGCAGCGGCTCGACGGGGGCCCACGGGTCCACGTCCAGAGGCTCCTCTTTGCCGCCGACGTAGAGGACCGGGCCGACGGCGTAGGCGTACAGGTCGATCGCCGTCGGGTAGCCGGGGGGGACGGCCCGCCCCGCCGCGGCCGGGCTGACGAACCCGCCGTCGAACCCGCAGAACGTGTCCTCGTGGGGGGTGAGGTCGTCCGGCCGCCGGCCCCCGCAGGCGGTGACGCTGCCGATCTCGTCCACGCCGTCGCCCCCGGGCCAGGGGAGGTCCGGGTGGTCGGGGTACGGCGACACCCAGCCGGCCCGCGTCGCCCGCCGCAGGGGGGAGGTAGCCGACGAGGGTGAGCATGGCGGGTGGCCCCACGCGGTGCGTCGGCGGTCCCGAAGCGGACCTCGACGCACCCTATGGTCACGATCACACCGTTAGCCCCGCTTGGCCTTGTCGAACCGCTCGGCGGCGGCGTTCCAGTTCGCCACGGTGAAGAACGCCTCCACGTACTTCGGCCGCAGGTTGCGGTACTTCAGGTAGTAGGCGTGCTCCCACACGTCGATGCCCAGCACCGGCCAGACGCCGGTCATCACCGGGTTGTCCTGGTTGGCGCTGGCCACCACCGCCAGCGGCTTCTCCTTGCCCGGCACGAGCCACGCCCACCCGCTGCCGAACTGGCTCGCGGCCGCGGCGGCGAACTCCTTCTTGAACCCGTCCAGGGTGCCGAAGCTGGCGTCGATCGCCTTGAGCAGCTCCCCCTTCGGCTCGCCGCCGGTGCCCAGCTTGGCCATCACGCTCCAGAAGAAGGTGTGGTTCCAGTGCCCGCCGCCGTTGTTGCGGACGGCCGTGCGGATCTTCTCGGGCACCTTGTCCAGCCCGGTCATCACCTCGTCGATGGTCTTGCCGAGCCAGTCCGGGGCGGCCGCCGTCAGGGCCTCGTTGAGCTTGGTCACGTAGGTGGCGTGGTGCTTGTCGTGGTGGATCGTCATCGTCTCGGCGTCGATGCTCGGCTCCAGGGCGTCGGCCGGGTACGGGAGGGGCGGGAGGGTGAACCCCTTGGTCACGTCGGCGGTGCGGCCGACGGCGGGGAGGGCCGCGGTGGCGGCGGTGCCGAGGGCGGTGCGCATTAGGTCGCGGCGGGTCATCATCGGGAGGCTCCTGGGGTGCGTGGCGGGTCGCGGGAGGGCGGGGCGACGCACCCGAATCGTAAGCGGGCGGGGCGGGCGGATGCAACAACGCGGGGGGAAATGTTTCCCCGCGTCGCGGCTACGCGAGTTCGATCCCCAGCCCGGCCCAGTACTCGGGCAGCGGGGCGGTGAACGTCAGCCGCTCTTTCGTCGTCGGGTGGTCGAAGGCGAGTTCGCGGGCGTGGAGGGCGATGAGCTTGTCGCGGGGGGTGTCCCACGGGGGGCCGAACGGGGCGGTGCCGCCGTACATCACGTCGCCGAGGATCGGGTGGCCCCGCCACGCCGCCTGCACCCGGAGTTGGTGCATCCGGCCCGTGCGCGGGAGGAGTTCGAGGAGCGTCACGCCGTTCGGCAGGGAACGCAGAACGCGGTATTCGAGCGTCGCCAGCTTCGCCCCCGGCTCGCCCTCGGCGGCCTGAACCACGCGGGCTTGTTCGG
This sequence comes from Gemmataceae bacterium, assembly GCA_031426095.1. Taxonomy (GTDB): domain Bacteria; phylum Planctomycetota; class Planctomycetia; order Gemmatales; family Gemmataceae; genus JANPKP01. The sequence continues at coordinate 2,982 of JANPKP010000442.1, forward strand.
GGACCTTGCGGAGCCAGTCCTCCCAGACGCCGGATTCGGGCGTGACCGTGCCCTCGACGGCGGCCCAGTACGTCTTGCGGACGGTGCGGGCCTCGAACTGGGCGTGGACCCGCTGGGCGGCCTTCGTGTTGCGGGCGAAGACGATCGCGCCGGTGACGGGCCGGTCGAGGCGGTGGGGGATGCCGAGGTAGACGCCGGCCGGCTTGGCGTCCTTCGCCTTGATGTACGCCTTGGCCATCGCCTCCAGGCTCGGCACCCCCGGCGGGGCCTGCGTCAGGAGCGGGGCCGGCTTGTTGAGGACGAGGAGGTGGTAGTCCTCGTGTAGGACGTGGCGCGGGGCGAGCGTCGGCGGGTCGAACAGCGACGGGGCGGCGGGCGGCCCGTCGATGTCGGGGACGCACGGGGACTCGGTGAACGGGGCGTCGGCCGGGGGGTCG
>JANPKP010000443.1:0-3286 GCA_031426095.1 Gemmataceae bacterium
TCCGCGCAGTCCCACCGCACCCCCCAGAATAGCCCCACGCGGTGGGACTGCGCGGACTTGTCCCACCGTACGAATGCTCACTTCCCCAGCAGCACCACCGCCGCCGGGTTGTTCTTGAACTTGTACCGCTCGGCGAACTCCTTCGGCGTCAGCATGTCCTGCCCCTTCGCCGTCTGCGCCACGTAGACCAGCTCGCACGCCGCCTCGTCGGCCGCCCGGAAGTGGCCGGCGGCCGACACCGCCACTAGTTGCTTGTCGTCGGCCACCAGGGCCGCCCTGGGTGTGCCAGCGGGCATGTCCCAGACGCGGGCCGTCCGCCCGTCGCCGGACGTGACGAGGGTCGTGCCGCCCGCCGAGAGGCCGACCGCCGACACGGCCGCGAACACCGGCACGTCGGTCGTCGGCTGCTTGTTGTTCCCGGTCCGCCACGCCTGGAACATCTCCCCGGCGCGGCCGGCGACCACGGTCGTGCCGTCGGCGGTCCACGTCAGGGCCGTCACGTCGGCCGGGTCCACCCGGCGGTCGTAGGTCTGGAGCGCCTTGCCGGTCACGGAGTGAAACACGGTGAGGTCGCCGTTCTTGAGGCCGGCGGCCAGCCCCTTGCCGGCCGGCCCCCAGGCCAGCGACGCCACCGGGACGGGCACCGGGATCGACCCCGGCGGCTTGTCCAGGTCCACCCACACGACCACCTGGTTGTCCCCGCCGCCGCTGGCGAGCTGCTTGCCGGCCGGCGACCACGCCACGGCCGCGACCGGCTCCGTGTGCCTGGCGAGGGTTTTCGAGGCGGTCGAACCGAGCGTCCAGACGCGGACGGTGTTGTCCTCGGAGCCGCTGGCGAGGGTCTTGTTGTCGGCCGCCCAGGCGACGCAGGCGGCGGGCTTCTCGTGCCCCTCGAAGGTGGCCACCGGCTTCCCGGCCGCGTCCCACACCCGCACGGCCTTGTCCTTCCCGGCGGTGGCCAGGTGCTTGCCGTCGCGGCTCCAGGCGGCCGCCGCCACCGCGTCCGTGTGGCCGTCGAGGGTGGCGACCGGCTTGCCGGTGGCCGCGTCCCACAACTTGGGGGAAGGGGTGTCGAGCCCGGAAACGACGGGCCGGCCGGGGGCAAAGAGGACCGGCCCGCCGGCCGCCGCGGCGAGCGTCTTTTCGGGCTCCTTGGCGTCGTCGGTGGTCCAGAGTTCCACCGTTCCGCCGAGCGGGCCGAGGAGGCGGGTGCCGTCCGGGGTCCAGTTCACGCCGGTGACCTTGGCCGCGACCGAGCGGACGGCCCCGCCGTCGTCGGACGGGATTAGCCCGACGCTCTGGGTGGTGGCCAGGGCCAGCGTCTTGCCGTCCGGGCTGAAGGCGAGGCCCGGCCCCCAGGCGTCGGCGACCGTCCGCAGCACCTTGCCCGTGGCCGCCTCCCAGAGGAGCGTCTGGCCCTTCGCGGTGCCCGCCAGTTTGGTGCCGTCGGGGCTGAAGGCGACCGCGAACCCGGACTTGTCGGCCACCGCGAAGAGGCGGGTTTGCGTGCCCGCCCGCAGGTCCCAGGTGGCGACGGAGGTCGTCTGCCCGGCCACGGCCACGGTCGCGTTGTCGGCCGCCCAGGCGACGCCGTAGATGCGGTTGCCGGTCTCCACCGTCCGCACCTCCTTCGGCTTGTCCGCGTCCCAGAGGGTGACGAACCCGCTGGTGCCGCCGGCCACCGCGAGCGATTTGCCGTCCGGGCTCCAGGCGACGTGGTGGGCGTACCCCTTGTGCCCGCGGAGGACGCGGAGGGGGCGGCCGGTGGCGGCGTCCCACAGCCGGGCGGTGGCGTCGCCCCCGCCGGTGGACGCCAGGGTGAGCCCGTCGGGCGACCACGCCACCCCGTACACGGAGCCGTCGTGCCCGACGAGAATGCGTTCCAACTCCCCCGTGGCGACCGCCCAGACGTGAACGGTCCCCTCCTGCCCGCCGGTGGCCACCCGCTTGCCGTCGGGGCTGAGGGCGGCGGCGTACAACTGCCCCCGGTGGCGGCGGGTTTCGAGCGTCCACGACTGGACCCCCGGCACCGCCGGCGGCTTGCGGACGAGGGTGCGGTAGCTCAGCGGAGCGCCGGCCGGCACGGGCAGCGGCTCGACCAAAATCGCCGGCTTCTGGGCGACCGCCGGGGCCGCGACGAGGCCGGCGGCGAGGAGCGCGAGGCGGAACGGCATGGCTCACCCCGGGGAACGAGAAGGGGGACGCTCTGATTGTGGCCCGCCGGCGGCGCGGCGTCGAGGGGCCGGTCGCCACACTGGCGTGGGCCTTTACCCGATTTTACCGCTAAAACGCGATTGGGGTCGCCCGATCCGCCTGCCCATAAACGGGATCGGAAAACCGCTACCGGATCGTGCGGTAACGCGGGAGCGATGTCGAAATCCGACCCGAATGCTCGCCCCGTGCTTGACTTCGCTCACCCCGCCGCGATGCGTTCGGCCCCGCAGTACACGTTGAACCGGCCGTCGCGGACGAAGCCGACGAGCGTCATCCCGAAGCGGGCGGCGAGGTCGGCCGCCAGGCTCGACGGTGCCCCCACGGCGGCGAACACCGGCACCCCGGCGGCGGCCGCCTTCTGCACCAGCTCGAAGCTCGCCCGCCCGCTCACGAACAGGATTCGCCCGGCGAGCGGCAACCGGCCGGCCCGGAACTCGGCCCCGAGGAGCTTGTCGGCCGCGTTGTGCCGGCCCACGTCCTCGCGGACCGCTAGCAGTTCACCCGCCGCGTCGAACAGGGCACACGCGTGGAGCCCGCCGGTGCGGTCGAACGTCGGCTGGGCGTCCCGCAGCTTCCCCGCCAGGGCGTGGACCACGGCCGCCGGCACCACCGGCCCGGCCGCGAACGCGGGTGCCCGGCAGGCGGCGTCCACCGCGTCGAGCGACGCCTTCCCGCACACCCCGCAGCTCGACGTCGTGTAGACGTGCCGTTCGAGAGTGGGCCGGTCGAACGCCACCCCCGGCCGCAATTCCACCCGCACCACGTTCGCGGCACATTGCACGACCCCGTCGAGGTCGTCGGGGTCGCGGAGCAGCCCTTCGCCGTGGAGGAAGCCGGCGGCGAGGTCGGCGTCGTCCCCCGGCGTCCGCATGGTGACGGCGACGGCGTGAACGCGGCGGTCGGCCCGCGGCCCGTGGGCGACGCGGATTTCCAGCGGCTCCTCGACGGCGAGCAGGTCGCCCCGCCGCTCGGCGGCGGAGCCGTGAACGGCGAGCACGGAAACGGGGCGGACGCCGGGGTCGGGCATGGACAACATCCCATCCCCCGTTTAGCGCCGCGACCGGCGGTCGCC
>JANPKP010000444.1:0-1775 GCA_031426095.1 Gemmataceae bacterium
CTCAGCGGGCTGAAGCTGGAGAACATCGGGACAGGTAAAGCTGTGATCGGGAACAACATCGACGAATAAAACCCGACGGACCCGAGGAGCGAACAGGATCCCGTTACGCCATGAACCCCACCCGTCAGTCGGAGGCCACATGAATCGGATGAACACACGAGCGATCCTCGCGCTCACATGTTGCGGCCTGGCGTTCGCCGCCGGGCGGATACGGGCCGACGACGAGGTCGCCGAGATCGAGGCGGAACATCAATCCGTCGTCGTTAAGGATGCGGGGCTATGGCCGAACCTGGTGCTGATGCCGAAGGGCCGGCTCGTGATGACGGGGTTCAACCAGCCGAGCCACACCCTCACCCCCGGCGACGCCGACTGCTGGGCCAGCACCGACGGCGGCAAGACGTGGCAATTGCGGGGGACCGTCTCCAGGAGGAGCGACCCGAAGGCCAACCGGGTCCACTTCGCCGTCGGTTTGACGGCGAAGGGCGACCTGCTGGCCATCGCCGGCGGGATGGGCGACGCCGAGGACAAGAGCGGCATGCGGCGGCTGCTCCAGCCGGTCGTCACTCGCTCCTCCGACGAGGGGAAGTCGTGGGAGGCGGCGGGCGATTTCGACGCCGGGTTCGAGCACAAGTACGCCGCCATCCCCTACGGCACCATCAGCCTCGGAAAGGACGGCAGCCTGCGGGCGGTGGTGTACATGACGACGCGGAAGGACGTGACCGCATCCAACGACGCGGGCAACCCGTTCGCCGCCTACATGGTCCGGAGCGACGACGACGGCGAGACGTGGGGCAAAGCGTCGCTGATCGGCAAGGGCGTCAACGAGACGTGCGCCCTGCACCTGGGTGACGGCGAGTGGCTGGCCGCGGCCCGCACGGACGACCGCCCCGCCCCCGAACACGGGCAGGAGCTTCGGCAGTTCCGCTCGACCGACGACGGCAAGACGTGGAACGACGAGGGGCTGCTGACCGGCTACCACCAGCACCCCGCCCACTTGCTGCGGCTCAAGAACGGCGACGTGCTGCTGAGCTACGGCAACCGCAAGGACGCCGCCATCGAAGTGCGACAAAGTACGGACGGCGGCAAGACGTGGGGCAAGCCGAAGCGGGTGATCGCGCTGGCGGCCGGCGACCAGGGGTATCCGTCGAGCGCGGAACGGGAGGACGGCAAGATCGTCACCGTCTTCTATGCCCAGAATTCGCCGCTTCGGAAGGGATATCACGCCGGGGCCGTGATCTGGTCGCCGTGAACTCACCCCGTCTGCGACATCGGCACGGGGGAGGCAGTGGCGGGCGTACTGGCGGGGGTTTCTCTGCACAAACGAGTTCCTGCACCTCGGTTGAACTGGATCATTCCCATCAAACGATTAATACACAATTCGATTTCGTGCTTGTGGATCGGTGCAATAATCTTGTTGTCCGGTGCGGGCCGCGTTTTGGGGCAACCACCGACCGTCACCATCCCCGCGTGGCCGACGAAATGGCACACGCCGCCGGAGGTGCCGTTGAAGGCGATCGAGGCAGAATCGCTTCGGCCCCGGGGCAAAATGCGGAAGGTCGAGCTGCCCGATACGCTCGACCTCGCCGAGTTGTGTGGCCTTTCGGTGAACGTCCTGATCGGTAACATGGACCCTCACTGGCAGGCCTACGACTTCGGGGTGGACCCGCCGCGCGGCGTGGATCGAGGAGCCGTTCTCCCGAAGCATATTCGCGCCCTGCCGCTGTTACGAGCCGCGTCGGGCAGTACACACGGACTGGATGTCGAAGCGACGCAGA
>JANPKP010000445.1:0-6381 GCA_031426095.1 Gemmataceae bacterium
GGGCCGCCGGGTCGACCGGGCGGTCGAAGAAGGCCCACTCGCCGGCCCCGCCGTGGCGGGCACCCTCGCCGGCGGCCGCGGCCTGCTTCTCGAAGTACGCCCGCAGCGCGTCGCCCGCGGCCGTGTCGGCGGTGCGGACGAACAGCCGCAGCCGCGGGGGGTCGTCGAACTGGAGGCTCGCGGCCGCCGCCCGGCCTTTCGCCAGCGTGGCGAGCAGGTCCTTGCGGCCGAGCAGTTCGCCGACCGCGAGCTTGACGGCCGGCTTGTCGGCCCACGCCGCGTCGTCGGCCGCCGCCCACGCGGCCGGCCCGGTGCCGAGGCGGGTGGCCAGCGTCTCCCGGAGCGACGCCGAGGTCGGCCCGCTCGCGGCCGCCACGTCCTTCTCCCCGGCCCCGAACAGCCACGCCCGCGGGCCGGCCTTCGCCATCACCGCCGGGAGCGGGCCGAGGGCGACGGAGTAGAGCGTCCGCCCGCCGCGTGGCAGTTTACCCGCCTTCAACGCCTTGAGGAAGCGCTCCTCGTCGTCGAGCGGCCGGCGGAGGACGAGGGCGAGGGCGAAGCGGAATTCGGCCGCCCCGTCCCCGACGGCCGCCCCGGCGACGACGTGATCGACCTGTTGGAGCGACACCCCGGCGGCGTCGAGCAGGGCGAACACGGCGTTCGGAACGCCGGCCTTCGCCAGCAGGTCGCGGGGGTCGCGGCCGGTGCGGGCGGCGAAGGCCAGCGCCGGCCCCGGTTGCACGGCGGCGACGAGGTTCGCGTCCGCCGGCAGGTACGCCAGCCCCGCCAGCTCCCCGGGCGGCGTGACGGCCGCCGGCGACGCCTCCACCCCCGGCCCCCCATCCACCGGCGGTTTCCCCCGCGAGTCGGAGAGCAGCACCGCCGCGACGAACCCGACGACGGCCATCCCCACGCCGACCGCGACGAACCGGCCGGCCGAGAACGTGCGTCGCGGGGCCGGCCCGGGCGGCGGAACGAAGTCGTGCCCCGCCGGCGACCCCCCGGGCGACGACGGCAACCCCTCCTCCTCCCCGGCGGCCTCGGGGCGGAGGGGGAACGCATCCCCGCACCGCGGGCAAACAGCCCGCCGGTCGGCCGGCACCCGGTCGAGTGCGAAGGCCGTGTTGCAGTACGGGCACGACAGCCGGAACGACATGCGGACCACCCGGAAACGGGAGCGGAAACCACCGACCCGCCCGACCCCGGCGGCCGAGCGTTCCCGCATTTTACCGCACGGAAGGGGGTGCGACTGTCCGATCCGCTAACCCGCGAACGGGATCGGGAAACCGCTACCGGAATGGGCGGTAAAGCGGGAGCGGCGGCGAAACCCGCGATGAATCACGGCTCCGGGCGTCCGCCCACGTCCGGGGCGACCTCGGCGTGGTACGCTCGCCTTTTTAGAGGTAGGGCCGGGGGTGCTTGGGGAAGTAGTCTTTGGGGTCGATGCAGGCGTCGTAGGTGGCCCGGTCGATGCGGATCGGGAGCGTCTCGGGGATGCCGCTGCCGCCGCCGTTCGACGGGAACGCACTCGCCAGCGTGAAGAAAACGCCCCTCGCCCGCCCGATCACCTTGACCTCTTTCACGGCCGGCCCCAGGTCGGCGTCCTGGGAAAAGAAGAGGCCCACGTCGTAGCGGTCTTCCAGGGCGCAGCGGATGGCGTCGACCGCGATGCTCACGTCGATCCCCTTCTCGGTGTACACCTCCTGCTCGACAAGTGTACCGTCGGGCAGGGCCCGGCCGGAGTGCGTCACCCAGGGGGCGTCTTGCGGTTGGCCGACCCGCGGCCCCCGGCCGGACGCCGGCGGGACGCTCACGATCAGGTTGCCGTACAGCAGCACGCCCACCTCCCGCGTTTTCAGCTTGCGGGTGATGACCTCCACCTTCGCCAGCTTCATGCCGAATATCTTCTTGTCCCAAAAGAACTTGTACCGCCAGTTCTGCGATTCGGAGGGGACGCCGGTGTAGAAGCGGATGCCGGCGATCCGCCAGCCCCTCGGCTCGCAGACGGCCCCGCAGAGTTTGACGATGTCGAAGTTGGGGTGGGTGTAGCCGAATTGCCGTTCGGCGTCGTGGAACAGGTTTTGGGCGTCCACGAAGGCCATCGCCCGCGGCCGGGGGTCGTGGGCGGGGTGGGGCGTGGTCGAAGACATAAAAAAACCCCGCCGGTGCCTTTGGGGGCTGGCCGGACGGGGTAGGAAATCCTGCTTTTTCTCCGCTGGTGCCTTGAGGGCTGGCCGGACGGAGTCAAAAATCGAAAGCAGTGGTTCCGCAATCCGGCGTCGCCACTGCACGAGTAGTCTACGTGCCATGGGGTCGGAAGTCAATCCGATTCGCCCGCCGCACGAGGTTCACACTTCGTTAGAGTGGACAACACCACTATCGGTTCACGGAAGCCAGCGACTGGAGCGAATTGCGGCGGCCCGTCATGCCAGCTTGTCGTCGTCGCGGAGGGAGGGCTCGTCGAAGTCGAAGTCGAGCCACGCCGGGCGGCGGGGCTTCTTCGGCTTGGCGGCCTTCGACGCCTTCGGGAGCGGCGTCCAGCGGTTCAGCACCAGCTCCACCACCCAGCAGCCGCGGTAGTGCGGCTGGGGGCCGTCGTCCTTCGCGTGCAGCTCCGTGCCCCGGCAGTGGCGGAGCACCGCCTCGGCGTCGCAGTCGGCGTCGAGCAGGGCGTCGGCCAGCGACGGGAGCTTGTCGAACGAGCGGTCGGCGAACACCGCCTCCGCGGCCGCCGTCGCGTCCGCCGACCTCCACGCCGGGTCGAATTCCACCTCGCGGAACGGGTTGCCGACGACCTCGTGCAGCAGCCGGGCGACGTGCTTGCGGACGGCCCGCTCGGCCCGGTCGGCGCTGTCCGCGGCGGCCTCCTCGATCTGGCCGACCTTCGCCAGCGCCTTCGACATGTCGAGGCGGGCCGTCTTCGGGTTGAAGTTGTCCGCGAACTCGTCGCCGAGCTGCTTCAGCTTGAGGGCGTTGTTCATCGCCCGGTTGGCGTCGGCCTTCTGCGTCAGGGCTTCGAGCACCTGCTCCTGGATCAGCCCGAACGTCTCCTCGCCGGGGGCGAGCAGGACGTTGGCGGCGGCCCGGGCGGCCGAGCGGGCGGCGGTGGCGACCACCGCGACGGCGTGGGCGGCGTGCCGGCTGGCGGCGTCGAACAGCACGGTGGAGGGGGGCGTCTCGTCCGGGTCGGGGGGGCCGGCGGGGGCCTGTGGCTCGGCGTCCGGGTCGGCCGTGCGGACGACCTCACGCATCTCGGCGGACGCGGCCTCGGCGGCGGCGTCGGCGGCCGGGTCGAGGCGGGCCTGCCAGGCGGCGACGGCGGCCTTCTTGGGGGCGTCGTCCGGGTGGAGTTCGACCCACTCGACGACCTCGCGGGCCGGGCCGGCGGGGAGCAGGTCCCAGGCCTTGCGGACGAGCCCGCAGGCGAGGAACCGCCACTGCCGGGGGGCGAGGCGGTCGGCGACGAACTCGAGCATGCGGTCGGCGGGCCGGTCCTTGAGCCAGTCGTCTTCGGTCATGGGGGTGGGCCGGGGTGCGGGTGGGCCGGGACTACGCTCCCCCTTAGCGTACTTGACGGGCGGCGGAACACAACAGCGGGGCGGGCGTTAAGCCCCCGGGGCGGCCGCCGGAGGGCGGGGTGAGGTCAGCGCGAAAGCCCGGGGACGGCCGTCCCCGGGCTTTGGTGTTGCGTCCGCGCGGGGCCGCGTCGCCGCTACCCCTCGCTGCCGATCACCGACGTGATGTCCACGGTGATGCTCGTCGGCATGGAGAGGAACGACGGGAGCAGGGGCACGTACTGGCCCTGGATGCGGACGGCGATCTTGCCCGGGAAGGCGGCGTCGTTCCACCCGGTCCGGGGCGACTTGCCCTGGACCACCGGCGGCGTCTGGGCCAGGGCGACCGGGTCGCACGGGTAGACGACGATGGCCAGGCCGTTGATGTTCTGGGCCGTGTTGGCCAGCAGGCCGTTCGTGTACTTGGTGATCGACGGGTAGACCTTGGCGTTCGCGTCGGTGAAGTCGACGGTGTCGAAGGTGTTCGGCTTGTCGGTGTTCACGGACGCGTACCGGGCCCCGTCGCGGGCCGCGTTGGTGGCCACGTGGAGGACCAGCAAGTACCGGCAGTACTCGAAGATGCCGAAGATCATCAGGAGGAAGATCGACAGCACGAAGGCGGATTCGACGATCACGGCCCCGCGGCGGCGGGGGTGCCGGCGTGGGAGCGTCGGGCGGCGGGCCAGCATGGTCGTCCCTCTCGGTCTGTCTATCACTCGTCGCGGCGGCCGGCCGTCCGTCCCCCGCGGCGGCCCGGCCTCACCAGTTGGGGAGGTTCGTGTTCACGGAAAAGGCGTCGTCGGTCAGGAGCTGCCAGCGGACCGTGTACTGCACGGTCGTCGGGCTGATGAGCCCGATGTTGAGCCACCGCACCTTGGCCCACGGGATCGACACGGTGACGGTGAACGGCTGCCCCTTCTCCCCCAGGTACGGCTCGGTCGGGGTCGTCCCGCCGCTCGTCGGGGCGGTGAACCCGAACGTCGTGGTCACGTCGGCCGGCACCAGCTGGGGGAACCCGGCCACCACGAGGTACTGGTAGACGGTCCGCTGGACGTCGGTCCGCCTCACCTGGATCGGGTTGCCGGCGGCGTCCAGGGTGTTCGCCTGGCCGGCGTACCGGGCCCCCTCGCGGGCGGCGTTCGTGACCACCTGCTGGACGTGGACGAGCCGCCCGATCTCCCACATCCCGATGAGCAGCGGGACGACGAAGAGGAGGGTGACGAAGGCCATTTCGACGGCGGCGACCCCGCGGCGGGGGGTCGGGTGCGGGCGGCGGATCATCGGCGGACCCTCGGCGGCCGGGCTGGTCCCCGCGGCCGTGGCGGATCGGGGGGCGAAGGGCGGGCCGGCGGCACCGACCCCGGCGAACCCTAGAACACGCCGGCGGACCGTGCGGCGGGGCCGGCGGCGAATTCTCCCCGCTTTTTCCCCCAACCGGCAAACTCGGACTGTGCTAAGGTTGTCCGCCGGCCCCGGGCTTTCCCCGCCGGCCGCGACCCACGGACGGACCCCGACGGAAGCCCCCGCCCCATGCGCCGGCCCGCGACCCTCGACGACGCCCTCGACCTCGTCCGCCGCAGCACCCTGGTGCCGGCCGAGGCGGTCGATTCGTTCGCCGCCCGCCTCCGCCCGGCCGAGGCCGCCCGCCCGCCGGCCGGGGTGCTCGCCCTGATGGCCGACCGCGGCCTCCTCACCCCGTACCAGGCGTCCGAGATCGCGGCCGGCCGGTGGCGGGGGTTCGACCTCGGGCCGTACCGCATCCTCGACCGCCTCGGCCGCGGCGGCATGGGCCACGTCTACCTGTGCGAGCACACCCGCATGGCCCGCCGGGTGGCCGTGAAGGTCCTGTCCCACGGCCTGTCGACCGACCCGACGGCCCGCCGCCGGTTCGTCCGCGAGGCCCAGGCGGTGGCCGCGCTGGACCACCCGAACGTGGTCCGGGTGTTCGACGTGGAGGTGGACGCCGACCCGCCGTTCATCGTCATGGAGTTCGTGGACGGGCTGAGCTTCCAGGCGGCGGTGGTGCGGCACGGGCCGTACGCCCCCGGGGAGGCGGCCACCTGCGGGGTGCAGGCCGCCCGCGGCCTCCAGGGCATCGCGGACGCCGGCCTGACCCACCGGGACGTGAAGCCGGCCAACCTGATCCTCGACCGCAGCGGGGTGGTGAAGGTCCTCGACCTCGGCATCGCCCGCTTCGACGGGCAGGACAGCACCACCCTCGACGGGGCCAAACTCGTCCTCGGCACCCTCGACTACCTGGCCCCCGAGCAGGCCCTCGACAGCTCGGCCGTGGACGCCCGGGCCGACCTGTATTCCCTCGGGGCCACCCTCTACTACCTGCTCGCCGGCCACCCGCCGTTCCCGGACGGGGACGTGGGGCAGAAGGTGGCCCGCAAGCAGTCGGCCGACCCGCCCCCGCTCGACCGCGTCCGCCCGGACGTGCCGGCCGGCCTCGCGGCCGTGGTCCACAAGCTGCTCGCCCGCGACCCGGCCGACCGCCCGGCGACCCCGGCGGACGCCGCCGCCCTGCTCCTCCCGTGGGCCGACCCGCCGGCCGACTTCCCGGGCCGCCTGTTCGCCCCCCTCCTCCCCGCCGCCGGCCCGGCCGCCGGCCCGGCGACGGCCGGGAGGGAGTCCGAGCACACCTCGGCGTGCCTCACCCTGCGGATCGTGAAGCACCCCAAGCCGGCGACGGCGGTCTTCCCGGGGCCCGCCGCCGACCCCGGTCCGGCGACGGACGCGCTGGCCTTCGCCCCCGCCGCGGGAATCGGGTTGAGCACCGGCCTGATGGACCCCGGCCCGGCGACCGCCGCCTACGACTGCCCGC
>JANPKP010000446.1:0-7103 GCA_031426095.1 Gemmataceae bacterium
CCCGCGGGCGCTGACCCGCCACCACTGCAAGCCGAAGTCGAAGGGGGGCACGGCCGACGACGTGGAATTGATCTGTTCGCAGTGCCACGGGATGGTTCACGCCACGTACACGAATGAGACGCTGGCCGCCCTCTACCCGACGCTCACCCGACTGCGAACGGCCCCGGAGTTGGCGACGTTCATCCGATGGGCGAGGAAACAGCCGGCGACCCGCCGTAAGGCCAACCGGCCGCGGCGAGACCGGCTGTGAACGGGGCAAGCTCGGTGTGGCGAATCGGGGGTGGAATCCCCCGACTCTCCCGCGTTACCGGTAAATGTGGGAGCGGGTTCCCGATGTCGTTCGCCGGCCAGCGGATGGGGCGACCCCAATCGCGTTTAAGCGGCAAAATCGGGTAACGCTCCGCCCGGCGGCGGACGGGATCGGCCCGCGCCGTAGGTCAATTCTTGTGCAACGCCCCGCCGGTTGCCCCGCTCGCGCCGTTCGGTCCCCGGAGTCGTGGTCATGCGGATCGGGCTGTTCCTGCCCCACCTGGCCGTCACCGGGGGGCTCGGCGTCCACTGCCGGAGCCTGCTCGCGGCGCTCCTCCGCACCGGGGCCGACGACGCCCTCACGGTGTTCGCCCCGGCCGACCCGCGGCGGCTGTTCCCGAAATCGGGGCTGGATGACACCTGGGAGCCGCTCGCCGCCGACCCGCGGGTGACGCTCGTGCCGCTCGACTGGCCGGCCGCCCGGCCGCTCGCCCACGCCCTCGACCCCGTTCTCGCCGGGCCGCTCGCCGCCGCGAAGCCGGATGTCTTTTTGGCCTCCTATTACAGCGGCCTCGAACGCCCGCCGTGCCCGCAGGCGGTGGTCTTCCACGACGCCGGGTTCCTCGACTCGCCCGAGGTGTTCGGCGACACCGCCCGGCAGCGGCGGGAAATGTTCGAGGCCGTCCGCCCGGCCGTGGACGTGCTGGTCTGCGTGTCCGACGACGCCCGCCAACGTATCTGCCGGCTGCTCCCGTTCGACCCCGCCCGCACGGCCGTCGTCTGGCACGCCCTGGCCGACGACCAGGTGTTGTTACGCCAGCCGTTCGCCCCTGGGGAAGCGGACAAACCCCTGTGGGCGGGCGGCGACCGGGCGGCCGACTGGGGGGCGTACCTGTTCTCCCCGGTGGGGGCGGCGACCGGCTTCAACCGGGTGCGGAAGAACCTTCCGACGGCCGTCGCCGGCTTCCGCCAACTCGCCCGCCCTGGGGTGAAGTTGGTGATCGCAAGCACCGGGTTGCTGCACGACGACATGCTGGCCGAACTGCTGCCGGCGTCGGAGTTGGCCGGCGGGCGGCTCGACGCCGGGGCGTGGCGGAGCGCGGACGGGGCGCTTCTGATCCTGCCGAACCTCGACCGCGGCCCGTTCCTCACGGCGATGGCCCACGCGAAGGCGGTGGTCTACCCGTCGCGGTACGAGGGCTTCGGCCTGCCGACGATCGAGGCGATGGCCCTGGGCGTGCCGGTTGTGGCCAGCCGGGCGACGAGCATTCCCGAAGTGGTGGGCGACGCGGGTTTGCTGGTGGACCCCGACGACGCGGCCGGCTTCGCGGCCGCCATCCGCCGGGTGCTGGACGACCCGAACGCGGTGGCCGACCTCGTCCGCAAGGGCCGCGAGCGGGCGGGGGCGTTCACGCTGGAACGGATGGGCGAGGCGATGCGAGAGGTGTTCCGGGGGATGGCCGGCGGCGAGCGGGGGGCGTGAACCCCCTGATGGCAACGACACGCACCCGACCCTTGAGGGGTAACAGGGGGCTGACGCCCCCCGCTCGCCCGTTTACGGTACGAACCAGCCCGTCGCCGTCTCGACCCACGACGGCTCGGGCACCACCACGGCCCCGGCCTGGACGACCTCGTTCCACGGGGCCGGCTCGGCGGGCAGTTTCTTGCCGGTCAGGCTCACCAGCCCCTCGTGGGCCCGGCCGACGACCGCCCCGTCGCGGCCGTTCTCGCGGGTCAGCACCTTGGCCAGGGCGGCCACCGCCTCCGGCTGGCGGACCTTGCCGAGGCCGCGGACGGCGGCCAGCCGCACGTCCCGGTCGTCGGCCCCGTCGGGGGCGTTCTCGGTGTCCCCGGCGGTCGCCACGTGGGCCATGAAGTTGACCGCCTCGGGCTTCCCGGTGCGGCTGAGCGAGTCGAGCGTCCGGCAGCGGATGGCGGCCACCGTGTCCGGGGCGAACCCGCTCGGCCCGTTGAGCATGGCCCGGTCGGCGAAGCGGAAGTTGCGGTTCGGGTCGTCGCGGAGGGCCGCCTGGGTGATGTCGCCGGGCGTCCGCTTCGGGGCGTCCACCCCCTGCGGCCGGCCGTGGGCGAGGTTGTACGACGCGATCAGGACGCCGCCGGCCCGCGGGTCCTCGAACCGCCCCAGGGCGTCGATGGCCGCGAGCCGGAGGATCGGCGACGGGTCGGCCGTGGCCGTGCGGGCGAGCAGGTCCACCACTTTGTCCTGGACTTCTTGCGGCTGGCCGGCGGCGAGCGGCTCCTTGAGCCGCCGCATGGCCTTGGCCCGCTCGTCCCCCGGCCGCGGCGGGTCGTCGAGGACGACGGTGAGCGGGTCGTCGGGCGAGATCAGCTTACGGGTGGTGCCGAACGGGGCGTTCCGCCACGTCCGGCTCGTCACCGTGTCGAAGAAGCCGACGCACCCGGTCAGGGCCAGGCAGGCCGCGGCCACCCCGGCGCTCGGTCGGAACCGGACCACCGTACACCCCCCCCGCAGACGGCCCCGCCCGGCGCTAACGTGCCGCCCGGCGGTCATGAACAATCGGTGGCGGGCCATAACCGGACGGCGGGAACGGGTCAACCCCGGCCGCAACGCCGCATTCCCGCCGGGCCACCGATTGCACAAGCGGCCACCAGCCGGTAACGTGGAACGGGTTGGCCGGCGGGCGGGCGAAACACTCCACGCCCCCGCCGCGAAACCGACCGCCCTCCCCCCACGACGACGGCCGCCCATGTCCAGCATCAACCTCGACGCCTCCGGGATCGGCCAGCTCGCCCTCCGCCTCGGTCTGGTGGACGAGGACAAGGTCCGCGAGTGCCTGGTCGAACTCGACGACCGCTCCCGCCCGGCCGAGGACATGGTCCGCCTCCTCGAACGCAAGCGGTACCTCTCCCCCCTCCAGGGCGGCAAGCTCCTCAAGGGGGACATGGACGGGTACACGCTGGGCGGCTACCGGCTCCTGTACAAGATCGCGTCCGGCTCGTTCGGCCGCGTCTACCGCGGTGACGACCCGCGGACCGGGCAGGTGGTGGCGATCAAGGTCCTCCGCAGCAAGTGGTCGGCCGACACGCAGAAGGTCGAACTGTTCCTCCGCGAGGGCAAGGTCGGGATGACGCTCCGGCACCCGCACCTCGTCAGCATCCTGGCCGTCAGCCAGGACAAGGAGACCAAGCAGTACTTCATGGTAGTTCGTGGAGGGCGGGACGCTCCGCGACATCCTCACCATCCGCAAGAAGCTCGGGCTGGACGAGGCCCTCCGCATCCTCGAAGAGTGCGCCACCGGGCTGGCCCACGCCCACTCGCGGGGGCTCACCCACCGGGACATCAAGCCGACGAACATCCTCATTTCCGCCCAGGGGCACGCCAAGCTCGTGGACTTCGGGCTGGCCGAGATCAGCGACGGGTCGGCCGCCCACGCCGACCGCGAGGAGGAGAAGGGCAAGGGCGAGGACGTGGCCGTGGACCGGACGGTCGATTACGCCGGGCTGGAGAAGGCGACCGGCCAGAAGCCGGGCGACGTGCGGAGCGACATCTACTTCCTCGGGTCGGTCCTGTACGAGGCGATCACGGGGGTGCCGGTCATGCCGGCCACGAAGGACCGCAACGCCCGCATGTCGGCCCGCCGCTACCAGGACGTGGAAGACACCCTCTACCGCAGCGGCCCCAACCTGGGGGTGCCGCCGCCGGTCATGAAACTCCTGGGCAAGATGTTGGCCTTCGACCCCGGCCAGCGGTTCCAGACGCCGTCGCTGCTGGTCGAGGGCATCAAGAAGGCCCGGGCCGACTCGGCCGAGGGGGACGGCAAGGGGAACGCCCGGTCGCGGGTGCCGTCCGGCTCACCCACGCTGTTCGTCGTGGAGGAGAACGCCAAGCTCCAGAACGCCTTCCGCGAGAAGTTCAAGGAGCACGGGTACCGCGTCCTCATCTCCCTCGACCCGCTCCAGGCCCTGAAGCGCTACCAGACGCAGCCGTACCACGGGCTGATCGTCGACTGCGGCACCGTCGGCCACGACGGAGTGGACGCCTTCTGCCGGGTGCTGAAGGAGGCCGACGGGGTCGGCCTCGACGTGGGGGCCATCCTGATCCTCAACGAGGACCAGGCCGGGTGGGCGTTGCAGGCCGGCAACCACCCGCACGGGTGCGTCCTCGTGCGGCCGGTGACCATGAAGCAACTGATGACGAAGGTGTACGAACTGACCCCGTCGGCCGAGGCGAAGGGCGACGCCCCCACCGACGGGAGCGGGGTAGCCGACGCGGTCGGCTGAAAGCGTTACCGGATTTTACCGCTTTTCGCGTGTTGGACTCGGCGGAAGACGTGCTGGCCGAAGTGGTTGAGAATCCCGCTACCGGTTTTCACGGTAAAGCGGGAGAAAACCAAGTCTCGTCAGTGAAGTGAGGGCGGGCCTCACGCCTTCTCGGCCGGCGGGGCCTTCGCGGCGGCCTTTTTCTCGGCCTTCGCCTGCTCGATCGCCTTGCTCAACTCCACCACCTCGGCGTTGACCCGCAGGCGGTCTTCCTTCGGGAGGTAGACGCCCGGCCCGAGCCGCAGTTCATACTTCTTCCGCCGCTTCTCGCTCTTCTTCCGCAGCACGCTCGCGGGGTTGCCCATGACTCTCTCCCACCGGGGGTGACGCATCCCATTCCGATCACGTCAACCTAGCGACCGGCCGCGAACGGGCAAGGGGGCCGCCGCGACGGCCCACCCCCTCGCCGATACAACATCCCGCATGGACCTCACCTCGTTCCGCGACCTGCTCACGCCCGCCGGGCAGGCCGCGCTCGCCGCCGCCACCGCCCTCGGGCCGACCGACGAGACGTTCCTCCCCTGCTTCGAGAAGGTCCGCAAGGAGTTCCCGGCGGAGTTGGCGAAGGCGGCCGTCACCACCGCCGCCCTGCGGGTGCGGGCGGCCGCGAAGTTCTCGCAGGCCGACCGCATGTACTTCACGCGAGAGGGATTGGAACAGTCGTCCGGGGAGGTCGCCGCCCGCCACCGGGCCGGGCGGTTCGCCCCGTTCGAGGCCGTCGCCGACCTGGGCTGTGGCATCGGCGGCGACACTCTCGCGCTGGCATCCGTGGTGCCGGCCGTAGAAGCGGTGGACGCCGACCCGCTGCGGCTCGCCCTCGCCGAGGCCAACGCCAAAGCCTGCGGACTGGCCGACCGCGTCTCGTTCGTGCAGGCCGACATCCTGGCCATGTCGCTCCCCCGGGTGGCCGCGTTCGCCGACCCCGGGCGGCGGGCCGACGGCCGGCGGTTCCTCGGCATGAACGACTACCTCCCGCCGCCGTCGGCCATCCGGGAGCGGTTCGGCGCCAACTTCCCGCTCGCCTTCAAGATCGCCCCGGGGGTGGCCTGGCGGGATTTGGACGGGTGGGATTCGGAAGTCGAGTTCGTGTCGGTCGGCGGCGAGTTGAAGGAGTGCGTCCTCTGGTGCGGCCCCCTGCGGACGGCCGGCCGGCGGGCGACCGTGCTACCGGGCCCGCACACCCTCGCGGCCGAAGGGCCGGTCACGGGGCGGCCGCCGTCGGACCCGCGGGCGTTCGTCCTCGACCCCGACCCGAGCGTGGTGCGGGCCGGCCTGGAACACCAGTGGGCGGAAACCGTGGACGCCCACCCGGTCGACTGGTCGGTGGCCGTGTTCACCGCCGACGCCCCGGTGTCGTCCCCGTTCGCCGACTGCTACAGGGTGGACCACTGGGCCCCGTTCCACCTCGGCCGGCTGCGGGACTACCTTCGGGAACAGAAAGTGGGCCGGGTGACGATGCTGAAGCGGGCGTCCGAGCTGGACGTGAACGACATCACGCGGAAGCTGCGGCTCGACGGGCCGGACCACCGGCACGTGATCCTCACGCGGTCGCTCGGCCGGCCGGTGGCGGTGGTGGGCGAGAAGGTGGGTTAGGGTCGGGCGAGCCCCGTCCCGTCAGGGCGGGGAGTGGTTTGGAGCGTGTTGGACTCCCCGCCCTGACGGGACTCGCCCGGAAGGGCCGTCACTCTTTCTTCGGCTCCACGCCGGCCGGCACCGCGGTGCCCGGCTTGATCTTCGACGACGCCCGGTAGACCCACCGCTCGGCCGCCCCGTTCGAGGCGTCGGCCCGGATGTCAGTGATCTGGTCGCGGGCCTCGTCGGTCGGCCGGGTGAAGTCGAGCTGGAGCGTCTTCCGCCGCACGACCACGTCGCCGTCCGGGGCCTTGTCGGCCACCAGCCCGTCCGACAGGCCGCTCACGAAGATCGTGAACTTGTTCGTCTTGGGAGCCTTCTGGCCCATGTCGGCCCACACGGCTAGCCCGTTCACGTACCGCGGGTACGACAGCGGAGGGGTCGGCGGGACCGGCCGCTTGATGATCGAGATGGTGGTCTGGAGGTTGAGGACGCCCTCCGGGTCCTCGATCTTGCGGATGGCGTCCACGGCGAACGGCCGCGGCTCGTCCAGGTGGGCGGAGTTCAGGTCGCGGGTGACCAGCTCGAACTCGGGGACGAAGTAGTGCGGCTCGGCCGGGACGAGGACCGCCTCCTTCTTGCCGCCCGTCTCCAGCTCCTCCGTGCGGGGCATGTTGGACACGCGGAAGAGCATGTACCAGACCTGCTGCTTCCCCTTGCCCGGCACGTCGAGGGTGATGATCCGCGGCTCTTTGTAGGCGAAGTTGAGGGTCCACACCCCGCCCTTGTCGAGGGCCAGGCGGACCGGGGCGACGGCCCGCTCGGTGGGGGCTTGCGCCAGTACCGCCGGCCCGCCCGCGGCCGCGAACAGGGCGGCCGCCAGGAACCGGCGGCGGTCGGTGCGGGGGGTCGGCATGGGGCACCCGGGGGGTCGAATGACACTGGTCAGCGGTGCGGCCGGCGGTCGCACATGCGGCGAC